>JANYCC010000049.1 GCA_025360495.1 Verrucomicrobiota bacterium | reverse complement strand
CAGCACCAGCACCAGTCCCAAGCCCAGCCGGAGGGCACGGCGCGAACACTGGCCGGGACGAAGGTTCATGGGATCGGATTCGAACCCCGCCTTCTTATCCCCGCATCCGGGCCGGGTCGAATCATTCTTCACCCCCGTGTTTCGGCACAAGAAACCGTCGCCACCGACCACCGGGATGGGCAAGAGTCGGGCCTGCAATGAACATCCAGAGGATAGCCCAGAACGAAGACTGCGAATTCCTGCTGACCGGCCGGGTGGACGGGGACGCCGCCCACGAGCTGGAAGTCCAGGTGCTGGCGGCGATCCGCGAGGGGTTCAAACGCATCCTTATCAATCTGGCCGGGACCACCTTCCTGTGTTCCGCCGCGCTCCGCGTGCTCTTGCAACATCACCGGCAGATGAAATCCCAGGGCAAGACCCTGTTGGTGTCGCGCGTCTCCCCCGAGGCCGACGCCATCCTGGAACTCACTGGTTTCCGCGACCAGATCCTCGAGAAACACTGAGCCGCAACGAAGCCCCGTAGCCGCCGAGGTACGAGGCGGACCCGGCAGGCGGACCCGGCAGGCCCTGCAAGATCCGCCTCATGACTTCGTCGGCTACGGACCCAGGCAGGCGGAGAGATTGGTGATTGGCCGACCGGCGAATCCGCCAAGAGCGCCACCCCCGCCGCCCCTCCCCAAAACCCCGTGTCTCTTCGCGGCTTCGCGCCTTCGCGTGAAATCCCTCCTATTCCCACTTCGTGTGTTTCGTGTTTTTCGTGGGCAATCCCTTCGTTGGCGCCCCGGATGATGTGGCCGCCTCCTTACGTCGTCGGCTACCATTGCGTGAAATCCCTGCGCTACGGTTCCGCAACCCCGCTCACACTCCCCCGTCCTTCCCCGGCTCCGGCTTCGGATCCACCTCCGGCACCGGCGTCGATCCCGCGGTGTCCCAGGCGTCCGGGCGGTCCAGGTGCTCCTTCCGCAGGTCCTCACGGAGCACGGCCTCCAGGTTCTTGACGTGTTGGCGGGCGATCGACATATAACCCGCCTCGTCCCTCCCGTAAAACGGCGCCAGGGTGCGCACGCTCTCCTCCTCGCGCCGGCGAAAGACCTGCACCGCCCGGACCGCCCGGTGCGCGTGGAAACCCAGGACCCGCAACGCGTCCGTGCCCAGGTCCAGGGCGCTGCCCAAGGTGTCGCGCCGGACCTCGGTGATCCCGCGCTGCAACAGTCCATAGGCATGGTTGCGGTTGACCGCACGAGCCACGATGTGCAGGTGCGGAAACTCCTTTCGCACCAGATCCACGATCTGCAACGACTGCTGTTCGTTGTCGACGGCACAGATAAAGAGTTTCGCCTTGGCGGCCCCCGCGGCGGCCAGCAGGTCGGCCCGCGAGGCGTCGCCATAAAAAGCCTTCAGGCCGAACCGCCCGAGCAGTTCCACCTGGTCCGGGTCATTGTCGAGGACCGTCACCCCGAACCCGTTCGCCTCCAGCAGGCGTCCGACGACGTGCCCGACCCGGCCGAACCCCGCCAGGATCACGGGATGATCATGGGATTCCACCACATCGTGCTCCCGTTTCGGCCCGGGTTTGGCAAGGCGCGGCTGGATCACGCGGTCATTCAGGATCAACAGGACCGGGGTCAGGGCCATGCTCACCGCGATGGCGGCCTTCAGCGGTTCGGCCACCCCGGCGGTGACCAATCCCAACTGGTCCGACATGCCCAGCAGCACGAAGCAGAACTCCCCGCCCTGGGCCAGCGCGCAGGCGAACAGGAACGACGCCCCCCAACCCAACCGGAACACCCAGCCCAGCAGCAGGAGCAACCCGAACTTCACCGCGACCAACCCCAACA
Organism: Verrucomicrobiota bacterium; assembly: GCA_025360495.1. Taxonomy (GTDB): domain Bacteria; phylum Verrucomicrobiota; class Verrucomicrobiia; order Limisphaerales; family UBA9464; genus UBA6176. The sequence goes on along the minus strand of JANYCC010000049.1, from coordinate 14,035 downwards.
CGAGACCCCCGATGAGCGCCGGCCGGCCCGCCACCAACCCGAGGTCCAGGCCCGCGCCCACCGCGATGAAGAACAGCCCGAGCAACAGCCCCTTGAACGGTTCCACATCCGCCTCGAGTTGGTGCCGATACTCGCTTTCCGCCAGCACCACGCCCGCGATGAATGTGCCGAGCGCCGCCGAAAGCCCGACCAGGTGCATCATCCACGCGACCCCGGCGACGACCAGCAGGGCCACGGCGGTGAACATCTCCCGCAGCTTCGAAGCGGCGACATAACGGAAGACATAACGCAGGACATAATGCGCCACGATCACCACCGCCACCACCGCGCCCACAGTGGTGAGCGGTTGCGCCCAGTGCGGCAACCGGTCCACCACGGTGTCCGTCGGCACCGCCGCCGCCGGCCCGCCCTGCGCCCGGCCCAGCCAGGGCAGCAGCGCAAGGATCGGGATGACCGCGATGTCCTGGAAGAGCAGGACCGAAAAGCAGGCCTGCCCGCCCCGCGTGTTCAACACCCCCCGTTCCGCCAGCGACTGGATCACGATCGCGGTCGAGGACATGGCGAGGGTGAGCCCGATGGTGACCGCGACCGGCCACCGTTGGGCGCTGAGCAAGGCCAGGCCCGTGACGACCCCGGCGGTGACCAGGACCTGGGCGCTGCCCATTCCCAGGATCGGCCCGCGCAACCGCCAGAGCAGGCTGGGACGCAATTCCAGGCCCACGACAAACAACATCATCACCACCCCGAATTCGGCGAAATGCTGCACGTCCGCGACATCGCCCACCCAATGCAATGCGGACGGGCCGATCACCACGCCGGCGAGCAGATAACCCAACACCGAGCCGAGCCCCAACCGCTTCGCGATCGGCACCGCGGCGACGGCGGCCAAAAGGTAGATGACGGCCTGGAAGAGGAAACTCTGGGTCATGGGGCGGGAATCCCGGAGACGAGCGCTTCCACCCGGGCGCGGTATTGCAGGGCCCGTTCCCGGACTTCCGCCGGGTTGAGTTGGCGGACGCCGTGGAGAAGGAACGGCTCCAGGTATTCCATGCCGCAAAGGTGCGCCGTCTGCTCGAACGGGACCATCAATTCCCGCACCGTGAAACGGTTGGAACCGCCCGGTTGATATGCCTCCGGCGGGCCGCCGGTGGTGATCGCGCTCAACACCCGCTTCCCGCGCAGGGCCGTGCCACCTTCCCCGTACGCAAAACCCAATTCCAGCACCACATCCAGCCATTCCTTCAGGAGTGCCGGGGCCGAGTACCAATAGAACGGATGCTGCCAGACCATCACGTCGTGTCCCTTCACCAACGCCTGTTCACGGGCCACATCGACATGGAAGTCCGGGTACTCCCCGTATAAATCGTGGAAGGTCACCCCGGCCAGGTCCCGCACCGCCTCCGACATCGCGGCATTCATCCGCGAACGGTGCAGCGCCGGATGCGCGAATAATATGAGGACCTGGCGGGCCATGAGGGTGCGGTCAGAATTCCTCGTGCAGCAATTCGCCGCCGTGTTCGGGATTCCCGATCAGTTTTCGTCCGGGCATGTCGATCACCCAATCCATGCTCTCCAGCGGGATCTGTCCGATGATATTAAGCATATAACCGGATATAAATCGCCTTCAGATACTGCGCCTCCGGGAAGGTCGCAGGATGGTCCGGCGCATGACCCGTCGTCTCCAATTCGCGGAATCCCCGGCCGGACTTCCGCACCGCCCGCCGGATCGCCCCGAAGAATTCCGCTTCCGTGACATGCCCCGAACACGAGGCCGCCAGCAACAACCCGCCCGGGCGCACCCTCCCGATGCCCGCCACCGCCAACCGTTCGTACGCCTGCACCGCCCCGTCCCGTTCCGATTCCCGTTTCGCCAGCGACGGCGGATCCAGGATGACCCCTTCAAAACGTCCTTCAGGCCCGTTCGCCAACCACTCGAACGCATCGGCCTGCACCTGGCGATGCGATGCGGCCGCCACCTTGGGTTCCCCTTGGTTGAGCGCGAAATTCCGACGGGCCGCCGCCAACGCATGGGAACTGATGTCCAGGTCGGTCACCGATCGCGCCCCACCCCGCGCCGCGTACACGGAGAACGCGCCGCTGAAACTGAACACATTGAGGACGTCCGCCCCCGCCGACAGGTCCCCGATGCGTCGCCGGTTTTCGCGTTGGTCGAGAAAGAAACCCGTCTTCTGGCCGCGCACCACCTCGGATTCAAAGCGCAACCCGCTTTCGGAAAACACGACCGACTCCGCGGTGTCCTCCCCGATGAGGTTCTGGCCATCACGGAACCCGGCGGACTGCCCTGCGGCCAGGAGATTCCGACTGAGGCGGAGCACCAGGCGCCCGGGTCGCAGCACGTCGCGGATCAGTTCCACCAATTGCAATCCTGGCAACGCCCCCGGCACGGAGCCCAATGCCGTGAGCCAGGAGGGGACATATATTTTCAGCACCAACGTGTCGCCATAACGGTCCAGCACCAGGCCCGGCCATCCATCACTCTCACCGTTGATCCAGCGGAAGCCATCGGTGTCCGACCCGACTCCCGCCGCGCGCCGGGCCACCGTGGCCTCGAGGCGGGACCGCCACCATCCGGCGTCCATCGTCACCGGCTTTCCGACGTGGAGCATCCGCACACATAACGGGGAATCCGGATCGAACAGGCCGAAACCCAGAAAACGGTCCGCACGGTCGTAGATCACGGCGATTTCCCCGGCCTGGCCCGGACGGTTGCGCTCCCGGATCTTGTCGGAATAGACCCACGGATGACCGGATTTCACCGCGGTTTCGGCCGCACCTGTCAACCGGAGGCGCAGGCGCACCGGAGCGAGGGTGGCGTCGGATGCCTTCACGCCTGGAGCGAGGCCAGGACCTCGGGATCGCGCACATCCACCCAGCGTCCCTCGATGCGCAATCCCGCGACCGTGCGGCCGTGGGCGACCATGGAACTGATGGCATCGGTCAATTCGAATTCGCCGCGGGGGGATCGTTCCAGGCGGGCCATGTATTCGAACACGACGGGTTGGAAGACATAAATGCCGGCATTATACCAGACGGGTTGCCCGGGCCGCAGCCAACCGGTCGCGCGCAATTCGTCCAGTTGTGCCGGCGACGGTTTCTCGACCAACCGCGCCAGGTTGAAACCATTGTCGAAGAAGTTGAGCCCGCCCTTGGTGATGTCCTGTCCCTCGGTGACCGTGATCAATCCCCCGAAACCGCCCTCGTCCCATCGCTCCAACATGCTCTTGTACGTGTCCGGGCGCACCAGGATGTCCCCATAGGTCAGCAGGAAATCGTCGTCACCCACGAAGGCCCGGGCCGGTTCCGCGGCCTTGCCGGTGCCATCCTGGACCTCCTGTCGCGCATAGGAAATCCGTGCGCCAAACGGGGTGCCATCACCGAAATGGGCCTCGATCACGTCCCCGCGCCAACCGGTGATGATGCAGATGTCCTGGATCCCGGCGGCAACCAGGCCGGCGACGATGTGTTCCAGGATCGGGCGATCCTGGACCCGGAGCATGGGTTTGGGGACCTCCTGGGTGAGGTCTTTCATGCGGGTGCCTTTGCCGGCGGCGAGGATGACGGACTTCATGGGATGGATTTCCGGCAACGACCGGAAAACAGGCCGGAGGTTAGCCCGCCGACGCCGGCCCTGTCGATCCCCGGCGTAGCCGCCGAGGTACGAGGCGGACCCCGACAGGCCACGCCAGATCCGCCTCATGACTTCGTCGGCTACGGCCCATGGGGTAGCCGCCGAGGTACGAGGCGGACCCTGACAGGCCACGCCAGTCCCGCCTCATGACTTCGTCGGACCAGTCCCGCCTCATGACTTCGTCGGCTACGGACCCGTGGGTAGCCGACGCCCATCACGGCTTCTCCCGCGCCCGGAAATAGCGCCACGGATACGCGGCCGAACTCGAGTCGATCAACGTGAAGATCGCGCGATCCGCCACAAACTCCTGCAATGGCTGCCAGGTGCGAAGATCCACCGTTCCCTCCAGCACATAACGACCCGAAGCCCGGCCCTTGAACCGGAAGCTCACGTCTCCGCCCAAGGCGCGTCGCGGCAGGTTCAGACCCGGTTTCAGGGGCTGGGCCGTGATGCGGAAAGCCGCCTCGCCCGACGCCGCAGGTTCCCCGTTGTCGCTCACCACCACCCGGAAATCACTGATCCCCGGCGGTAGCGACTGCACCTCGTCCGGGGTCCAGGTGAACCGACCCGAAACGGCATCCACCTGCGCCCCGTTCGCCCCGGCCGCCAACGCATAGGCCAGCGTTTGGACCGGCAGGTCGGGGTCGACCGCCTCGATCGCGATCTCGACCAAGTCGCCCTCGTACACCACCCGGTTCCGCACCGGTGACACCAACGGCGCTGAATTCACCTTCAACACGGTGACCTGGACGGTGTCGGTCGAGGTATAAGGCGGGTTACCTTGATCATTGACCTCCACGGTGAAGGTATAATCGGACCCTCCCTGGACCTCGGAGGGCTGCCAATGGAACTCGCCGGTTGAAGGTTGCATCGTGGCCCCCGCCGGCACCACGCCCAGCAGGCGGTAGCGGAACGGATTCACCGGCAGATCCGGATCGTCCGCCGTCGCCGTGAACCGCAACAGGCTGCCCTCGGCCAACGTGAACCGTCGCGCCGGCAGCACCAACCGCGGCGCCACGTTCACCTCGCGCACCTGCACGCGGAAGACCTGCTGCGCCGACAGGTTCGGCGTGCCGTCATCGGTCACCGACACCGTGAGATCCACCGACGCGGGCCCGTCCGCCTCGCCCGTCTGCCACGTCAACCGGCCGGTGGAAGCATCCACCACAACCCCGGCCGGACCCCGGACCAACCGGTAGGTCAGCGTGTCGCCCGGCAGATCCTGGTCCGACCCGCGCAACGTGAGATCCACCCGCCCGCCCTCGTCGATGGACACGTCGGGGACGGTTTCCAAGGTGGGCGGCGAATTGCCCGTGGCGACGGTGAACGCGTCCGGTGTGCCCGGCGCCGTCTCCACGTTGCCTGCGGCGTCCCGGGCGACACTATAGAAAGCGTAACGCCGTCCCGCGGAACCTTGGTAGTAGGCCGAGTTGTTCCGGGTGCCCGCCAACCATTTGGTGAACGGTCCGTTCTCCACCGAAACATAAATGTCGAAGGTGGCGATGCCGGCGCCGGACGCATCGTCCTCACCCGACCATTGCACGGGTATCAGCGTGGGGGTGGAGACGGGCAGGGCCGCCACGCGACTCACGGGCGCGGTGGTGTCCGGCGCGGATTCATCCCGGCCATATAAGAGCCGGTACGTCCCGACGGAATCGTGATCCAACAGGTGCAGGTTGAATTCCCGGATCGGACGCCGACCCAGCCCGATGAACGTGCGGTCGGTGACCCACACATTCGTCCCCAGGGCGACTTCCGAATTGTCCGGCCGCAGCACGTGCCGCAGTTGGAATTTGCCCGCGCCGGGATCCGGCACGCGCAGGTACGCCCAACCCGACGGCATCGGCGCGGTCAGCACCACCGTGAGATCGTCCGCGGTCGGCGGGCCGTCGTTGGTGGCGGATCTCACCGCGGCGACCGGCAGGATCCGGCCGTCGCTCAGGTATAAGGTGTCGGGCAGATCATCCGGATCCGCCACGTCATTGACCAGGAAATCGGGCAACCCGTCGGCAAAGGTGCGGTCCGCCTCCACCTGGTGGATCATCTCGTGGATCTCGACCCCCGCGAACACCGACGCCCCGCGTTCCCCGAAGCGGTCGTCATGCACCAACGTCGCCTGGTAATCGAGGAACAGACCCTGCAACGACGATTTCAACAGCCAGCGCCCGATGCCGATCCCGCCGGGTGCGATGTCCCCGAAGTCCGCCCGCAACGACGGCGAGAGCGGCTTGCCGGCAACCTCCGTCGCGATGATGTCGAAATCGATCAGCAAACCCTTCGCATTCTCGACGATCTTCGGCTGGGCGGAGGTGATGGAGACATTGCGCGCGAGTCCATTTCCCTCGTTCAACACCATCACCCCGAGGACGAACGGGATGGACGGCTCGATCTCCGGCGTGAACGGGTCGTCGCTGAACACATCGCGCTGGTGGAAGTATTTCAGGGCGAGTTTCGCGTTCGGATAAACCCGCACCGTTCCCGGGGTGAACTCCGCCGTCTTCACCACGCCGCCGACGCGGTAGGTCATGAAGCCGCCGACATAATAATCCTGTGGCTCGACCGGCGCCGCGTCATCCGTCGGCAGGATCACCCAGCGCGCGCTGCCGGTGGTGTCCGGGTTCAGGTGGAGGGCCAGTCCCCCCAGTTCATAAGTGTTGGTCGGGGCCACATCCATGGGTTGGAACCGCGTCAACTCGGGATCGAGGATCACGAAACGGTCGTTCGCGAGGTTGCCGGACCGGTCATGGATCTGGATCGTCACGCCGAGGTCCTCCAGCGGGGTGTCGGTCGATTCATTCACCACCTCCAGCGTGGCCCCGATGGCTTTGCGGGTGACGACCGCCTGCTGTTCGATGAGCAACCGGACCTGCGCGCAAATCCCGGCGTCACCGGAGGCCACCCGCGCACTGCGACGGTTCGATGCCGACTGCGCCTTCTCCTGTGCGGCCGCGCGATCGGAGCGGAGCACGTTTTCGAAGACGACGGTCGGCTCCACGCCGGTCGTGCGGGGCTGCGAGCCACCCAGTTTTCGGATCAATTCATCCGAGAGTTGGCGTCCGGAAGCGTTGGCGGAGACCGTGACTTCGCGGCCGGTGACCTGCCGCGCGAGGTCGGCGGGCGACGCCGCATCCAGGAGACGGGCGACGGCTTCGGCCTCGGGGATCCCGGCATAAGGATCATACGCGATGAGCACGGTGGCAGCCGCGGCGGCCGGATTGCACACGGCGGGGAAGATCTCGGTGCTGCTGCCGATCTTCACGAACGCGGTCTGCTCGCCCACCGCGACGCCGATCTCACCCTCGGCCTTGAACACGACGGCATCCAGACAGGCCTTGCCGCTGAAGCCGGTGGCGGTGCAACCCTCGACGGAAGCCGAGAGCCCGGACTCGAAACCAATGGCGATCTCGGCACTGCCGATCTTCTGTAATTTCCCCCCGGGCGGCGTGGCGGAGATTTCGGCCGAGCCTTTGCCGCCGAGAAAACCCTTCGCGGTGAACCTGGCCTCGACACATAATTTCGGGTTGGTGAGGAGACAATCGGTGGAAGCCTTGACCTTGACGCTGCCGTTGAGGGCCAACTCGAGTCCCACCTGTCCTTTCACCTCCGCCTTTGCCTCGGAATAACCCGGCACGGTCACGTCGATCTCGGTCTCGGCGGACAATCCGAGCAGGACCTTGCCCTCGATTTCGCCACCCGCCTCGCCCTCCAGTTTGAGTCCCGTGACGGTCTGCCCACCGACCTCCACGCAGCAGGTGCACATTTTCGCCGCACCACTCAGCTTGACCTCAAACGCGAGGACCTTGGCATAGGTGGGCAGAAGCGTGTTGATGACGCCCAGCACCGCGCCCTGGGCCTCCCCCTTGAGACCGCCCTCGGCCGACACGCATTTCTCCTGGAAACCCTGTTTCACGCAGGAGCAGTCATTGGTCCCCGCATAGGACACAAAGCCCCGCGTGCCGACGCCGATGCCCTCCCCCGTGCCGCCTCCGCTGCCACCTCCGCCGCCCCCGCCCACCGGCACGAACGGGACAAACGGGTTGAGGAAGGACAGCGGGTTGCCGGAGAAGGTCACGCCCGTCAAAGGCGGACATAATCCCAGGTCGATCACGGCGACCGGCGAATAATAGGCGACACCGAACCGCCCGCAGATCAGTTCCCATTGCACACCGATTGACGGCGGCTGGCACTGTCCCACGCCCAACCCCGCCAATCCGGCGCCGGCGGGGCGGGTCGTGCGGTGCGCGTTGGAGGCCGCATCCGCATGGACCCGCGTGAACACCACCGGCACCGTCAGCGTGCTTTTGGCCGGGATGATCCCCAGGTCGTCCGACAACGTGCGCACGCTCCAGGTCGAACCGTCGCCGATGTTGAGCTTCACGGTCTGGGCCGCGATCAGGCCCTGGTTGGTGATCTTCAACTCCGCCTGGTATTCCTCTCCCTCGGCATGGGTGAGATCGATGGTGCTCGGCTCGATCGTCACCACCGGCACCGGCACCGTCGTCTCGAAGATCGTCTCCAGCCTGATGGTGGCCCGCTCCTCGACATCGATCTCTTCGACCTTCCAACTGTACCGCACCAATTGCGTGCGGAGGAACCCGGTGAATTCGTTCACCTTGCCGGGTGCGATGGCGACGGTCTTGGTATAAGAGTCGTGCTTGGGCGCGCTGACCTCCAGGTTATAAGTCCCCTCGTGCACGTCGGACAGCAGCAGCGAACCGTCCGGACCGGTCATCCCCGATCTCACCACGGACCCGGTATAGACATCGCTCAGCGTGACGGCGGCGTTGGCCACCCGGAGGCTGTTGGTCCCGTAATAGGTCAACTCGTCCTCGGCCAGCACCCGGACATCGCCCAGCGCCTCGGAAACGTGACGGAACGTGAAGGGCACCGCCACCCGGGCGAGATCGTTGCCCAGCGCGAACCGGCCCTCGAAGATCTGCAGCGGCACCGTGGCGTCGGGCGTCAGCAGGAAGGTGATCCGTCGGCTTTCACCCGGGGCCAGCGACGCATAGGGCGGCGGGGACGCGGGACGGAACCAGGGCAGGTCCGGCAGGGTCACCCCGATCGGGCCGGAATCCGCGCCGCCGGTGTTCGCCACGTCGAGTTCCAGCACGGTCTGCCGGCCCCGCACCACTCCGACCTCGACCCGCGCCGGGTTCACCACCAACCGCGGTTCCGGCAGTTCGACATTATATCTCACCCCGACATCGACGACCGCCCCCTCGGCGCTCCGGAACCGCACGGTGAACAACCCGGTGGCGTCGCGTTCGACCAGGGAGGACAAATTGATCACGGCGGTTCCCGTGGCGCCCGCGGCGAGTTCCGCCGGTGCCTGCACCGTCACGGCCAGGCCGCCGTTGGCCTGCACCTCGGCGGTCAGCGCGGTGAGTGGGCGGCCGTTCACGTTCAGCAGGTCCACGGTGAGACGGTTGGTCTTCCCCGGCACCACCAACGCGAACTGGTTCACCGGGTTCGCCCGCAATCCCAGCAATTCAAACTGGTCCTGCGTCGCCGCGTCCGGCACGCCGGGATGCGACGCCCCAATCTCGTACTTCCCGTATTCGCCCGGCACCGGGTTGAACACGAACGTGAAGCGTCCATCGCCATCCGTCAGTGCCGACACGATCCGCTCGGTCCCGGCGACCCGGATGTGGATGTTGACCAACTCCGAGACCGCGGGCCGACCGTCGGTCCGGTGCGCCTCGCCCTTCATGGGCACCGGCGTCCCCGCGGGCGCCACCGTCACCGCCGTCTCCACCACTGCCGCATAGGCCGGCGCGACCGTCACCGACCCCGCCGCCACATTTACATTATTATCCTCCAACGTCTCATGGACCGCATCGAGCACATCCGTCACCACGAGCACATAATACGTGCCGGCCTGCAGCGGCAGCCGGCGCGACACATCCCGGTCGAAGGCGTCGCCGGGCAGCATCGTGCCCGTGAACGGCGTCTCGTCGAGCAGCAGGTCCCCGGCGTCCAACACCGGGTCGGACGACAGCCAGACGCGTTGCACGATCGTGCCGGTGAACGCGGCGAATCCCTGGTTGCGGATCTTATAACCGAACGACGCCAGATCGCCCGTCGCACCGGAACCGGCCGCGCGCACCTCGGCGACCACGAGATCAGGCAATTGCGCGTCGGTGACCGTGAAGGCCGAGCTCGCCGGTGTGAAACCGGCCGCCGTCGCATTGAGGGTCACCCGTTTGTTCCCGTCCACCACGCCGTCATCCAGGGTCCGCACCGGGAATGCGGCGCCGCGATCGCCGGCCTTGATCACCACCGTCGCCGGCACCGCCGCCTCGGCCGCGTCCGAGATCGCGAGGGACACCGTCAGGTCGGTGCCGGTATCGGTGTTGCGCGACACGACCGCGGTGAAGGCCGGCGAACGTCCTTCGCGTGCGAGCGACGCGCCCAGGCTCAGGTGCAGCGCCGGGCCGTCGTCGTCACGCACCTCCAACCGCGCCGGCGTCGCCTGCGCGAGCAGGAGGCCGGTCACCGAATCCAACACCTGCGCGGTGATGCTGAGGATCCGCGTCCCATTGACCACGTTGTCATTGATCGCCGTGACCGGGAAACTGACCGCCGCGCCGTTCGCCGGGATCACCACCGTCGGGGGCACATAAGCCGCATTCGGATCGCTGCTGGCCAACGCCACCTTCAATTGCTTCCCCGTCACCCGCGTCCGTCGCACCGTGCCCGTCGCCGCCAACCCGCCGTCTGCCTCACTGATCGATCCCGGTTCCACTTCCACCACCAACCCCGGGTCGTCGTTGTCGTTCACCGTCACCGTGACGACATCCCCGATCACCCCCGCCGCCGACACCGCCAGGCTGGACGCACGCGATCCGTCCAACCGGTCGTTATCCGCCGCGATCAGGGCGAACGTCACCGCCGATTGTCCCGCCCCGATCAGCACCGTCGCGGGCGGCAACAGGTCTCCCGTACCCGCGGAAACCACCACCACCAAGGGCACGGTCACCGCACCCGTCCGCCGCAACGTCACCGGCAGGGTCAACCCTTCGGTGATCGACGGGGCCGACAATTCCAACGTCAACGCCACCCGGTCCGCGTCCAACACCGTCACCGTCGCCTGCCCCGACGCAAAGCCATCCGCCGCCACCGTGAGGGAGACGGTCTTCGGCCCGTCCACCACGCCGTCATGAACCACGGCCAGGTCGGCATCGACCACCGAACGCCCGGCGGGGATGATCAGTCCGACGGGCGGACGCAATTCCCCGACATCGCTGCTGGTCAACACCACGGTCAACGCGCTGTCGATGGGTCCCGACCGCGTGATCCGGGCATGTAAGACCGCGGGTATCACATCCTCGGCGACCTGGTCGGAATCCACCGCCAGGGACAGTCCCAAGGGAACCCGGGAAGGGGTCTCCGTCACCCCGCGATTGTTGGCCTCATCCGATTCGAAAACCTGGTCCTGGCCGTCCGTGTCCACGCTGAACAGGACGTCGCCAGCCATCTCGAGGGGCAGCGTGACGCGGTTGGTTCGGGTGACCGCGCCACCCGCCGCGATCGGGTCCGTGACGGCGACCGTGGCCAGGCGGCGACGGATCGACGGATCGGCCGCGGTGGCCACATTGAGGAAGTCGCTCCACAGTGCGGATGCCGGGGCGGCACCGCGGTTGGTCACGACATAGATAAGTTCCACCGGTTCACCCGCGGGCACCACCACCGGGGCGTGCACCGACAACACCACGAGGTCCGGCAACGGCGGCAGGTTGATCTGGAATTCAGTGCTTTGTCCGCTGTTGTTCGATTCATCCGATTCCTCGACGTCGCCCGCTCCGTCCGCGACAACCGTGAGCCGGTGTTTGCCCGGATGCGAATCGGCCGTGACCGGGGCCACGGGGGAGGCGACCTGGGCATAACTCGCGCCCGGTGCCAGCGGGGCGGTTCCGGGTCGGGCGACTGCAGGCAAGGCCAGGGTTCCGGAAGGTCCGGTGAGGGTCAACCGGTCCGACCATGCACCCACGGCGGGTCCGTTGCCGCGATTGCGCACGACCCAATGGAACGACAGCGGAGTCCCGAAGGTGCCCGCCGTCGTGGAAACCGACTCCACGACGAGGTCCGGGGCGGTGAGCGTGAGGATCCCGGCCGCGGTCAGGGTATTGTTGGCCGGATCGCCGGATTCAAAGACCTGGTCATCGGCGTCCGTGGTCACCGTCACCCGGCGTTCCCCGGCGAGGATCGCAGGCAGGATGAATTGTTGGGTGCGAGTGATGGACGCGCCAGGCTCCAGGGAATCCGGAATCAACCACCGCGCCAACAGCACCGGGTTTGCCCCGGCCGGCGTCGTCAGCGTCACCGTCTCGACCCACGGCGCCACCGCCCGGGTCAGTCCCAGGTTCTGCACCGTCCAGACAAACGGGACGGGTTGCCCCGCAGGCGCTGTCGCCGGCGCGGTGACCGCCGTGACGGCCAGGTCGGCCGGCGGGGGACGCGAAAGGATGACCGGCGCGGAGGCCCGGAGATTGTTGGATTCCGACGCCTCGACCCGCTCCCCAGCCGCGTCGGTCAGCACGGTGAAATAGAAGGTGCCGGGCGGATTCTGTGCGCCGATCGGGATGGTGATGTCGGCGGAATTGGTATAACTCGCGCCCGCCGCCAGGAAGCCCGCCACCGGCGCGGCCACGGTCGCCAACAAGGCCCCGCCCCCGGGATTCGCGCCGAACGAAAGCGTGTCCCACCAGGGTGCCGGCAAGGCCACGCCTCCCGCGTTCCGCACCACCCAGCGCACCGTCGCCGAATCGCCGTAGGCCATCGCCACCGGGGCCTCGATGCGGTCCACCACGAGATCGCCGACCAGCAGGTCCAGCGGCGTGCCCGGCGAGACATTGTTCTCTTCCGCCGCGCCTTCATCGACCTGCAACGTCGTGTCAACCCGGACGAATATATAATAATGTCCCGACAAACCCACCGGCGGCACCACCGTCAACTGGCGGTCCGCCCCCACACCGGCCACCAGCCCGTCGGTGACCGTCAACCGCCCCAACTCCTGCGCCCCGACACCGGACGGTTGACTGCTGAACAGCACGGTCTCCACCCACGGCGCCACGGCCCGGGTGTCCCCCTGATTGTGTGACTTCCACGTCACCGCCAGCGGTTGGCCCCCGACCCCGGGCGACGGGAAGGCCGGCGCGTCCGCAATCAGGTCGGCATAACGCGGCGACGAGAGCGGGCGCAGGATGAAATCAACCGTCTGCACGCCGGCGATGGTGCGGGTGACCGGTGTCACCGGGTCGAACCCGAGCGCGTCGAGGCCCCCGATATCAACCGTCCATTCTCCGCCCGCCACCGGCACCGTATAATGTCCGTCGGAATCGGTGACCGAAGTCACGACCATCTTCCCGGCGGGCGGCAGCCCGGTCGTGTCGGCCGGCGGGAGAAGCCGCCCGGGGGGGACGACTTCCAAGGCCCGGCTGGCGCCCGACCAATACAGCCGCGCAACGGCACCGCCCCCATTTTCATAATATTCCATCCGGAGGGCATATTGCTGGCCCGCCACGAGGTCGATGGCCCCGACATCCTCCCGCGTCCCATGGTCACCCCAATCATCCACCAGGAGCTGGTCATTGATCCACAACCGGACGCCGTCGTCGGAATACGTGTGGAATAGATAATGTTCCGTGAAGGCCGGCACGACGAGGCCGGTCCAGCGGATGGAGAACTGATCGATGCCGACCGTGGGATCAGGCCCGCCCGAACCCCAGTCATTGTCGATCGACAGGTCCCAACGCCGGACGGCGGCCGGGCCGGCCAGCGCCGTCCCCTTGAAGATCTCGGTGAACAGGCCCTCATACGACGGCCGGGTGGCAAGGACCGTGAGCCCCGCCACCGGATGACCGTCCCGGTCGACAACGCGCCCGGCGAATTGTCCCGCGGCGGGTTGGGCGGCCACGACGGACAGCATCAGGCCCCCGGTCAGGTGGGCCCGCCATTCACGGCCGGCCGGAAGCGCGGGCAGTTCCAAACGCGCACCCGTCAGGTCGGCCGGTCCGGTGATGAGCGGGAAGGAGGCGCCTTCCGCGGGGATATAACCATTGACCAACGACACCCTTATAAGTCCGCCGACCTTCCCGACACCGGTCAGGTGCAATTGATCGTGGCCGATCCCGGGACCGGTCCCGCCGATCTCCATTTCCATGATCCCCCGGGATCCCTGCTGCAACGGCCCATCGATTGTGAACACCGCCATCCCCGGACCCGGGGCGATCGTCGCGTCGCTCGTGACGGCGCCGGACAGCGTGCCGGCGCCCTCGATCCTCCCTGCCGTCGCCTGCAACCCGCCCGCCACCGTGAGCGTGGCGCCCGGGGCAATCAGCACCCGACCGGAACTCAGGACCGGCCCTCCGACGCGTCCGACGG
>JANYCC010000477.1 GCA_025360495.1 Verrucomicrobiota bacterium | reverse complement strand
TTGCGTCTTCGCGTGAGCCTCCTGCTGCAGGGATACGGCTGAGATACTTGGATGAAGTCGGCTCCGGCCCTTTCCACCTTGGCATTTTCGTGTGTTGCTTGCGGTCACATCTTGTCCGCCCAACCCTTTCACCACGGCAGGCTGAAGGTCTTCACGTAACTATAGCCTTTGATTGCTTCAATCACGCCTTCCTTGACCCCCAGACCGCTGTCTTTGATCCCGCCGAACGGGCTGGATTCGACCCGGAACCCCGGCACCTCGTTGATGTTGACCGACCCGCATCGCAATGTGCGCACGGCTTTCAACGCACTGTTCAGGTTTGTGGTGACGACGCCCGAGCTCAGGCCGTACGCCGTCGAATTGGCCAGTTCCAAGGCGTCGTCGAGGTCGCGGACCACCATCACCGGGGCCAGCGGTCCGAAGCTCTCCGACACCACCATGCGGCAGTCGCGCGGGACGTCGGCGATGACGGTGGGCTCAAAGAGCGCGCCTTTCCGACCCCCACCGGCCAGCACGCGGGCCCCGGCGGCGACCGCCTCGCGCACGACCTCCTCCAGGTAAATGGCCGCCGGTTCATCGATCACCGTGCCCACCCGCGTGGCCTCGTCGAGGGGATCCCCCGACACGTATTCACGGGTCTTTTCGACCAGGCGCCGCGTGAATTCCGGGGCAATGCCGGCTTGGACGAGGATGCGTTTGATCGCGGTGCAACGCTGGCCGGAATTCCGAAAGCTGCCCTCGGCTGCCAACGTGACCGCGAGCTCGGGATCGGCGTCGTCCAGGACGATGAGCGGGTCGTTGCCGCCCAGTTCAAGGACGAGCTTCTTATAGCCGGCGGTCGCGGCGATCCGTTTGCCGACGGGCACGGACCCGGTGAATGCCACCACCTCGACGTCGGGATGTCGGACCAGCGCTTCAGCGACGTCGGCGGTGGGTCCGAGAAGAACGCTGAGCATGGGTCCGGGAAGGCCGGCCCCGTGGAAAAGCGCGGCGAAACTCAGGGCGACGAGCGGGGCTTTTTCCGAGGGCTTCAGGATGATCGGCGTGCCGGCGGCGATGGCCGGACCGACCTTGTGCGCGACCTGGTTGAGAGGGTGGTTGAAGGGCGTGATTGCCACGGCGCACCGGAGCGGTTCGCGGGTCGTGAAGATCTTGCGCGCCCGGCCTTGCGCGGAAATGTCGCACGAAAAGATCTGGCCATCGTCGCGCAAGGTCTCCATCGCGGCGAAGCGGAGGACGTCGAGGGTCCGGCCGACCTCATAGCGGGCTTCGCGGAGGGCCAGGCCGGCCTCGCTGCTGATGATCCGGGCGAACTCCTCGCGACGGCTTTCGAGTGCGGCGCGGGTTTTTTCGAGGATTTCGGCCCGTTCATAGCGCGTGGGTGTGGCGCGGAAGGACGTGGCGGCGGCGATGGCGGCCGCGGTGTCGGCCCGTCCGGCCTGGACCACCGTTCCGACGACGGCGCCGGAATAGGGGCTGCGGACTTCCAAAAGTGCGCCGCCGTTGACAGGGCGGCCGGCGACGAGTGACGCGAGGGCGATCATGGGCGGGGTGTGGCTAGCATCCGCGGGCCCCGTGGCCAATCCCCTTTCTTGGGGCACCGTAGCCGACGAAGTCATGAGGCGGATCTGGTGTGGGCTGCCTGGGTCCGCCTCGTGCCTCGGCGGCTACGGGGTTGGTTGCCACGCCGACCGCGGCCGGTGATAGTCGCCGCGTCTGGACCTACCCCTGACCATCGGTTTGCCCCTGTTTGTTCTGGCCGCCGCCGCGAGCTTCTTTTTCGCGTTGGCCGAATCCGCACTGTTTTCCCTCGGACGCTGGCGGGCGGTCCGTCTGGCCGCGTCCGATCCCGTCCGGGGAACGGTGGTCGCCGGGCTCTTGGAACGTTCCCAAGACCTCTTGGCAGCCCTCGTGTTGGGCAATTCAACCGCAAACGCCCTCCTCGTCGCCCTCGCACTGCTGTCGTCCATCTACGGCGGATGGTCGGTGGCGGTGGTCAGTCTCGGGGTCATCGTCCTCACCCTGTTCGTCTGCGAAGTCGCCCCCAAGGCCCTCGGGGTGCGGCAACCGGACGTCTGGGCGCTCCGGGTCGCGCGTCCCCTGTCGTGGTTTGTCGCGGCGACCCGACCCGTGCGGCAGGTGGCGCAACGGACCGTCGCGGCCCTGCTCGCGGCGGTGACCCCGTCCGGCGTGAAGCCCGTGGCGGTCCTGTCGGACGACGAATACGCCGACCTGGTCGAATTGGCCCATCAACAGGGGACTTTGGCGGCCTCCGAGAAGGAGATCCTTTTGCAGATCCTCGGCCTGGACCGGCGGACGGTGCGCGACGTGATGCGGCCCCGGGCGCAGATGGTGATGCTGCGCGACGACCTGCCGCCGGAGGAAATGTTGGCGGTCGCCCGTAAGGTGGGACATCACCGGCTGCCCCTATATGATGAGTCGCCCGACACGATCGTGGGCATCCTGAACGCCCGGGCCCTGTTGTTGAATCCCGGGGTGGACCTGTGGGAGGCGATCGAATTCCCGTCGTTCGTGCCCGAAAGCATGAACCTGTTGCGGTTGTTCGAGGCCTTGCAACGCCAACAACGCGGCCTGGCCATCGTGGTGGATGAATTCGGCGGCGTGGCCGGGATGGTGACGCTGGAGGACATCCTCGAACAGGTCGTCGGCGAGATCCGGGCGGAGGGGGAACCCGAGGGATTTGTGTGCGAACGGCTCACTGCGGGACGATGGCGGGCAAATGGAACGATGCGGTTGGAGGAATTGCGCCGGGAATTCCCGGGACTCGGTGAGGTGTCGGACGTGGACACCGTCGGCGGATTGGTCCTGAAACTGGCCGAGGTGGTGCCCGTCGTGGGCGCGGTGTTTCATTACCGCGGATTGCGCTGGACCGTGCGGGCGGCCGATGAACGGCGGGTGCGCGAGGTGCTGATCGAGGCGTCCGGGATGGGGGGTGGCCATTGAATCTCTGGTGGCACGGGTTGGCGGTCGGAGCCTGGCTGCTGTTGTCCTTCTTCATGTCGGGCATGGAGGCGGGCGTGCAAGCCCTGAGCCCGTTGCGGATCCGTCAATGGGTGCGGGCGGGGACGTCCGGCGCGGGCTTGCTATCAGGTTACCTGCAACGTCCGGAGAACTTCCTGTGGACCATCCTGGTGGGGAACACCCTCGCCAATTTCGCCGTGGTCGCCCTGCTGGTCCTCGACCTCCAGATGCTGTTCTCCAACCGCCCGTGGATTTTCTGGACCGGGTTCACGGTCGGTTGCGGGGCCTTGTACGTGTTTGGGGATCTGTTGCCCAAAACCCTGTTCCGGCGTTTCCCCAACCGTCTCTGTCTCCGGTTGGTCTTCGTGTTCCGCCTGGTCCATTTCGCCCTTGCCCCGTTGGTCGCGTTGACCGAGCGGTTCGCGCAACTCCTGTTGTGGATGACGCGCGGTTCGACCTTCACCGGGCGGCTTTTCGGCAATCGCGACGAATTCCGCGCCCTGATGCAGGATTCCGAGGGCAGCCTTTCCTCGACCGAACGGACCCTGATCAACCGGGTGCTCGACCTGCAGAACGCCACGCTGGCACGGCTCGCCCGCCCCTTGGACACCGCGGTGACCGTCACTGTGGACACCCCGGTGGAACAGGTGCTGGCGCTGTGCCGCGAACGGGATCTCAACCGCCTGCCCGTCTGGCGGGGCGCCGGACCCAAGCGCCGGATTGTCGGGGTGGTGCGGCTTCCCGACCTCCTCTATCGCGCCGAGCCGCCCACCGGCACCGCCGCCCAACATCTGCGTCCGGCGCTCTTCCTGGACGAGGGAATGCGCCTGGATGCCGCCCTCCGCAAACTTCAGCGCGGCGGTGACCAGTTCGCGATCGTGGTCGGTGCGGATGGTCGTGAAAACGGCCTGGTGACGCTGTGGGACCTGTTGCGGGCCCTGTTCGGGGACGGTCATGCGGCGCGGACCCCAGCCGCCGGCGCCCGATCCGGGCCCGAATGAAAATCCGATGAACAGCGCGTGGATCATCGTGTGGAAACTGGCGGCGGTGCTGGCGCTCGTCGCCTTGAACGGCTTCTTCGTCGCGGCCGAATTCGCGCTGGTGAAGATCCGCGACACGCAGTTGGCCCCGCTGGCGGACCGGGGCCGTCGCCGGGCGCGCCTGGCCCGGCACATCCTCGGGCACCTCGACCCCTACCTGTCCGCCTGCCAACTCGGCATCACGCTGGCCAGCCTCGCCCTGGGTTGGATCGGGGAACCGGCGTTTGTCGCCCTGTTGCATCCGATCCTCGATCTGTTCGGGGTCCGGTCCGAGGTGTTGCGCCACGGGATCGCGTTGGTGGTCGGTTATTCCTCGATCACTTTCCTGCACATCGTGGTGGGTGAACAGGCCCCGAAATTCTTCGCGATCAAGCGTCCGCTACCCGTGTCGCTGTGGATTGCCTATCCGCTCCAGGCGTTCCTCCGCATTTCCTACCCGTTCATCTGGCTCCTCAACGTGGCGTCGCTGCAGGTCCTCCGCGGATTGGGCATCGAAAGCTCGTCCGATCACGGCGGGTCGGAACATTCGGAGGAGGAACTGCGCCTGATGGTGGCGGCGCGCGGATCAAGGGAAGGCGAATCGACCGTGGGCCGCGACCTGGTGTTGAATGCATTCGACCTGAAACGGCGGGTGGTTCGCGAGGTGATGACGCCGCGCAAACAGGTCGTGGCATTGAACACGTCCGCGCCGGTGTCGGAATGTCTCCGCCTGGCCGAGCAGACCCGTTACTCGCGGTTTCCGTTGGCCGATGAAGGCAATCTCGACCGGACCCGCGGGGTGATCCATTTCAAGGATCTGGTCGCATTGCGGGACAAGGCCAAGTCGGGTGCGGACCTCGTGTCGGTGGCGCGACCGCTGATCTTCGTCCCACCGACCGCGCGGTTGGAGACGTTGTTGAAGCTGTTTTTGGAGCGGAAACTGCACCTGGCGATCGTCGTGGATGAGCATGGCGGGACGCTGGGATTGGTGACCTTGGAGAACGTGTTGGAGGAATTGGTCGGGCAGATTCAGGACGAGTTCGACCATGAACCGCCACGTCTGGTGCGCCGTGCGGAAGGCGTGTGGGAGATCGACGGATCGCTGCCCTTGTTTGAACTGGCCGAACTGGTCGGGCAACCGATCGAAGCCGGCGAAGTGACGACGGTGAGCGGATGGGTGACGCAGGAACTGGGGGGATTCCCACGACGCGGCGGCCGGGTGACGGTGGCGGGGCACGAATTGGTGGTGGAAGATTTGGAAGGGTTGCGGGTGTCTCGGCTCACGTTGAGGCGGTTGGCGGAAGAGGTGGAAGAACCGGCCGCGGAGTGAGGGTTCGGGCGGGGTTTGGAGTTCCGGCTTCAGCCGGTCGGTCGTCCGACCAACGCGGGGTGGGGTTGTGCCGGACGCGTCCCCGTGGAGAACATCGGAAGGTGCGCCTTGCATGCCCCCGGCGCGAAAATCACCCTCGCCTGTCCCCATCCTTTTGCCTAGCTTCCGCGCTCCGTTTGGCACCCGTCCAACCCTGGTCGGGGCCCGGTTCACCGCGCCATGCACGTCCTGACGTCCACCGAGATCCGCCAAGGCTTCCTGGATTTTTTCCATCGCCAGCGGCACACGATCGTCCCGTCCTCATCCCTGTTGCCGGACAGCCCGAACCTGCTGTTCACCAATGCCGGGATGAACCAGTTCGTCCCGATCTTCCTCGGCGAACGG
Source organism: Verrucomicrobiota bacterium (assembly GCA_025360495.1). Classification (GTDB taxonomy): domain Bacteria; phylum Verrucomicrobiota; class Verrucomicrobiia; order Limisphaerales; family UBA9464; genus UBA6176. The sequence goes on along the minus strand of JANYCC010000477.1, from coordinate 22,558 downwards.
AAGGCCGATGTCTCGCGCTGGGCCAACGTGCGCCCGGCCGCCGACACCCGGGCCGCCGACACCCAGAAATGCATCCGCGCGGGCGGCAAACACAACGACCTCGATGACGTGGGGCTCGACACCTATCACCACACGTTCTTCGAGATGCTCGGCAACTGGTCGTTCGGCGACTACTTCAAGCGCGAGTCGTTGCGCTGGGGTTGGGAGTTGCTGACCAAGACCTGGGGATTCCCGGCCGAACGCATGTACGCGACCGTGTATGCGCCCGACCGTTCGCTGGGCGATCCCGCCGAGTTCGACCAGGAGGCGTGGGACATCTGGGCCGAGATCTTCCGCGAGGCCGGACTCGATCCCGCGGCGCACATCGTGCACGGCAACAAGAAGGACAATTTCTGGATGATGGGCGACACCGGCCCGTGCGGTCCGTGCTCGGAGATCCACGTCGACCTGACCCCGGCCGGCGACACCCGCGGCCTCTTGGTCAACAAGGGGACGGCCGAATGCATCGAGATCTGGAACCACGTCTTCATCCAGTTCAACGCGAACCCCGACGGGACGTTCACCGAGCTGCCGGCGCGGCATGTGGACACCGGGATGGGACTCGAGCGGGTGGTCTCGATCGTGCAGGGGACGAAGGGGTTCACGGACTTTGCGAACGCACGGATCTCGAATTATGAGACCGACATCTTCCGCCCGATCTTTGACGAGTTGGAGAAACTGAGCGGCAAGACTTACGGATCGACCCTGCCGCGGAAGGGGAGCACGGGCGACACGGAACAGGAGCGCGTGGACGTGGCGTTCCGGGTGATCGGGGACCATATAAGGACGCTGTCGTTCGCGGTGGCGGACGGGATTGTGCCGGGCAACACGGACCGGAATTATGTGTTGCGACGGATCCTGCGGCGGGCGGTGCGCTATGGGCGTTCCCTGGGGTTGCATGAGCCATTCTTTTATAAGCTGGTCGATGTGCTGGCGGTGACGATGGGCGACGTGTTCCCGGAGATCCGGACGCGCCGGCAACACGTGAAGGACGTGTTGAAACTCGAGGAGGAGGCGTTCAATAGGACGCTCGACCGGGGATTGGAACTGTTCAATGAGGCGGCCGGGCGGGGCGACATCAGTGGGGCGTTCGCATTCCGGCTTTATGATGAGCAAGGCTTCCCTTTCGACCTGACCGAATTGTTGGCGCGCGAACGGGGACTGACGGTGGACCAGGCCGGGTTCGATGCGCTCATGAGTCAGCAGCGCTCCCGTTCCCAAGCCGCGCAGAAGAAGACCGTCATCGAACTTTCCCAGGTCGAGACCAAGGAACCCACGCGGTTCGTCGGTTATGACCTGCTGGAAACGCCGGCCCGCGTGCTCGAAGTCGTCTCACTGAAGGATCGCACCGGCGTCGTTCTGGACGCTTCCGCGTGTTATGCGGAGATGGGCGGGCAATTGGGCGATTCCGGCCAGATCACCGGTTCGGGCCAACTCTGGCGGATCGCGGACACCAAGAAGGTCGGTCACACCTGGCTGCATTTCCTCGACACGCCCGATGCCCCGGCCGTGGGGGACACCGTGGTGCTGGGCGTGGATCGGGCGCGGCGTGCGGCCATCCAACGGCATCACACCGTCACGCACCTGCTGCATTGGGCGTTGCATGAGGTGGTGAGCCGCGAAGCCACGCAGAAGGGTTCGGCGGTCGGCCCGGACAAGCTGACCTTCGATTTCAACAGCGCGGCCCTGACGTCGACGCAGGTGGCGGACATCGAGCGGTTGGTGAACGAGCGCATCGTCGAAAACGCGGGTGTTTCCTGGACCGAGATCCCCTATGCCGAGGTGAAATCCCGGGCGGACGTGACGCAGGTGTTCGGCGACAAATACGGCGACACGGTGCGCGTGGTGCAGGTGGGCGGTGCGGCCGGAAGACTCGATGGGTATTCGATGGAATTATGCGGTGGAACTCACACGCGGGCCACGGGCGAGATCGGGCAGTTCCGTATTTTGGGCGAGGCGGCGATCGCGGCGGGCGTGCGGCGGATTGAGGCGGTCGCGGGCCTGGCGGCGTACGGGGCGGCGCGTGAGGACGTGGAACTGTTGCGCAACGTGGCGGGTCGTCTCAATGCACCGGTCGCCGATCTCGAGAAGAAGATCGAGGCCTTGATGGCGCACCAGAAGGAACTCGAGCGGAGCCTGAAGACGGCGGTGGCGCGCAATGCGTCGAATGCCGCGGGCGAATTGCTCGGCCGGGTTGCGACGGTCAACGGGGTGCCCTTGATCGTCCATAATCTGGGGGATGCGGACGGCGATTTCCTCCAGGGGGTCATCGATGCGTTGCGAAGCCGGTTCCAAGGCGTGGTGGTCTTGGGTGGCGGGGCAGGGGGTGCGGTGGTGCTGATTGCGAGTGTGTCCGCCGGATTCACCGCGAAGGTTCAGGCCGGGAAGATCATCCAGGCCATCGCCCCGATCGTCGGAGGCAAGGGCGGTGGAAAGCCCGACAACGCGCGGGGCGGCGGCAAGGATCCCACGAAACTGGACGAGGCGCTGGCCCACGTGCGCACGCTGCTCGGGTAACCGACGGGGTGCGAGGCGGATGCTTGGGGGTGGCCGCCCGGTATTGTAGCCGCCGAGGTACGAGGCGGACCCCGGCAGGCCAGATGAGATCCGCCTCCTCACGTCGTCGGCTACGGACCGTGGGTAGCCGCCGAGGCCGAGCGCTGGGGTTCAATGGTCATTCGTCATTCCCACCCTTGACGATCTACTACCGAAGTAGTACTACCGCGGTCGTCACACCTATGGCCGCCAAACATCATCGTCTGGGAGAGCTCCAGTTGAGGCTCCTCGAAATCCTGTGGGAACGTCCGGACGCCACCGTCGCGGAGGTCCACGCAATCCTCAAACCCGAGCGGGATCTCGCCCATACCACGGTCGCCACCATGCTGCGCAAAATGGAGGTGCGCGGGTTGGTCAACCATCGGGAGGAGGGACGGGCCTTCCTTTACCGGGCCGTCGTGGCTGCCGATGAGGTGAGTCGCAGCGTGGGGGAACACCTGGTCGGACGCCTGTTCGAGGGCAGCCTCGCCGACGCGGTCAGCCACCTGTTGCGGACGCGCGACGTCAGCCGCGCCGAACTCGACCGGTTGGGACAACTCATCCAAGCCGCGAAACGGAGGGCCAAATGATTCCCGATCTCACCTGGTGGGCGTGGTTTGCCGGTTGGCTCACGGTCGAGACCACCGTGGTGGTCGCACTGGCGGCCACATGGGCGCGGTGTCTGTCCACGGCCACGGCGGGCAGGGCGGTGTGGCAGGGTGCGTTGGTTGCCGTGACGCTCCTCTGGATCTTGGAACTGGGCGGGGCGCGAAGCGTGATGCGCGACGTCGTCGGGCCGATCGGCTCCAAAGTGGTCGCGGCGCGGGTGCTTCCCGAATCGGACGTGACGTTGGCCAGGCCGGTCACTGCCTCCCCTGACATCCTATCCAGTGCGGGCCCGGCGGAATCTTCCGATGCGGTATTATGGCCGGCTTGGATCTGGTGGGCGGGGACGATGTCCGTCTTGGGACGGACTTTGGTCGGGCGTCTGGCGTTGATGCGTCGGCATCGCGACCGGAAACCCGCGGCACCGGAATTGGTGGAAGTCGCTGGGAAGCTCGGTCGAACGCTCGGCTTGAAGCGGGTGACAGTATCGATCTGGCCGCGATTGCGCGGGCCGGTGGCCTTCGGACTCTGGAAGCCTTCGATCGCGGTGCCGGCGGATTTCCTGGACCGATTCCCGGCGGCGCAACGCGAGGCGATGTTGTTGCACGAACTGGCGCACCTGGCCGGGCGCGATCCCGTGTGGTTGTTCGGTGCCGACCTGCTGAAGGCGCTGGCGTGGTGGCATCCGGCGGTCTGGTGGTTGGATCGGGGATTGCGCGCCGCCGGTGAACGGGCCGCGGACGAATCCAGCACACTGTTGTCGAATGGGCCCACCGCATTGGCGGAGGCGCTGGTGTCGTTGGGACGGGACTGGACCCGGGATTCGGGCCCGGTCGGTTTGGGGGTGACGGGACCCAACCTGCGATCGGAACTGGCCGCCCGGGTCACGCGTTTGCTGGGGCCAGCGCGTCCGTGGCGACCGGCGCGTCCGCTTGTGAGATGGGGCGGGATCGGCTTGGCAGGCGCGATCACCGGGGCGGCGTTGCTCATTCCAGCCCCGGTTTCATTGGGGATTGTGACGCTCGCGAACTCGGTGCGGGGGGGCTCGGGCGGGGAATCGCAGGCGGAACGGACTCCGGTTGTTCCGGTGCCCCCACCCACTGGATTGGAAGTTTCAACGCGGCAGGTGGGCATTGCGGCGGTGCCTGCGGTGGGGATTGTCACCGAAACTCCCGTGAAATCGCCTGAGATCCCTCCTGTGCCGCCCAAAGCAATTGCGGATGCAGAGTCTGGCCCGACCCCGTCAGCGCCCGCTGAGGTCCCGCCGGCCTCGCTCGTCACCCGTCGGTACCACGTGTCCATGCGGGAGTTTTGCGTGGGGATCGGTTTTGGGGAGCCGCCGTCCGATTCCGAAGGCTTTCGTCGGTTGATAGAAGCAGTGCGAACTTGGATCGGCGGTCCGATGGTCCCTCCGCTTTTCGCAAATCCTGCGGGCGACGTGGTGGGAAACCAACCCGGGCTGTACTTGAATGACCGGGCCGGAGAGCTGTGGGTGCGCCTCCCAATGGGGGAACAAGATGCGCTGAAGCAACGATTGGGCGGGCTTTCGCGGTCTTTATTATCGGAGGAGCACTTGGGGAACGATGGGAAGCCGAATATCATCATGAGCAGGCGTGGTGTCGAACCGGCTGCGATCGACGAAAACACCGCCACCAACGATCCCCAAGTCCTGATCAACGTGCAGTTCGCCGAGGTCACCGAACGGCGGCCGGGTGAGTTCGGGCTCGATTGGATCTTCGGCTCGGCCGCGACCAATTCGGCCGTGGCGAAACTCATCGATGGGACGGCGTCCGGGTCGGATCCGGGTCGCGTCGGTCAACGCTTCCCTTTGCCCGATCATCTCACAAACAGCCCGTATTTGCGGGTCGAGTATGCGGGGACGAGCGGTGAGGTGGCGGTGCTTGCCAAGGAACAATTCCGGGCATTGCGCCGGCAATTGGAGCAGATCGACGGCGTCGATTTCCTGTCCGCGCCCAAGGTCTCGACCCTGGCCGGGCGACAGGCCCAGGTGTCCGTCAGCCAGATGCGCACCGTGGTCACCGGCCTCATGACGAATGCGCCGGGCGGCACCAACGGCGGGATCACCTATGTGACCCAACCGGTGGCGGTCGGACCCACCATCGACCTGGTGCCGTACTTTGAATCGGGGTTGTGGAGGATTGTCGCCCGGGCGCTTTATACGGAGTTCGTCGGATATGATGAGCCGACCAAAGGGCAGCTTGTCCGGGCGAGTGGCGACGATGGAAAGGTGGTGGAAGGCGTCCCTCCCCTGGCGCGCCTGCGGATCCGCTCATTGGATGCCATCGAGACACTGCCCTCGGGCGACACATTGGTCCTGCGCGGGCCGTTGGCGGTGGAGGAAAAGGTGACCCCGGGCGGATGGTTTCACAAATCGACGACCCGCACCCAACGGCGGCGCTTGTATGTGTTTGTCACGCCGGAGAAGTTGCCCTGACCCTCTCCCCAACCCTCCGCCCGCTCGTTCCTCGCGGGGCGAGGGGGACCGGTGAAGCGGCGCATGGCACGGCGCTACCCGGCTGCGGCCGCGGGCTCCCTCTCTTCCTGAGGAACGAAGGAAGGAGGGACGGGGAGAGGAGGCCCCGGGTTCCCGTGAGGGCTCGTCCTCGGCCCTCGTCCCCCTCGATCCGGTCTGAGGTTCGGCCGAGACACGAGGACGAGATACGAGGACGAGATACGAGGACGATGGTGCAGGGCTGACCGACCCCTCTCCCCAACCCTCTCCCCGCTCGTTCCTCGCGGGGCGAGGGGGACCGGTGAAGCGGCGCATGGCACGGCGCTACCCGGCTGCGGCTGCGGGCTCCCTCTCGTCCTGAGGACCGAAGGAGGAGGGACGGGGAGAGGAGGCCCCGGGTTCCCGTGAGGGCTCGTACTCGTGCCTCTCGTCCTCGGCCCTCGTCCCCCTCGATCCGGTCTGAGGTTCGGCCGAGACACGAGGACGAGACACGAGGACGATGGTTGCAGGGCTGACCGACCCCTCTCCCCAACCCTCTCCCCGCTCGTTCCTCGCGGGGCGAGGGGGACCGGTGAAGCGGCGCATGGCAATGCGTCCCGGCCCTGTGAGCAGACCCACGGAAATCCCCGCCCGACGCCCCTCCCATCACAGCCTGAATTTCCGTCCACCGTGGGCGTCGGCCCCGGATTGATGAGCACGCCTGATTCGTCGGCCGATGGCATTTCCCCCTTTCCGCTGGGTCCACGATACCGGCACACTCGCAAGACACCGTTCATGAGTACCCTGTCCCGCCTCATAACCGCCGTCGCCGGTTGCCTCCTCGTCTGGGGCGTCCAGGCGCAATCCGCCCGCCTCGCCCTGCAACCCGATGACCACGTCGTCCTGGTGGGCGGCGCGGTGGCCGATCGGTTCCAGCACACCGGTTATCTCGAATCGCTGATCCACGCCCGGTTCCCCGATCACCGGCTCGTCTTCCGCAACCTCGCGGTCGCGGGCGATGAAGTGGCAATCCGGCACCGGTCGGAAAGCTTCGGGACCCCGGACGAATGGCTGAAGCGGACCAAGGCCGACGTGATCCTGGCGTTCTTCGGCGCGAACGAGGCCGCCCAGGGCCCCGCCGGGGTGGACAAATTCCGGACCGACCTGGACAAATACGTCAAGGAGGTGAAGTCCAAGGACTACTCCGGTCGGGGTGCCGCCCGGATCGTGTTGTTCTCACCACCGGCCGAGGAGCGGCATCCGGATCCGAACTTCGCGGACCCGACCGCGGCGAACGCGAATCGCCGGCTTTATGCGGCCGTGGTGGCGGAAGTTGCGAAGGCCAACGACGTGCCCTTCGTGGACCTGTTCGTGTCGAGCGAGCGGCTCTACACGGCGGCGGTGGCGACCGGGCGGCCCCTGACCATCAACGGCTATCTGTTGAACTCGGAAGGCGACCAGGCCTTGGGCAACGTGATTTATGCGGGATTGTTCGGCCAACCGGCGCCGGCATGGAACCTGGAGAAACTCCGCGCTTCCGTGAACGAGAAGAACGAGCTCTGGCACAGCCGTTATCGCACCATCGACGGTTATAATGTCTACGGCGGCCGTTCCCAATTGACGTTCCCCACCGGGGTGGGCGATGCCAAGATCAGCAACAACAAGGTGATGCAGGAGGAGATGTCCGTCCGCGACACCATGACCGCCAACCGCGACAAGGTGGTCTGGGCCGCAGCCAAGGGGCGCGAGGCCGAGGTGGACGACAGCAACCTCCCGCCCGTGACCCCGGTCCCGACCAACAAGAAGGGCCCGAATCCGGACGGGACCTGGGTGTTCCTCGGCGGCGAGGAGGCGATCAGCAAGATGACGGTCCATGCCGGCATGAAGGTGAACCTTTTCGCCAGTGAAGAGCGTTTCCCCGAGTTGGTGAAACCGGTGCAGATGGCGTGGGACACCAAGGGCCGGCTCTGGGTGGCGGCGTGGCTCAATTATCCCGAACGCACCCCCGACTCCAAGACTGGCGACAGCATCCTGATCTTCGAGGACACCGATGGCGATGGCGTGGCCGACAAGTGCACTCATTTCATCGACGACCTCAACGGACCGACCGGATTCCAATTCTATAAAGACGGCGTGCTGTTGGTGCAAGCGCCGGACCTGTGGTATGTGCGCGACACCGACGGCGACGGGAAGGCTGACACGAAGGAACGGATCCTGATGGGTCTCGACTCCGCGGATTCGCACCACACCTCGAACGCCCTGGCGCTGGACCCCGGCGGTTCGATCTATCTCAGCGACGGCGTGTTTCATCGCACGCAGGTGGAGACCGCATCGGGTCCCCATCGGAACGACGACGCGGCCATTTATCGGTTTGAGCCGCGGACCGGGATCTTCGAGACCTACGTGGCCTATGGATTCGCGAACCCGCACGGCAAGGTCTTTGATCGTTGGGGCAATGACATCATCACCGACGCGACGGGTAACAATAACTACTTCGGACCGGCCTTCAGCGGCGCGCTGGATTACCCGGCGAAACACCCGGGAGTGCGCGACTTTTGGAATCGTCCCTCCCGGCCGTGTCCCGGCACCGGCATCCTGAGCAGCCGGCATTTTCCCGAGGAGTTCCAAGGGAATTTCCTGAACATCAATGTCATCAGCTTCCAAGGCATCTACCGCGTCAAAGTCACGGACGATGGCTCCGGGTTGAAGGGCGAAACCCAGGAGAACCTGGTCTCGTCGAGCGACCCGAATTTCCGTCCGATCTGCATCAGTGTCGGTCCCGATGGCGCGATCTATTTCTGTGATTGGTCGAACGCCATCATCGGTCACATGCAGCATCATATCCGGGACCCGAACCGGGATCACATCCATGGTCGGATCTACCGGATCACCTACCCGGGCCGGCCGTTGTTGAAGCAGGCACCGATCGCGGGACAGCCCGTGCCCGCACTGCTGGAACTGCTCAAGACGCCCGAGAACGGCGTGCGCGAACTCGCCAAGATCGAACTCGGATCGCGTCCGGCGTCCGAGGTGATCCCGGCCGTGAAAGCATGGGTGGCCAAGCTCAATCCCGCCGATCCCGACCACGAACATCAGGTCACGGAGGCACTCTGGGTCCATCAATGGATGAATGTGGTGGATGTCGGCCTGCTCCGGCAGGTGCTGCGGTCGCCCGATCCGCACGCGCGGGCGGCGGCGACGCGGGTGCTCTGTTACTGGCGCGATCGCGTGCCTGATGTGTTGGCGCTGTTGCGGGTGCAGGCCGAGGACGCGCATCCGCGGGTGCGCTTGGAGGCGGTGCGCGCCGCGAGCTTCTTCCGCAATGCCGAGGCGGCCGATGTCGCCCTCGCGGCCCTGAAAAGTTCCACGGATTATTACTTGGATTATACGCTGAAAGAGACCCTTCGGCAGTTGGAGAAATGGTGGCGGCCGGCGATCGCCGCGGGACGACCGGTGGCGGCGGACAACCCGGCGGGCATCGAGTACCTGATCAAGTCGGTGACCACGGCCGAGTTGTTGAAACTGCCCCGGACGCCCGGAGTCTTGGGTGCGGTGTTGCGACGTTCGGACGTGCCGGACGCCGATCGGAGCGCGGCTTTGCTGGAATTGTCCAAGGCCCACGGCACGACCCGGGTGACCGAGTTGCTGAGCCTGGCGGAGACGGCGGGCGACGGTGGGACGGCGTCGGCCCTGGCGCGGTTGTTGCCCCAGCAAGCCCCGGGCGAACTCAAGACGGCGCGGGCGAAAGTCGCGGTATTGGCGACCGATGCCCGCCAACCGGAGATGCGCGAGGCGGCCTGGGCGGCGTTGGCGGTCGCGGATGACAATTTCGACCGCGTCTGGGGCGAGGCCATGGCCAAGCCGGGTCGGTTGACCGAGTTGTTGAACGGCCTGCCGCTGATTCTCGACCCGGATTTGCGGGCGAAACCGTTGCCTCGTGTGAAGCCGTTGTTGGGTGAATTCCCGGCGGACGTGCAGGCGAGTGTCGGCAAGACGACCGGCGGTGCCGGACGGTTTGTGCGCATTGAATTGCCGCGGGCGGGCACGTTGACCCTCGCCGAGGTGCAGGTGTTCAGTGGCGAACGCAATGTGGCGCTGGAAGGCAAGGCGACCCAATCCAGCACGACCAACGGTGGGGATGCGCGCAAGGCGATCGATGGCAACACGGATGGTTCGTTTGCCAGCGGAACGCAGACCCACAGCATCGAGGGTGAGAACCAGCCGTGGTGGGAAGTGGATCTGGGACGCGAAGTGCCGGTCGAGACGGTGAAGGTTTTCAACCGGACCGAGGGCGACGGCTCATTGGCCAGGCGGTTGGAAGGATTCACGCTGACGGTGCTTGATGGGCAACGGCGGCAGGTCTTCCAGAAGGCGGGCAACCCGGCCCCGATGGCGGCGCCGGGGGTGATCACGGTGGCGACCGACACGGCCGGGGCGTTGCGTCGGGCGGCGATCCGGGCGTTGGTGAGCATCGGGCGCGAACCGGAAACGACCTTCGCATCGTTGGGCGGAATGATCCGGAAGAAAGACCAGGTCGGTGCGGCGGCGCGGGGATTGCGATCCCTGCCGCGCGCGGTCTGGCCCAAGGCGCTCGCGGGTCCCGTGGCGCGCGATCTCATCGCCTGGGCCCGGTCGGTGCCGGTGACCGAGCGGACCTCGACGGAGTACGTCGAGACCGTGCAATTGGCGGAGGATCTTGCGGGGTTGTTGGATCCGGCTGAAGGCGTGGCGTTGCGGCGGGAATTGAAGGGACTGCGGGTCGCGGTGTTCGTGGTCCGGACGGTTCGCGAACAGATGCGTTATGATGTCCCACGCTTGGTCGTCGAGGCGGGCAAACCGTTCGAGGTGGCCTTTGAGAACGGGGATTTCATGCCGCATAACCTGGTCTTCGTGAAACCCGGCACCCGGGCCAACGTGGGGGCGGCCTCGGCGCTGCTCCAACCGGACCGGTTCGACCGACAGGGCCGGGCCTTTGTGCCGGCCACGGCGGACATCTGGGCCGCGACCAAGCTGCTGGAATCCGGCCAGCGCGAGGTGCTCAAGCTCAAGGCCCCGGCCGAGGAAGGGGTGCATGAGTTCGTCTGCACGTTCCCGGGACACTGGATGCTGATGTGGGGCCAGTTGGTCGTGACGCAGGATGTCGACGCCTACCTGACCGCGCATCCGGCGGCGCCCATCATCGTGCCGACCGCGGCGCCGGACGGGAACTAAGCCGTCACCGTGCGGAAGGGATTTCACGCAAAGATCGCCAAGACCGCCAAGAATGAGGCAGAGGTCCTAGTCCACGGAGCGGATCACCCCTCACTGCTTGGTGAGTTGTTTTTGCGGTGGGACGCTCCTGATCTTGGCGTACTGGGCGTTCTTTGCGTGAAATGCCCGGGTTTGTACTGAATCGTTACGGCAAAGCCGGAGCGATCAGCGCCGCACGCCTCCGCTCATCCCTCGTTCCCACGCGCCCACGGGCGGCTTCCCGCACCTTCTTGGATTTGAGACGGATGTGAGGGGCGGACTCCAGTGCAGCCGACAGATGTTCCTGCCGTTGCAGTGAATCCGGTGCCTCCAATGCCCCGATGAGATGTGCCAGCACCAGGCCCGTCGGACCGACAAACTTCGAATGATGATGGGGCGCCAGGAAATCGAAATACGACATCAACGCGGCGCGGCAATTGCCGTCGTGCGGTTGTTCCACGGCGGCTTTGACCGCGTGGATGAGACGGGCGGCAAGATTATCAGGCATTGGAAGGAAAACGGATTGTGCATGGCGTACTAATTCCTGAAACCTGTCGGGGGACGGATAAAAAGGCAACCAGCTTAGTGAGGTGTGAACAACTTTAGAATAATCTCGCGACATAATGGCGGGACATAATGGCGCGACATAATCTTGCGACATAATTGCACGACGATCGGAAAGGTCGCCGGTGCGCAGGGAGGAGCTCCGGAAATGGAACCCATCGGAGGGACGAGTTCCGAGGGTCCCATTCCCCGCACCAGCTATCAGGGCCCCCTGTAACTCCACCCTCCAAACCGTGGACGCCTTTCTTGGTTCACCGGTCGATCGTCCGGCAGGGCGGCAGACCGAGTCCCTCCCGCTTTCCAGCCCAAGGCGCCATCGTCGACGCATCCACCATGTCGGGTCCGGCGGCGAGGGCAGGAGCTAGAATCGCCAGGAACACGACCGGTTCCCGGAAAGGGTTATAAGTCCCGTGCACCTCGCCCTTGGGGATAAGGACCATTTCGCCGGGTTTTAGAACGCGGTAACCGTCTCCGCACCATTGCTCGGCCTGCCCGGAGAGCACATAGATGATCTCCTCGCGTGTCGGGTGATGGTGAAACGGATGGCAGACGCCGGGATCCATGGTGGCCCGCACCATCAGGAGGTCGCGGCACGGCACGATATCGGGGCGTGACAACCAGGCATTGAGCGTGAAGGGGGAAAGCTCGGTGAGCGCTTCGGTGGCAGTGACGAAGCGGCGGTTGGCGATGGGCGCGGGATTCATGGCGGGCGGGAGGATGGCCCGCCATTCCATGGGTTCCGATCGCCGGATTCAAGTCAGCACCGCCACCCCGCGTCTTTTTGCCGCTTCCCGGAGCGGACCGTCCCGGCAGGCCAGGGGCAGTTTGAGGCGCAGCGCCAGCTCCAGATAGACGGCGTCGTATAGGGTCAGGGCCTGTTCGGTCGCCAGTTGTGACAACCGGGTGAAGGCCAACCCGGCCATCGCGTCGTCCACCTCAAAGGAGAGTTCGTGCAATCCCGCCAAAGCCGCATGCCTTTCGGTTGAGGTGAGTTTGCCGCGCCTTTCGAGCACCAGAAGTGCGTTGGCCACCTCCACCGGCCAGAGCGATGGCACAAGGACGGTTGCCCCGTTCTCAATCTCCGTCAGCAGGGCGTCGGTCTGCGGGGTGGCCTGCCCAGGATGGACCCACGCCACCGCCACCGAGGCATCCACGACCATCCGGTCCATCAGAGCCGCCCTTCCGCAAGCGCGGAGCGGACGTCGGCGCGGGACAGCTTGAGGCGTCCTTTGGTCCGGGCCGTGATGCCAGTCCGAAGTTGCCTCAGATCGGCCACGCCCAACCGGACCTTCGCCAGGCTCCGGCGCCCCTCGGGCACGATCCGGGCGACCACCTTCTCGTGGCGGGTGATGATGATCTCTTCGCCGCGGGCGACACGCTCCAAGAGTTCCCCGAACCGGGTCTTGGCCTCAAAGGCGGTGATGGTGGCCATAGGTGGACTCCAAATCGACCAGACATCAACCAGTCTGGCAAGTATCATCGTTCCCGGAACTGGCTCTTGCCGGGCCGGCGGCGGAAGCGCCTTTGACACCACCATCAATGTCCGTCAGGGTGTCAGACATGAAGGTGACGTCACGGGGTTTCCAACGGGATTTTGCCCGGATGAAGGCCAGGGCCAAGGCGGGTGAGATCATTTGCGTCACGGCGGGCGCGGAGGAGTTCGTCTTTCAGGCGGTGAAGCCGAGGACCTGGCAGAAGGCTTTGAAGGGCAAGGCGAAGATCGTCGGGGACATCTTCAGCACCGGAGCCGAATGGGAGGCGTCGCGGTGACGCATCTGTTGGACACGCACGCGTGGATTCGACGGGTGTTGGGCGAGCCTTTGCCGTCCTTGGTGGAAAAGGCGCTCACGGAACATGCCGACCGTCTTGCACTGGCAGACGTGTCCCTCTGGGAGGCGGCGAAACTGGTTGAACTCGGGCGGCTGCAGTTGGCGGTGCCCATGGCGGAGTTCTTTCGATTGGCCGTCACGCCGGAACTCACGGTCCTGCCGATCAGTCCGGCGATCGCGGAGCGGATGACAACCTTGGAAGCGGCGGGATTCCATAAGGATCCGGCCGACCAGTTGATCGTGGCCACGGCCCTGGTTCACCGGCTGCGACTGATTTCCGACGATGTCCGAATCCGGCAATGGGGTGGCGTACCGATGTTGTGGCGGACGGCGCGGGGCGATTATTGACGACGTGACGGGAGAAGTGTGAGTCTCATCCGGACCCATGCAATTGAACAGCAGGCAACGGAGGTGACGGAGGCTTCAGAGAGGCACCGCATCGGTTGTTGAACCGTCTTCGAAAACATCGCGATGAAGACCCATGACACCTGATATCATCCGCCACTTCCTCGTCCCTCTGGCGTTGGCCACGGTGCTGTTCGGGAAACCGGCCTGGGGCCGGGGCGTCGTACTGCAGTCCCTGGCCTGGCAAGGCACCACGAACGCCATCCTGTCACTGAACACCGCCCATTCCGTGGGCGCCACAGCCAGCAGCGGGCTGCCGGTGACGCTGCGGGTGGACACCGGTCCGGCCGTCCTCGCGAATGGGATGCTCACCGTGACCGCGTTGGGCACGGTGGTGGTGACGGCGGAACAGGCCGGTGACCCGACCTATGCCGCGACGCGGGCGAGCCGAAGTTTCAATGTGCGGCGCGTGGCCCTGACGTCCGTCGGCGGATTCACCCCGGGCGGCCCCGCCTACGGGCTCCACGTCGTGGGTGACCGCGCCTACGTGGCCGCCGGGACGGACGGATTGCAGGTGCTGGGCGTGGCCGATCCGACCCATCCGGTACGGTTGGGGGGATGGACCTATACGAATCTCAACCTCGGGTTTGCCCGCGGAGTGCAATTCGTGGACCCGTACGCCTACGTGGTGAACCAGGGGTATTATGACGGTCAGAAGTATCTGGGCGCCGGGTTGGTCGTGGTGGACGTGGGCAATCCGGCCAACCCGGCACGGGTGGGCGGCGTGGACACCCAGGGTTTTGCGTTGGGAATCCAGGTGGTGGGAAATCACGCCTATGTGGCGGAAGGGAGCGAAGGGTTGGAGATCTTTGATGTGGGCAATCCGGCCCATCCGGTGCGGGTGGGCGGCCATGACACGATCGGGGATGCCCGGGGCGTTTCGGTGGCGGGAAACCTGGCCTACGTGGCGGCCGATCGTGCCGGGTTGCAAGTGATGGATGTGAACAATCCGGAAATCCCCGTGCGTGTGGGCGAATATAAGACACCCGGCGTGGCGTCCGGCGTGCAGGTGGTGGGGAGTTATGCCTATGTGGCGGACAGCTTCGCCGGTTTGGTGGTGGTGGATGTCAGCAATCCGGCCAATCCGGTGCGCGTGGGCGGATACGACACCGGCGTTGCCTACGGCGTTCAGGTGGTGGGGAACCACGCCTACGTGGCGAGTTCCACCGGTCTGGTGGTGCTGGACGTGAGCGATCCGGCCAACCCGATGGCGGTCGGCGCCCATATGACGGGCGACACCTACGGCGTGCAGGCGATGGGAAACCACGCCTACTTGGTGGATGAGATCGACGGATTGCAAATTCTTGAATCCCGGCTCGGATACCCGCAAACCCTTGACTGGTCTGGGAACCCCAACCCCGGCGAAATCCTCGCACTGAACGTGCCCCATCCGCTGGGCGCCACGGCCGGCAGCGGCCTGCCGGTGACGCTGCACGTGGACAGCGGCCCGGCGGTGATCGCGAACGGAACGATCACCGTGACGGGCCCGGGCACCGTGGTGGTGACGGCGGAACAGGTCGGCGACCCGGAATATCTGCCGGTTCGGTTGACCCGGAGTTTCAACGTCCGACAGGCGCGATTGACGTTTTTGGGCGGATTTGCCACCCCCGGCGGCGATGCCTTTGGCGTGGAGGTGGTGGGCAGGCACGCCTACGTGGCGGAGTACGGCGCCGGTTTGCTGGTTCTGGATGTGAGTGATCCCGCCAACCCGGTGTCCGAGGGTGGTTATGACACCAGCGGCGAGGCCCGCGGCGTGCAGGTGGTGGGAGACTACGCCTATGTGGCGGACGGGAGCGATGGATTGCAGGTCATGGATGTCCGCAATCCGGGCAATCCGGTGCCGGCGGGCAATCATGTCACCGGCGGCTTGGCCAATGCCGTGCAGGTGGTGGGGAATCTTGCCTACGTGGCGGCTTGGAACGTCGGCTTGCAGGTGATCGATGTGAGCCAACCGACGCACCCGGTGCGGGTGGGCACGTTCCTGAGCAGCGGCGCCGTCTCCGACGTCCACGTGGTGGGGAACCTCGCCTATCTCGCGGCCGACTCGGCGGGCCTGCAGGTGCTGGATGTCAGCGATCCGGCCCACCCGGTGTGGGTCAGCGGGGCCGTGACCCGGGGCCATGCGTTCGCCGTGCGGGTGAGCGGGAAACACGCCTATGTGGTGGACCGCAGCAACGGTTTGCAGGTGATCGACGTGGGCAATCCGGCCAATCCGATCCGGGTCGGCAACATTGAGACCGGTGGCAACGCCAGCCATTTGGAAGTGGTGGGAAATTATGCCTACGTGGCGGACAGTCGCACCGGTTTGGTGGTGCTGGATGTCGGCAATCCGGCCAAGCCCGTTTGGGTGGGCGTGTATGACCAAAGCCGGGTGGATCTCGGTGTTCAGGTCGTGGGAAACCGCGCCTACGTGGCGGATGGCCTGGCCGGGTTGAAGATCGTCGAGGTCCGGTTGGGCTATCCGCAGACGCTGGATTTCACGCCGCCAGCGGACGTGCCGATCACGGCCGGTTTTCTGGAACTGCCGCGGACAACGGCCAGCGGGGGACTCCTGACCTGGTCCGTGCTGGGCGGTGCGGCCCGGGTGGAGGGAGAGAGGCTAACGCTCATCGGTCCCGGTGAGGTGAGATTGCGGGCGGAACAGGCGGGGGACGAATTACATCTGCCATGGCAGAGGGAGTGGACGATCCTGACTCATCTGCTGCAACAAACCCTGGCCTGGCGGGGAACCACCAACGATGTCCTGCGGTTGAACACGGGTTATCCCCTGGCGACGACCGCCAGCAGCGGGCTGCCGGTGACGCTGCGGGTGGAGAGCGGGCCGGCGTCGATCGTGGACGGGACAATCGTCGTCAGCGGCCCCGGCGCGGTGGTGGTGACCGCGGAGCAGGCCGGAAATGCGATCTATGCCGCGACCCTGGAGACCCGGAGTTTCAATGTGCGACAGGCGCTGTTGACACCGGTGGGTCGGTACGAAACCGGAGGCCCGGTTCAACGGGTGCAGGTGGTGGGAAACCACGCCTATCTCACGGATTATTGGGCCGGACTGCAGGTGATCGATGTCAGCAATCCGGCCAAACCGGTGCGGGTGGCCGGATACGACACCGGCGGCGAGGCCCGCGGGGTACAAGTGGTGGGAGACTACGCCTTTGTGGCGGACGGGAGCGCCGGCTTGCAGGTGATTGATGTCAGCAATCCGGCCAGTCCGACGCCGGTGGGCGGGTATGACACGAGCGGCTTCGCCCTGGGCGTGCAGGTGGTCGGCAACCTCGCCTATGTCGCGGACAATCACGCCGGTTTGCAGATCATCGACACCGGCAATCCGGCCAAACCGGTGCGGATCGGCGGATATGACACCAGCGGTTATGCCATCAGCGTGCAGGTGGTGGGGAACCGTGCGTACATCGCGGACAACCAGGCCGGTCTGCAGGTGATTGCCGTGGACAACCCCGCTGGCCCGGTCCGATTGGGCGGGTATGCCACCATCGGCTATGCCACCGGCGTGCAGGTGGTGGGCAATCGTGCCTATGTGGCGGCCGCTGAGACCGGCCTGCTGGTGATCGACGTCAGCAATCCGGCCAGTCCGATGCGGGTGGGTGGCTATGACACAAAGGGGATCGCGCGCGACGTCCGCGTGGTGGGAAATCTTGCGTATGTGGCGGATTCGGGCGCCGGTTTGCAGGTGCTGGACGTGAGCGATCCCGCCAGTCCGGTGCGGGTGGGCGGGTATGACACCGGCGGCTTCGCCGTCGGATTGCAGGTGTCGGACAATTACGCCTATGTCGCGGACTTGGGCGCCGGTTTGCAAGTGATGGACGTCAGCCTGCCCGCAAACCCGGTGCTGGTGGGCGGGTTTGACACCGCTGGGTCCGCCCGCGGCGTCCAGGTGGTGGGGAAATACGCCTACGTGGCGGATGATTCCGCGGGATTACAGATCCTGGAACTTCGATTCGGTTACCCCCAGACTCTGGAACTCCGGTTGCCTCCGCAGGTCCCCCTCCAAAGCCTGCCCGTGGCCTCGGTGGGAACGGCCAGCAGCGGGTTGCCCCTCACGCTCCTCGTGGTCAGCGGGCCCGCCACCGTGGTGGACAATCAACTGGTGCTGAGCGGCCCCGGCCCGGTGACTTTTCGCGCCGACCAGGCCGGCAATGACGATTACCTCCCTGCGAGCGCGCAGTGGACGGTGACGGTCAGCGCCACCCCGCCGCGTCTCGGCGCCCGCCTGGCCGGCGGGCAAGTGGAGGTGTTCTGGGCCGCCGGCGTCGCCGGACTGATCCTGCAAGGCCGGGAATCGCTCGAGCCGGACAGCTTCTGGCAGCCGGTCACGACCCCACCGGTGGAAGCGGACGGAGAGGCACGCGTGCGGTTGGAGGAGACCGTCTCGCTTCGTTACTTCCGCCTGGTTAGATAGCATTCATCCGCGCAGGGACTTCCAAGGCTCCTCCCCGCTGACGTCGACGAGGAACGGGCCTTTTGCCGCCGCGGACGACAGGATCGCGAGGATCACGGCGTCGTGCGCGGTCGGGTTGAAGGTGGCGTGGACGATCCCGCGCGGGAGGTGCGCGACTTCCCCGGGTCCGAGGAGGCGTTTCTCCGGTTCGACCCACTGTTCCACGTGGCCCTCGAGCACGTAGATGATTTCCTCGAGTTCGGGATGGGTGTGGAAGTTGTGGCCTTCGCCGGCGGGCAGGGATTGCACGGATTGCACGGATCTCGGAGCAGGCTGGTCTTGCCGGTCTGCCGTGCCCCGGTCAGCACCAGCGCTGGAAACTGCAGGGCCAGCTTCCGCAGCCGCCCCGATCCTTCCCGATCAATCCACATGATCGGGCGATACGACCTTGAAGGTTGGATAATCCAGCTTTGAAAGCTGGAACATACGCACACGCTGCGGCTTCGCATGGAAACTTCCCTTGCATAAACCCCGACTGGCGCGCCCCCTCCATGGGTCCCCATCGGAATCGACGTTCCATCGCGGTCGCCACGACCCTTCGCGGCGGCGGATTTGTTTCCGTCGGCTGCCGGATCGCCTCCGGGACTCAAGAAACATGAGAACACACCGCATCCTTCAACACGTTGTCGGCGTCCTGGCACTGGCCGCCGGATGGATCGGAGCCCCGGCTTGGGGACGGGGACTCACACCGCAGACCCTGATCTGGCAAGGCACCACGAACACCATCCTGTCACTGTTCAAGGTCTATTCGCTGGGCGCCATGGCGAGCAGCGGGTTGCCGGTGACCCTGCGGGTGGAGACGGGTCCGGCCGTCATCGCGAACGGGACGATCACGGTGAACGATGTGGGAACGGTCGGGGTGACTGCGGAACAGGCCGGTGACGGGACCTATGCCGCGGTCCGGGAGTACCGGAACTTCAACGTGCGACAGGTGGCGCTGACCTCATACGGCGTCAATGGCACCGGCGGTTCCGCCCATGAGGTGCAGGTGATGAATATTTACGCTTTCGTGGCCAACGGGGCGGCCGGATTGAAAGTGGTGGAAATCTTCGGATCGGGCAATCCGCCGCGGGCGGTGGCAGTGGACACCGGTGGCAGTGCCAACAGCGTGCATGTGGTGCAACAAATGGTCGGACAGATCGGTGGACTCTATGCCTACGTGGCCGCAGGAACGTCCGGCCTGGAAGTGTTTGAAGTGACCGATCCGTTCCGGAGAGTGCAGCTCGTGGGCGGGTTGGGCACGGCCGGCAATGCCCAGGAAGTGAGAGTGGTGGGGACCCGTGCCTATGTGGCGGAGGCAGCGGCCGGGTTGGAGGTGTTTGACGTGGCCGATCCGGCGAACCCGGTGCGGTTGGGAGGGTATGACACGATCGGACATGCGGTCGGGGTCCAGGTGCTGGGCAACTTTGCCTACGTGGCGGATTTGGAGGGCGGCCTGCAAATCATCGACGTGAGCAATCCGGGCAACCCCATCCGGGTGGGTGGATATGACACCGGCGGGACCGCCCTGGGCATCCAGGTTGTGGGGGAGCGCGCTTACGTGGCGGACGGGGCCGCCGGTCTGGTGGTCTTGGATGTGGGAGATCCCACCAATCCGGTGCGGTTGGGCGGGTATGGCACGAAGGGTCCTGCCCAGAGTGTGCGGTTGGAGGGGAACTATGCCTTCGTGTGCGAAGGGACCGCCGGATTGGAGGTCATTGATGTGGGCAATCCCAACCAACCGTTGCGGGTGGGCGGTTATGCGACGGCTGGTTCCGCCCAACGATTGCAGGTGGCGGGAAGCGTCCTGTATGTGGCGACTTCCGACTCCGGATTTCAGTCCGTCGGATACCGGTTGGGATATCCGCAGACGATCACCTGGGGGGGGACCGACAACGGGTTGCTGACCCGGGATGTGGCCTATCCGCTGAGCGCCCGGGCGAGCGGTGGCGGACCCGTGACGCTGCAGGTCAAAACCGGCCCGGCGATCATCGCGGCCGGTAAAATCACCGTGACGGGGGCGGGCGCCGTGGTGGTGACGGCGGAACAGGCGGGGGACGGGACTTATCTTCCGGCCTCGTTGACGCGGACGTTCAATGTGCGGCAGGTGATGTTGACACGGGTGGGCGCGTTGGACACCAGCGGTCATGCCTACGGTCTGACCCTGCGTGGGGTCCTGGTTTATAAGAACAATCTTCCCCCGGTGGTGGAGGGAAACTATGCATGGGTTGCGGACGGGGACGCCGGATTGCAGGTCATTGACGTGGGCAATCCGGCCAATCCGGTGCGCGTGGGCGGGTATGACACTCCTGGACAAGCCCACGGCGTCGTCCTGGGCGGGGATAATTATGCCTTTGTGGCCGATGGGACGGGCGGGTTGCTCCTCATTGATGTGAGCAATCCGGCCGCCCCCTTCCTTCGGTCCAGCGCCGCGGCCGGTGGCAACGTCTGGGGCACGCCCGTGCCGGAGGGTTATTATCCCAACGGCCAGCCCGCCGAACTCATGTATGCGGTGAGCGAGTCTGCCGGATTGCTGCAGTTTCAGTACGGATCCCAGTTCGGGGCGATCATCGGTTCCCACGTCGTCTACGACACGATCGGTTCCGCCCACGCCGTGGCGACGTATGGGAACATGGCTTATATCGCTGACGGTGAGGCCGGATTGCAGATCGTCCGGATGTATGTTTTCAACAGTCCGATCCAACCTCCCCCGGTGCGGGTGGGCGGGTATGACACCAGCGGCACGGCGTGGGATGTGCAGGTGAAAGGCAATTATGCCTATGTGGCGGACGGGGATGCCGGGTTGCAGGTGCTCAGTGTGGGGGATCCCGCCAACCCCTCGGCTCCGGTCCGGGTCGGCGGCTTTGACACCGGTGGAACAGCCTACGGGGTGCGCCTGGCGGGGCACCTTGCGTTCGTTGCCGCCGGCGAAGCCGGCCTGAAGGCGATTGACCTGACCGATCCGGCCAATCCGATGCTGGTGGGCCACTATGACACTGGCGGCACCGCCCGCGGCATGCGGGTGGAGGGGAACCTGATCTACGTGGCGGCGGGCGAGGCGGGGTTGCAGATCTTCGAGTACAAGGAGGGGTTTCCGCAGACAATCCAGTTGCAGTTGCCCGCGGAAGTCCCCTTTCAGAGCAATCCCTTGATGGTGGCCACGACCACCAGCGGTCTGCCCCTCACGCTTTCAGTGCTCAGCGGCCCGGGGAGCGTGGTGAACAATCAATTGCTCCTGAACGGACTGGGTCCGGTCACCGTCCGCGTCGATCAGGCGGGCAACGACGATTTCCTGCCGGCGACCGCGGAGTGGACCGTGACCGTCACGGATTCCCCGCCGCGACTCGGTGCACGACTGGCTGCCGCACAGGTGGAGGTGTTCTGGCCCGCCGGCGTCACCGGGCTGATATTGCAGGGCCGGGAATCCCTTTCGCTGGGAAATCCCTGGAAGAATGTCACCACCCCGCCGGTGCAGTCCGGCGGCGAGGCCCGCGTCCAGTTGGATGAGACCGTCCCTTATCGTTATTTCCGCCTGATCAAATAGCCGTCAACTGCGGATCGATTTCCACGGTTCGTCACCGCTGACGTCGACGAGGAACGGGCCTTTTGCCGCCGCGGGCGACAGGATCGCGAGGATCACGGCGTCGTGAGCGGTCGGGTTGAAGGTGGCGTGGACGATCCCGCGCGGGATGTGCGCGACTTCCCCGGGTCCGAGGAGGCGTTTCTCCCGTTCGACCCACTGTTCCACGTGGCCCTCGAGCACGTAGATGATCTCCTCGAGTTCGGGATGGGTGTGGAAGTTGTGGCCTTCGCCGGCGGGCAGGGTGGCGCGGCACAGTTGGAGATCCGCGGCGTCGGTGATTTCCGGCCGGGAAAGCCAGTGATTGGTGCGGCCCTTATATTCTTCCTTCAGGGCCTCGACGGGGGTGATGAAACGGCGGGATGCAGTGCTCATTCGATGTGCGTCTGCACCGTTGTCTCCAGCGGCTTGCGACGAAGCAAGCCCGGGCCTCTGAAACCGCGGATTGAACGGATTGCACGGTTCACGGGGAAGGAGGCTTGAGACGGGATTCCTATCCGCGTCATCCGTGGTTCTCCCCTTTTGCTGGCCGGTTGGGAATCTAACCTTCCAGCCATCCCTGAAACTGCACCCCGTTCACAACGCGGATGCCCTCGGTTCCCGGCAGGCGATGGGAGCGGGCGGTCCGGTTGACGATCCAATGCTCCGTCGCCGCCCGGGGCCCGAGTTGCGACAGAGTTGTTGCCTCACCTTGCCGAGGGAAGCCGTCACCCGGACACTTCCCAATTCCTCCGCCCATTTCGCCTCCACGAGCCGCAGGCGCAAGTGGGATAGGCACCCCCACGGTGCATGGCGTCTTGGAGTGCGCCAGTCCCCTGGCGCTTTCAGACGGGGGCTTGGGTGGATTGGAAGTCCGTTGTTGCCAGCGCGAAGGGTTCAGAGCGGCAGAG
>JANYCC010000440.1 GCA_025360495.1 Verrucomicrobiota bacterium | reverse complement strand
GGCGAGGTTCCACCCGAGCCGCTTGGGAGCCCGGGGCGGGGGCAGTGCCCAAATGCGCCGCCTACAGCTTGGGCTTGCCCTGGCTGTCGGCCTTGGCGTCCGGCTTGGCGGCCGCGGCGGCCTTCGTTTTCGGTTGGGGTTTCGGGCCGCTCTGGGCGCTCACAATGACTTCCTCGGCGCGGTCGTTTTTGACGGCGGTTCCGTGAAGATAGTCCCCGGCGCTGATCCCGGAGAGGGTGATGTCCTTGCCATCCCGGGCGAGGCGGGATTCCCCGTTGAGGCGCAGGAGACGGTCCTTCTCCTTACCTTCCAAGGTGACGGTCATGGCCTTGGTGTCGACGGATTTGACCGTGCCGTGGAAGGGATAGCGGGCGTGGGCTGGTTTGGCGGGTTTGGTTTCCGCCGGTTTGTCCGCGGGTTTGGCAACATGGGCTGCCGGCGGATTGGTGGAAGCGGTGGTCGGAGCCTGGGCGCGGGCGACGGACAGGGCGACGACGGCCCAGCCGACGGTGAGGAATCGGGACAACGGAAATTTCATGGCGTGGAACGACACTGGAATCTGCGGCGACGGAGCAAAGCGGTTGGAGCCTTGGCCTCCCGCCGGTCCGGACGCTGCCCCGGGATCCGCCATCGTGGCAATGGGGAAGTTGGGTGTCCCCGCGCGGAGGGCGCATCTGGGCATCGTGGGAAGGCGGGTAGGAAAACCCGCCGCCCCGGAGCTGTCGCGCCGCCCTGGGAGGGCGGGTTTTCGTACCCGCCCCGCTTCTCCAACGGTCCGGCTTCCCACGATTCCCAGATGCGCCCCCGCGCGGAAGCGGGTGGAGGCGGGGGTGACAAACGTCACAATTTCGTCCTCGCACGTCCGACTTGCGGGTGGACGGTACGGGGGCATCGTTGTACCAACAATGCGGTCCAGGAAATCCATGTGCCCCAAGAACCTCTTACTGCTCGGAAGGGTCTGCCTCCTTCTCCTTTGGGCACTGTCGGTCAGGCCTGACGTCGTCATCAACGAGATCCATTACGATCCGGACGTCAAAACCGAATCCGCGCAGTTCATCGAGCTTTATAACACGGGACCCGGGCCGGTGGATCTGACCGGATGGCGGTTCTCATCAGGGGTTAAATTCACTTTCCCGACGGGCGCGGTCCTCGCCCCCGACGGCTATTATGTGGTGGCGCAGAACACCAATTCGTTCCGGTCCAAGTTCCACATCCCCGCCCAGGGCCAGTACACCGGCAAACTCTCCAAGCACGGGGAGAAGCTCGTCCTGCAGGATGCCGCGCGGAAGACCGTCGATGAGGTCGAGTATGTGCGCGGTTTTCCGTGGCCGATCACCGGGGTGCCGCCCGGGAGTTCGATCGAACTGATCCATCCGGCATTGGACAACAGCCTCGGGGGAAGCTGGCGGGGCGCCGGCCCCATCGGGGCGAATGGCCGGGCGACCCGGAAGATCCCGCCGACGCCGGGAGCTCGGAATTCGGTCTTCGCGACCAACGCCCCGCCGCAACTCCGGCAGGTGTCCCACGAACCGGAGCAGCCCAAGTCCGGGGACCGCGTCCGCATCAGTGCCCGGGTGAGCGATCCGGACGGTGTCGGGAATGTCGCCCTTTTATACCAGGTGGTCGAACCGGGGAATTATATCGAGCTGAAGGACGGGCGGTATGAGAGCCAGTGGGTCACGCTGCCCATGACCGATGATGGACAGAACGGGGATGCCCGGGCGGGTGACTCGGTTTATACGGCGGAGCTTCCGGCGTCGGTGCAGAAACATCGGACCCTCGTCCGCTACCGGATCAAGGCGTCGGACCGGCGGGGGGAGACGGTGGTCGTGCCTTATCGGGATGATCCCCAGCCGAATTTCGCCTATTTCGTCTATGACGGCGTCCCGGCCTGGAAGGGGGCGATCCAGCCGGGCAGTGGAGCCCGGAAGCTGGGGGAACCGGTTGAATTCGGGACCAACGTGATGCGCAGCCTCCCCGTCTATCACCTGATCTCCCGCAAGGCGTCCGTCGACCAATCCCAGTTCACCGAGCAATACCGGGGCAAGGAATACAAATGGTGGGGGACCCTGGTTTACGACGGCCAGGTGTACGACCATATCAGGTTTCGCGCGCGGGGGGGTGGCTGGCGGTATGCGATGGGGAAGAACATGTGGAAGTTCGAGTTCAACCGGGGACATGATTTCGCCGCCCGGGATGATTATGGGATCCGGTACGGGGAAGGGTGGAACAAGCTGAACCTGGGCGCCTGCATCCAGCAGGCGGATTACGGCCAGCGCGGGGAGCAGGGTATGTTTGAAGCCGTGGGATTCCGGCTCTTCAACCTGGCCGGGGTGGAGGCGCCGGAAACCCATTGGGTCCAGTTCCGGGTGATTGATGCCGCTGAGGAATCGAAGGGCCAGTACGAGGGGGATTTCTGGGGGCTCTATCTCGCGGTGGAACAGATGAACGGCCGTTTTCTAAAGGGGCACGGACTGTCCGATGGCAACCTTTATAAGATGGAGGGCGGGGGTGGCGAACTCAACAACCAGGGGGAGGAGGGCGTGACGGACGGTTCCGACCTGCAGGCCTTCATGAATGCCTATCGGGGCAACCCGAGGGACGATTGGTGGCGCCGCAATTTCGACCTGCCGCGCTATTATGATTATCGGTCGATCGTCGAGGCGATCCACGATTACGACAATGACGAGGGGCCCGGGAAGAATTATTTCTATTACCACAACCCGGACACCGGACGGTGGTCGATCCATCCGTGGGACATCGACCTCACCTGGTCCGACCACATGTACGGGGGTGGCGAATCCCCGTTCAAGCGCCGGGTCCTGCCGCATCCGGCCTTCAACCTGGAATACCAGAACCGCTGTCGGGAGATCCGGGACCTGTTGTTCAACACGGACCAGGCGCACCAATTGATCGACGAATATGCGGCCCTGATCAGCGATCCCACCGGGAAGCCGTCCATGGTCGGGGCCGATCGCGCTGTGTGGGATTATAACCCCATCATGGGCGGCGGACGCCGTTCGATGATGGGCAAGACGGCGCCCGGACTGTTTTACCAGGCTTCGCCGACCCGGGACTTCGCGGGCATGGTGCGCAACATGAAGCAGTATGTGGTGAACCGGTCCGCCTGGATGGACCGTTTCATCTGCCCGGATGACTCGATCCCGGCGAAGCCCGAGATCACCGCCACGACACCCTTGGGTTTTCGCATGTCCCCGTTCAAGGGAACCGGGAAACTGGCCGCCGTGAAGTGGCGGGTGGCCGGGTTCACCGACCCGAAATCACCGGCTTTTGATCCCCGGAAACCGCGCCAGTATGAGATCAACGCCCAGTGGACCAGTGAGGAGCGGACCGACGGCGTCCTCGACGTGAAAGTCCCGGTGGACCGCCTTGAGAAGGGCGGCAAATACCGGGTCCGCGCCCGCATGAAGGATGATTCCGGCCGCTGGAGCCATTGGTCGGATCCCTTGGAGCTCGATGTGCCCCCCTGAATGTTGGGGACTCGTATAACTCTTCCCTCCGAGGGGGGTGGCCTTTAGCCGATCAGCTTGCGGATGACCTCGCCCTGGACGTCGGTCAACCGGTAGTCGCGGCCTTGGAAACGGAAGGTCAGGCGCAAATGGTCCAGTCCCAACAGATGCAGCAGGGTGGCGTGGAGATCGTGGACATGGGCCGGATCGCCCACCGCATTGAATCCGAGTTCGTCCGTGTCACCGATCACCTGGCCGCCGGGCACACCCGCACCCGCGAACCACATGGTGAAGGCATCGATGTGGTGATTGCGGCCGGTTTTCTCCCGCGCCTCCCCCATCGGCGTGCGTCCAAATTCACCACCCCAGACCACGAGGGTGGTGTCCAGCAGGCCGCGGGAACGGAGATCCCGGACCAGGGCGGCACAACCTTGGTCCACTTCCCGGCAACGGGCGGGGAAATCATCCTCCAAGGTTTCGCCGGGGCCGCCGTGGCTGTCCCAGTTGGTGTGATATAATTGCACGAAACGGACCCCGCGCTCAACCAGCCGCCGGGCCAGCAGACAATTGCGCGCAAAGCCCGGTTCCTCCCGACGACATCCGTAAAGCCCCAGTGTCGCCTCGGATTCACCGCCCAGATCCATCAGTTCAGGGGCGCTGGATTGCATCCGGTACGCCATTTCATAGCTGGCGATGCGGGTCAGGATCTCCGGGTCGCCCGTCTCGACCGAACGGGCCAGGTTCAGATCGCGGAGGGTGTCGAGCACGCGGCGCTGACGGGGTGCGTCAATGCCGGCGGGGTTCGACAGGTTGAGAATCGGATCACCACGGGCGCGGAGAGGGACGCCCTGATAGGTGGTGGGCAGAAATCCGGAACCCCAGTTCACCGCGCCTCCCCGGGGTCCGCGGGGCCCGCTTTGGAGGACGACGAACCCGGGCAGATCCTGCGATTCCGAACCGATGCCATAGGTGGTCCAGGCCCCCATGCTGGGCCGTCCGAACTGCCCGCTGCCGGTGTTCATGAAGAGCTTGGCCGGCGCATGGTTGAAGAGATCGGTCCGGCACGACTTCACGATCGCGATGTCATCGACGATCCCGGCGGTGTGGGGGAGCAGGTCGCTGACCCAGGCGCCGGAAGTGCCGTGTTGCCGGAAGGGGCGCCGGGAACCCAGCAGGGTGGAACGGTTCTTGAACGAGGAGTCCATGAACGCGAACCGTTTGCCGGCCAGGAAGGAATCGGGGATTGGTTGGCCATTCAATTCCAAGAGCCGCGGTTTATGGTCAAAAAGATCGAGCTGCGAGGGACCGCCCGCCATGAAAAGGAAGATCACGGACTTGGCGCGACCGGGATGATGCCCGGGTTTGGAGGCCAGCGCATTCGTCGCGGAGGCGGCCTGGAGACGGCCCTCCAAGAGCGACGCGAGGGCAACCCCCCCGAGCCCCATCCCGCAACGGCTGAAGAAGTGCCGACGGTTGATATCGGGGCGGTGGCCCGGGCTGGGAAGGTCGGGATTCATTCGCGGGTCACGGTGACGTCCAGGTTGAGCAGGACCCGGGCGAGGGCGAGCCACGCCGCGTCCTCGCCGGAACTTGCGGCCCGCTCCGACTCCCAAAGTGAGGTGAGACGGGCGGATTCGACGGGATCGGCACCCCGACCGAAGGCCAGGCGACAACCGATATCCAGGCGTTCCGCGAAGGTTCCGGGGCTTTGGCGGAGTCGTCGGGCGAAGGCCGTGGCGAGTTCGTGATAGGCCGGGTCATTGAGCAGCGTGAGGGCCTGCAGCGGGGTGTTGCTGCGCAATCGGCGCGTGCAGGTGGTGAAGGTGTCCGGCGCATCAAACACCGCGAATTCCGGATGCAGCGTGGACCGTTGCAGGTGGGTGTAGAGGGCGCGGCGGTAGCGGTCGCCGCCGGTGCTGGTTTTCCATTCGCGCGTGTTCTGGGTGAACGCACCGAGACCCTCCGGTTGGGGCGGGAAAACTGGCGGTCCGCCCAGGCGCCGATCGAGTTGTCCCGAGATGACGAGGGCGTTGTCCCGGATCTGCTCGGCCTCGAGGCGGAGGCGGTTTTGGCGGGCCAGGAAGACATTGCGCGGATCCCGGGCGAGGGCCGCCGGCGTGACCCCGGAAGAGGCCTTATAGGTCGCACTGGTCACGATCAACCGGTGCAGGTGGCGCAGGCTCCAGCCCTGCGCACGGAATTCCACTGCCAGCCAATCCAACAATTCCGGATGACTGGGAGGCGCGCCCATGGTGCCGAAATCGTTCTCGGTCTCCACCAGTCCCCGGCCGAAATAGACCTGCCAGACACGGTTGACAATGACCCGCGCGGTCAACGGGTTTTCGGGCGCCATCAGCCAGTCGGCCAGTTGGCGCCGGTCCGGCCGGGTGGAAGCCTGGCGCCGATCCGGCAACGCCTCGGGTGTGGCCGCGATGACGGGGGCGCCGGGGCGGGTGAAATCGCCCTTCACGAAGATCACCGTGGAGCGGGCGTTCGTCGCCTCCCGCATCACCAGCGTTTCCGCGACGCCGGGCCGGTGCTTCCGGTGCGCGGCCAAGTCCGACCTCAGGCGGGTGGCCTCGGCCCCGGTGGCGGCGGCGAGTTCCCGCTCCCGACGTTCCAGTTCGGTCCGCCATGCCGCCAGCGGACCGGCGTCGGCTTCCGTCGGCATTTGGAGTGACGGGCCGGTGGCGCCATAATCGGAGGCTCCATGACCGTCGTTCTCGGTCGAGTTGAAATAGGCGAACACCCCGTAGTAATCGCGTTGGCTGAACGGATCGAACTTATGGTTGTGGCATTGGGCGCACCCGAGGGTCACCCCCAACCACACGGTCGCCGTCGTGTTCACCCGGTCGATCACGCTCTCGATGCGGAACTGTTCCGGATCGATCCCGCCCTCATGGTTGACCTGGGTGTTCCGGTGAAAACCGCTGGCGATCAGCGGATCGATCCCGATCTGCGGGTCCGTGGTGTGGATCAGGTCGCCGGCGATCTGCCATCGGGTGAAGGTGTCGAACGGCAGGTCCTGGTTGAATGCCCGCACCACCCAATCGCGATACGGCCACACCGAGCGGATGGCATCGACGCTATATCCGTTGGAATCGGCATAGCGAGCCGCGTCGAGCCACCAACGGGCCCAGCGCTCCCCGAAATGCGGTGACGCCAGCAACCGGTCCACCTGTCGTTCCCACGCGTCCGGGCGGCGGTCGCGGAGGAAGGCGTCGATCTCCTCCGGAGTCGGCGGCAGACCGGTCAGGTCGAGGGTGACGCGGCGGAGGAGGGTGGCCGGGTCCGCCTCGGGCGCGGGACTGAGTCCCTCGGTTCGGAGGCGTTGGCGGATGAAGGCGTCGATCGGGTGCGG
>JANYCC010000434.1 GCA_025360495.1 Verrucomicrobiota bacterium | reverse complement strand
GCTGACGCGCTGGATGCTGGGTGCGGCCGCCCAGAAGACCTCGCGTGAAGCTCCCCTAGAAGCCCCGTGGCCGCCGCCCGGAACTCCTCCCGGAACCCAACCGCCGGACCGCTGGACCGGACCCCGGTTGGATGCCCATGAAGTGACCTCCGCGGCGGGCTTCTACCGCACGACCAATCTCTGGGAGGTCCATCTCCACCTGACCGCCGCCCAATGGGATGCCCTCCAGGTGGGCTATATCCGGCCGGGAATGAATTTCCTGGCACCCGGGGAAAAATTCCCACTGCGGAACCCCAAGGCACCGCGCAATGGCCTGGCCGGTGTCATCGGGCTGACCCAACCCTGGTCGGGCGGGGAATTGGAGGTCGGCGGAGTCCGGTTCGCCGAGGTGGGGATCCGGATCAAGGGCAATGGGACCCTGTTGGGATCGTTGGGATCCTTCAAGAAGCCTTACAAGGTCGACCTGAACCGCGGGGTGCCGGACCAGAACCTCTCAGGAATCACGACCTTGAACCTGGGGAACCTGGCTGCGGATTATTCGGGAATGAGCGATGCGCTGGCGTATGAGTTCTTCCGGGCGGCCGGGGTGCCGTCGCCGCGCACGGCCTTTGCGCGGGGCCTGCTCTCCATCGACGGGCAGTTCGGGAAACGTCCCCTCGGGCTTTATGTGCTGGTGGAAAACCCGGACCGGCACTGGGCCAAGGAGATCTTCCCCGGGCGCAAGATCAGCCTCTTCAAGCCGGTGACGTACGAGTTGTTTTCCGATCTCGGCACGAATTGGCAGGCGTATGCGGGGGTGTATGATCCCAAGACCGCGGTCGGGACCCCGGAACGGACCCGGGTCATGGAGACGGCCCGGTTCGTCACGGGGGCCTCGGACGAGGAGTTTGCGCGGCGTTATGGGGAGTTTTTCGACGTGGACGAGGTGGTGCGGTTCATCGGGGCGCACGCGTTGATCTCGAGCTATGACGGTTTCCTGAACAACGGTCAGAATTTCCTGATGTACCTGGACGGGGAGACGGGCCGTTTCGGGTTCATCCCTTGGGATCAGGACCAGGCATGGGGGGAATTCCAGTATGTGGGACGGTTGACCGAACTGGAGCAGGCGAGCGTCCTGAGGCCCTGGATTGCGGACAACCGTTTGTTGGAGCGATTGTTCGCCGTGCCGGAGTTCCAGGCCCGTTATCGGAAAGAGGTGGGGCGCCTGGCCGACACCCTGTTTCAACCGGAACGTTGGGCGGCCCGGATCGACCAGTTGGCCGCGGTGATCCGGCCGGTGGTCGAGGAGGAGAGCGATTACCGGCGCCGGCGCTTTCCGGAAGCGATCACGGATGAGTGGTCGAAGGAACCGCGGGACGGTGACTTGGGGGATCCCAACCGGCCGACCCATCAAGTGAAGCGTTTCCTGGTCAAGCGGGCCGAAAGTGTGCGGGACCAGCTTGCGGGGCGATCGGAAGGGCATGTTTTCCGGGAACGAAAGGTGCCCGGACCCCCGCCTCCGCCCAAGAAGTGAAGCCATGGGAGTGGACGGCAGGACGCTCCCATCCGGGCTGGGACGCCCGCGGGAAAGCCGACGTGGGAGAAGTGAGTCTCCGGCCGTCGGCTTCCACCTTTGACCCCCCCGGGGATCGGCGCTGGAGATTTTTTTTGAACAGCCGCGCAAGTTGTTGTCTACTTTTGCACCGCTTGTCCGGTACAAGTTACAACTCGCCGTTCGCTGGACGGGTCGGGGGGCATTAGCTTTCTCCACGGTGGGACCCGCGGTGAATGGCAGGGATATCCGATCCGCAATGATCACAGTCGAAAATTTGGTCAAAGAGTTCGGCTCCAAGCGGGCGGTGAACGGGATTTCGTTCACGGTCCAGCGCGGAGAGGTGTTGGGGTTCCTCGGGCCGAATGGCGCGGGAAAGTCCACCACGATGCGCATGATCACCGGTTTCATGCCGCCCACCGCCGGGCGCGTGCTGATCGGGGGACATGATGTCAGCGAGTCGCCGATCGCGGCGAAACGCCTGGTCGGCTACCTGCCGGAGAGCGCCCCGGCCTATCCCGACATGACGGTGCACGGGTTTCTCTCATGGGCCGCGGAGATGCGCGGGCTCAAGGGGGCCGGGCGGGCGGAGGCCATCCGGAGGGTATCCGGGCTGTGCTTCCTGGAAAGCGTGTTGCAGCAGAGCGTGGACACCCTTTCCAAGGGTTATCGGCATCGGACCTGCCTGGCCCAAGCCCTGATCCATGACCCGGAGGTGTTGGTGCTGGATGAGCCCACCGACGGACTGGACCCGAACCAGAAGCACGAGGTCCGGCAACTCATCAAACGGATGGGACAGAACAAGGTGATCATCTTCTCGACGCACATCCTGGAGGAGGTCGAGGCCTGCTGTTCCCGGGCGATCATCATCGATCGCGGACAAATCGTGGCCAACGGGACGCCGGAGGAACTCAAGGCCCGTTCCGAGTTTGCCGGTTCCGTGACGCTCCGGGTGCACGGTGTGGCGGGGGACACGGTCCGGACGCGGTTGGCCGGCATCGGTTCCGTGGAGAAGGTCACGGTGGGTGGTGAAAACGGCCAGGTGAGCGCCCGATTGTTCCCGAAGGTCCGCACGGGCCATGGGGAACTGGCCAAGGCCGTGGCGGAGGTCGTCACCCGCGAAGGCTGGCGGTTTGATGAATTGCACACCGAGGAAGGCCGCCTCGACGAGGTGTTCCGCAGCATCACGATGCCGGACACTGCGAAGTCCCAATCCTGAACCCACCCTGAAACGGGAAGGGTGCGGCGGGTTGCGACCCGCAGGCGCCGTCCCACCAATGACTTTGATTCAAAAAACATGAACGACGCTCTCCGACACGTTTGGACGATCGCGAAACGGGAACTCGGCGGATATTTCAATTCGCCGGTGGCCTATGTGTTCATCGTGATCTTCCTGCTCCTCAATGGGTTTTTCACCTTCATGCTCGGGTATTTCTTCGAGCGTGGACAGGCCTCGCTGGCCGAGCCGTTCTTCAGCTGGCACCCGTGGCTTTACCTTTTCCTGGTGCCGGCGGTGGGCATGCGGCTCTGGGCTGAGGAACGCCGCAGCGGCACCCTCGAACTCCTGCTGACCATGCCGATCGCCCCGTGGCAGGCCATCGTCGCGAAATTCCTCGCGAGCTGGATCTTCCTCGGCATCGCGCTGGCCCTGACGTTCCCCATCGTGATCACCACAGCCTATCTGGGGGATCCTGACCGGGGCACGGTGATCGGCGGTTATATCGGAAGTTTCCTGCTTGCCGGCGCCTATCTCGGGATCACCGAAATGGTGTCCGCCATCACCCGGAACCAGATCATCGCCTTCATCATCTCGGTGGTCATCTGCTTCCTGATGATCCTGTGCGGTTGGGAACCGGTGACCAACCTGCTGGTGACCTGGGCTCCCGAACGCGTCGTCGACCTCGTGAAAGGGCTCTCCACCTGGTATCATTATCTGGCCTTTCAACGGGGTGTGGTCGATTTCCGTGACCTCCTGTATTTCGCCTCCGTGATCGGCATGTCGCTGTTTGCAACCGGTGTCGTGTTGCGCGGCGTGCGCGGCGCCTGAACCCCCACCCCTTCCAGGAATCCCATGAAAGAGTTCAAGTTCCGCCCGTTCCTGTTCTCGGCGGCGGGCGTCGTCCTCGTCCTGATCGCCGTCGTCGCCCTCAACTTCATCCTCGGCCGGACCCGCATCCGGCTCGACCTGACCGAAGACCATCTCCACACGCTCTCGCCGGGCACCCGCCAGATCCTGTCGCGGATCGCCAAGGGGGACACCGATGTGACGATCAACTTCTACGTCTCGCAAAAGGGCAACCGCCTCCCCCCCTTGGAAGAGGCGTTCGCCCGCCAGGTTGATGATCTCCTCGGCGAGTTCCGGGCTGAATCCGGCGGCCGTATCCGCATCAAGAAGCTCGATCCGCAGCCGGATTCCGAGGTCGAGGACGCGGCCAAGCTGGACGGGGTCGAACCCCAGATGAACCCGCAGACGACCGAGCCGTATTATCTCGGACTCTCGGTGATCCTGGATCCGCAGAAGGTTTCCATCCCGTCGTTGTCCGTGCAGCGCGACAAATTGTTGGAGTATGACATCGCCCGCGCCATCAGCCAGGTGGTGCAGACCAACAAGCCGGTCGTGGGTATCATGACGCCGCTGCCCGCGTTTGGCGCCCCCAGCAACCCGATGATGGCGCGCATGGGTCAGCAGGGCAGTGAACCGTGGGTCATCATTTCCGAGCTCAAACGCGATTTTGACATCCAGCAGGTCCCGATGGAGACGGACCAGATCGATCCGAAGATCCAGGTGCTGCTGTTGATCCATCCGAAGGACATCACCGACAAGGCCCAGTTCGCGGTCGACCAGTTTGTGCTGCGGGGTGGACGGTTGGTGGCGCTGCTCGACCCGTTGTGCCTGGCGGACAATCGCCAGCCGAACCAGATGGGTTTCAACATGGGCGGCGGTTCGTCGTTGCCGCGGCTTTTGAAGGCGTGGGGCATCGATTTCACCACCAACCAGGTCGTGGCGGATCCGCAATTCTCCCGGGACATCGATTTCGGACGCGGGGCGCAACCGGCACCGGCATTCCTGTTCCTCAACAAGGAATCCGTGTCGCAGACCGACGCGCTCTTCGTGCAGACCGACAACCTGCTATTGCCGTTTGCGGGTGCATTCACCGGCAAACCCGCCGCGGGCCTGAAGGAGGACGTGCTGCTGAGTTCGAGCAAGGACGCCCAATTGGTGGACCCGATCACCGCCCAGTTGAATGGCCGGAAGATCATGGACGACCTCGTTCCGGCGAACCAGCAGTACGCGTTCGCCGTGCGGTTGGGAGGCAAGTTCAAGACCGCGTTCCCCGAAGGTCGGCCCGGGGCCGAGCCGGCGGCGGACAAGAAGGACGCGGACAAAAAGGACGAGCCCAAGAAGGACGAGGCGGGCGTCCTGAAAGAAGGGACCACCGACAACGTGGTCTATCTGTTCGGGGACGCCGACTTTCTCTTCGATCCCTATTGCGTGAGGATCGACCGGATGTTCCGGGTGGCGGTGCCGTTCAACGGGAACCTGTCGCTCGCGCAGAACCTGATCGAACAGGTGGCGGGTGACAGCAGCCTGATCGGCGCCCGGAGCCGGGCCTCGGTGCGGCGGCCCTTCACCGTCGTGCAACAGAAGCAGGCGGAGGCTTCCAAGCGGTTCCAGGCCGAGATCTCCCGTTTCCAAAAGGAAGCGGAGGAGGCGCAGACCAAGATCTCCGAGTTGCAAAGCAAGAAGGAGGGGAACCAGAAATTCATCCTCACACCCGAATCCAAGGTGGCTTTGGAAAACCTCATGAAGAAACAGACTGACGCCAACAAGAGCCTGCGGAAGGTTCGCAAGGAATTGCGGCAGGATGTCGAGTCGATGGAGAACCGGATCAAATGGCTCAACATCGCCCTCATGCCGTTCCTGGTGACGGTGACCGGCATCGGTCTGGCCGTGGCCCGGCGCCAACGCACCGCCGCCAAGTGACACCCCATCCCGTCCGTTTCTCCTCCCGACCATGAAGGGCAAGACATTGGAAATACTCCTCGCCGTCGCGCTGTTGCTCGGCGGGCTGGGTTACCTCGCCATGAAGCATGACGAGGCCAGCTTCACCAACTCGCAGCTCGGCATGGGCGCGAAGGTGTTGCCGGAATTCGATCGCAACAGCGTCACCGCCATCCAAATCACGGCCGCGACCAACCACCTGCATGTCGCCAAGAAGGGTGACATCTGGGTCGTGGGTGAACGCGGTGATTACCCGGCGAATTTTTCGACGATCGCCGAGTTCCTCAACAAGCTCGCCGATCTCAAGGTCGCCCGCCCGGTCGAGGTCGGCCCATCGCGGTATCCGGCACTGGACCTGGTCGAACCGGACAAGGGTGCGGGGGTGCGGGTCGAGTTGATGGGATCGGACGGCAAGCCGTTGCAGACGCTGTTGCTGGGGCGCAAACACACCCGTGGGGCCGAGGACAACTCGCCCATGGGTGGGGGCGCTTACCCGGACGGGCGTTATGTGCTCGTCGGGGGTGCTGCCAAGACCATTGCCCTGGTCTCCGATCCCCTGGCAAACGCCGACTCCCGTGCGGAGGATTGGTTGAACAAGGAGTTCATCAAGGTCGAGCTGCCGCGCTCCATCGAGGTCATCAGTGCCGAGCCGACCAACAGTTTCCGGCTCTCCCGCACCAACGAATTTGGCGAGTGGCAACTGGCCGACCTGAAGGGGGAGGAGAAACTCGACGCCTCCAAGGCGGGGCTGTACGGATCCCTGCTCAGTGCCCCGGCGTTCAATGATGTGCTGGTCAATCCCGACCTGGCGGCCCTTGGACTCGACAAGCCGACGGTGGCCAGAATCGTCACGTCGTCAGGGTTGACCTATGAGGTGAAACTCGGCCGTCCGCAGGCCAACGAGGATTATCCCGTCCAGGTATCGGTGACGGGGCAGTTTCCGGAGCCGGCCAAGGACGAGAAGCCGGAAGACAAGGAGAAGCGGACCAAACTCCAGGAGAAATTCAAGACCGAGCAGGCCTACGGAAAATCCACCTATCTGGTCAGCAAATGGACTGTGGATGCGCTGCTCAAGAAGCGCAGTGAACTGTTGGTTGACAAGAAGGCCGACGCTTCCAAGGCGCCGGAGGCCGGAAACGGATTGCCGCCCGGTTTCAACCTGCAGGATCTCCAAGGTCTCCCCGGGCTCCCCGGGCTCCCGAAGAACTGACCCGTGTCCCTGACGTTCAATCCCCATCTGGTCACGCTGCCGGTCTATGTGCCGGGCAAACCGATCGAGGTGGTGGCCCGGGAACATGGTTTGGTGCCGTCCGAGGTCATCAAGCTCGCCTCGAATGAGAATCCGCTGGGCCCGTCCCCATTGGCCCTGGCGGCCATGCAGGATGTCCTGCGGCACCTGCATTTATACCCGGACGGCAGTGCCTGGCAGTTCAAGCGGCGCCTGGCGGAGAAGCTCGATGTCGATCCGGCCAACCTGATACTCGGGAACGGTTCCAACGAGATCCTGGAATTCGTCGGACATGCCTTCCTGCAGCCCGGCACCGAGGTAGTGGTGTCGGAACATTGCTTCGCGGTCTACCCGATCGTCACCGCACTTTTTGGGGCGCAACTGGTCCAGGTTCCGGCACGGCCTGATTTCGGGGCCGATATCGCGGGCATGTTGCGGGCGATCACACCGCGCACCCGGGTGATGTTCCTCGCCAACCCGAACAATCCCACCGGGACCCTGACGTCGCGGGAGGAGGTCAGCCGGTTGATTGCCGGGGTGCCGTCCCATGTCCTGTTGGTCATGGACGAGGCTTATATAGAATTCCTGGACGACCCGACCAATCTCCTCGCCCTGGTTCGAAACGGGGTGTTCCCGAACCTGCTGCTGACCCGGACGTTCTCGAAGATCTTCGGCCTGGCCGGATTGCGGCTGGGTTACGGGGTGGCCGCGCCCGAAGTGGTGGCGGTCCTGGAGAAGATCCGGCAGCCGTTCAACATCAACTCGATCGCCCAAGCCGGTGCCCTGGCGGCGTTGGACGATGCCGATCACATTGCGGCGACCCGCGCCAACAACCGGCTGGGCCTGGATTATATGCACGCAGCCTTCACCCAACTCGGGTTGGCACATGTGCATTCCCACGCCAATTTTGTCCTCGTCAAGGTGGGCCAGGGGGCGCGGGTGTTCGCGGAATTGCAACAGCGCGGAGTGATCACCCGGCCGATGGCGGCTTATGGTCTCGGGGAGTGGTTGCGGGTCTCGGTCGGGACGCCGGCCGAGAACGTCCGGTGTCTCGCCGGATTGCGCGAGATCCTGGGATTGTCATGAACCCGCCGAAGGAGACCGCGGGGGATGAGGAAGCGGTGGCCCGGAAGGCGCGACGCTGCCAAACGGTGCTGAGATGGGTGGTGGGTTTGTTTCTTCTCGGGAATCTCCTGGTGCTCATGAGGGTGATCCTTGGAAGTTCGCATCGGTGATTCGAAACACTCTGGGAACCGTCGGGCCGGGGCCGTAGCGTTCCCGTATGAAACGGATCGAGGGTTGGTTTTCCACGTTCATCTACGGCGCCCCGTTGCAACCGCGATGGCAGAGTCTCAATCGCGAACTGCTGAAGGAATGCCACCAGCTCCGCGAGTTCGACCGGGAAGGCCAACGCTGGTCCAAGAAGAATTATCCGGGGGGTTATACCTCGTACCATTCGTTCGACCACGTCCAACAACTCTCGAGCACCTTCATGGAACTTCAGCGCCGGCTGGACCGTCACGTGAAGGCCTATGCCCGCGGCCTGGATTGGGACCTGGCCGGCCGCGGCCTCACGATGACCGACTGCTGGGTCAACATCATGCCGCACCGCACGGCCCATAGCCTCCATCTCCATCCAAACTCCGTGGTCAGCGGGACCTATTATGTCGCCACCCCGAAAGGCTGCGCCGGTCTGAAGTTCGAGGACCCGCGAATGAGCAAATTCATGGCGGCCCCACCCCGCGGTTCCGAGGCACGGCGGGAGAATCTTCCGTATGTCACCTATCCGGCCCGGGCGGGCAACGTGATTCTGTTTGAGAGCTGGCTCCGGCACGAGGTCGTCGCGAGCCCGATCCAGTCCGAGCGCATCAGCATCAGTTTCAATTACGCTTGGGATTGAAGCCTCCGGGTTCTTGAACACCAAAGGGTGCCAAGGGACCCGATCCTATCCGCGTCATCCGTGGTTGGATTCCTTCCCAACTCTCGCTGTGGTGCCGGGGAAAGAGGCGCCCCTCTTATGGCTTTGGCGGGGTCTCGGACAGCCGGGGCTCCTTCGCTCCGGCTCCCGGCGCCGGAATGAGGGGAAGCGGGCGCAGGGGGGTGGTTGGACGCAACTGTAGGATCCGTCGGCCCGGTTCGGAATCGGGGGCGACTCCGTTTTCGGTCAATCGGGCCCGCACCTCGGCTTGGGCGTCGTCGGCCCGGTCCCCATAATCCCGGGCCGCCGTGCGGTTCGCATCCCTTAATGTTGGTGAGGTGTCGGTGTCCGCCGCACGTTGGAGTTCGTCCGAGGTGACCTGATACTGTTGGTACCGGTGGAGGATTCCGAACAGTCCCCGGGACTCCATCCACACGACCTCCTCCGGCACGCCCGCATCACGGAGTTGGCGTGTGATTTCGCTGAATTCAGGGAACGCCCCCGGTCGGTTGTACATGAATTCATAATCTTCCCGACGCGCCTGCACGTCCTCGGGCGTCAGCAGTGCCCACCATGGCTGATCCAGGGTGGATCCCACCACCGACGATCGGTGGATGGGCGCGGGGAACACTGGCCTGGAAACGTCCGGGGATTGGGAAAGGCCGATGGGATTCAA
The DNA here is from genome assembly GCA_025360495.1 of Verrucomicrobiota bacterium. Lineage (GTDB taxonomy): Bacteria > Verrucomicrobiota > Verrucomicrobiia > Limisphaerales > UBA9464 > UBA6176. The sequence goes on along the minus strand of JANYCC010000434.1, from coordinate 7,836 downwards.
CCGCCCCGTGGTTGCCGCCGGTTCCGGAGCCACGGGCGGATTGGGGCGGGGCCATCGGAGGGCGATTCCCAAGAGCACGGGAAGAGCCAGGCAGAACACGATGGCCGCGGACGGACGGGGCTTCGTCATGGACTCACCGGTCACCGGACGGTTGGTTGAAACTCAGGGACCAATCGCCCGGGGTTTCGCAGTATTCGTTGGAGAAACCGGCCGTGGCGACGTCGAATTCCTGCGCGCCCCCGGAGGCGAGCGACATCGGGTGGAACAAAGTCCGGCCCTTGCGGTTGACCGGATGGCAATCGCCGGTTACGGGGGTGGGAGTGAAGACGGTCCGTATCTGCACCGGATTCCAGGTGTGCAACGTGGGCACCAGCGCCCGTCGGGTGACCTTGTGAACGAGCAGGCATTCGGACTTCACCTCGGTGTGTTGCACCCAATTCCCGGCGAGCTGTACGCATCGGAACGACCGTTTTTCCGGAGTGAATCCGAAGGGTTCGAACGAGGTGGATTGTTCCGGTGGATGGTTTGCATCCACGGTCACCCGGGTGGTTACGTGAAAGAAAGCAGCCTTGCGCAGATCATAATAGGCGGAGGCTGCAGTCGCCGTGTAATGATCGAAATAAGTGAACTCGTTGAGGGAAGAATAAAGGCTGACCCACATCGTGATCTGGCTTTCTTCCCGGTCCCCCTTGGAGGCGATGAGCGCCGCTTTGAGTCCGGCCGAGTCGGGGAGGTAAACCCGGTGGAAGACGCTGATGGCGGACAACGTCAGGGTGGGGTGTGTGGGCCGGTCCGCCGCGGAGGCCGGGTTCAACGGGATTAGGGCCGCCCCGGCAGCCAGGGTCGTGCGGATCCATCGAAGGTATGATCTCATAGGGTCAGCCTGTTGCTACGGCGGATACCGAACCAAGGTTACCGGGCCATTGCGGGAGCCGATCAACCGCCTCAAGAAAGGGTCGGAAGTCCCCAACCCACGGGAAGCCAAGGGTGCTGCGATAGGATGTGGTGATCGGTGAACAACACGTGCTCCCATGCCCAAATCCACTTCCACGAAATCGAAGGCCGGCGTCCGAACGGACGCGGCGCCGGCCCGGGACAGACGCGGTCCGGTGACCCCGTCCATTGGACCGAAGGCGGCGGGTCGCGCGGGACGGTACATCCGTTGGTTCTCAGAGATTGCCATCGGTGACGTGCCGTTGGTCGGTGGCAAGAACGCGTCCCTGGGCGAGATGTGCCGGGAACTGGCCGCGAAAGGTGTCAAGGTGCCCGACGGATTTGCCATCACGGCGGAAGGTTATCGTCACCTCTTGCACGAGGCCGGGTTGGAGGGACCGGTGCGCCAGTTGCTGACCCGTCTCGACCCGCAGGACTTGGAGGAACTGCGCACCTGCGGGAACCGTATCCGCGCCCTGATCCTGGGTGCGACACTGCCCGCAGACCTGGAGGGGGAGATTCTTGCCGCCTTTGACTCCCTTCAGCGGGGCCGACCTCATTCGATCGGGGTGGCGGTCCGTTCCAGCGCGACGGCGGAGGATCTGCCGGATGCGAGTTTTGCCGGCCAGCAGGAGACCTATCTGAATGTGCAGGGAAAGCTCGAACTGCTCAACGCGTGCCGTCGATGCTTCGCCTCGCTCTTCACCGACCGGGCGATCAGTTACCGGGTCGACAAGGGATTCGACCATTTCAAGGTCGCACTCAGCATCGGGGTGCAGGTCATGGTCCGCTCCGACCTGGCGGCCAGCGGGGTGATGTTCACGCTCGACACCGAGAGTGGTTTCCGGGATGCGGTGCTGATCAATGCCGCGTACGGTCTCGGCGAGAATGTGGTCCAGGGCAGCGTCAATCCGGACGAATATTATGTCTTCAAACCCACCTTGAAGACAGGGCATCGCCCCATCCTGCAAAAGACGGTCGGCACCAAGGAATTCAAGCTCATCCACGATGTCGGCGGCGGGAAGATGGTGAAGAACGTCCCGGTCCCGGCGGGCGACCGGGCGCGGTTTGCGATCACCGATGAGGAGATCCTCCAGTTGGCGCGCTGGGCCTGCCTGATCGAGGACCATTATACGGGGAAGCGGGGGGAACCGACCCCGATGGACATCGAATGGGCGAAGGATGGTCCCGACGGGGAACTGTACATCGTGCAGGCACGGCCGGAGACGGTCCAATCCCGCAAGACGGCCGAGGTGGTGGAGAATTACAAACTCCGGGGCCGCGGGCCGGTGCTCATCACGGGACGGAGCGTCGGGGAAAGGATCGCGGCGGGACCGGTGCAGGTCATCCCGAGTGCAGAGTTCATCGGGCGGTTCCAAGACGGCGGGGTGCTGGTCACCGACAAGACCGACCCTGATTGGGAACCCATCATGAAGAAGGCCGCGGCGATCGTCACCAACCGCGGGGGACGAACCTGCCATGCGGCCATTGTGAGCCGGGAACTCGGGGTGCCGGCAATCGTCGGCACGGAGCACGGCACGGAGGTGTTGCCGGAGGGGCGGGTGGTCACGGTCAGTTGTGCCGAGGGCGACACCGGGTTCGTCTACGACGGCAGGCTGCCGTTTGAGGTCCTGCGGACCGACCTGCGGGAGTTGGGGCGTCCGCGCACCCGGGTGATGATGAATGTCGGCAACCCGGAGGAGGCCTTTTCGCTCAGCCTGATCCCGAACGACGGGGTCGGCCTGGCGCGCGAGGAGTTCATCATCAGCACTTATATAAAGATCCATCCGCTCGCCCTTCTGGATTATGCGCGGCTGACCGACCCGGCGGTGAAATCGCAGATCGACGTGCTCACGCGGGGATACGCCGACAAGCCGCAGTTCTTCGTGGACAAGCTCGCCCAGGGCGTGGCGATGATCGCCGCGGCGTTTTATCCGAAGGACGTCATCCTGCGGCTGAGCGATTTCAAGACCAATGAGTATGCCAACCTCATCGGGGGTGCGGCCTATGAACCGCAGGAGGAGAACCCGATGATCGGCTTCCGGGGTGCGAGCCGGTATTATAACCCGCGCTACCAGGCCGGGTTCGCCCTGGAATGCCGGGCCATGGTGAAGGTCCGTGAAGAAATGGGCCTCACCAACCTCAAGCTGATGATTCCCTTCTGCCGGACCGTCGAGGAGGGGCGCCGCGTTCAGGCCGAGATGGAAAAACACGGTCTCCGGCGCGGATCCCACGGGCTGGAACTTTATGTCATGTGCGAAATCCCGAGCAATGTCATCCTTGCCGCGGAGTTCGCGGAGATCTTTGACGGTTTCAGCATCGGTTCCAACGACCTGACCCAGCTCATCCTCGGCGTCGACCGGGACAGCGAGATTGTCGCCCCGATCTTTGATGAGCGGAATCCCGCCGTGAAATCGATGATCGCCCAGGTGATCGCCACCTGCCGGGCGAAGGGACGCAAGATCGGCATCTGCGGCCAGGCTCCGAGCGATTATCCGGAGTTCGCACAATTCCTGGTGGGGCAGGGGATCGACAGCATCTCGCTGAACCCGGACACGGTGATGAAGACCACGGCGGCGATCCTGGAGGCCGAGAAGGAATTGAAGCAACGGTCATGACCTCCGGGACCGATCCACATTCGTTTTACCATCTGGGGGGCGGCTGTTCCCTGACGGGTCGGGCCTGCCGGGGGACGGCCTGTTTTGTCGCCCGGCACCTGAATCCGGAGCGCTGGACCGCGGCGGAACAACAGCAACCCAGGATCCATTGTCTCGGGCAATGTTTTGCCGCACCCGCAGTGGGCGGAGATCCCGTGTTCCCGAAGGTCGGGATCCGGTGTGGGCAGGGCATCGTGCTGAACCGGGTGGCTGAGGGAGGCGCATCCACTCTGGCGGATTACCGGGCCAAAGGGGGATACGCGGCGTATGAGCGGGCCGTCTCAATGACCCCGGGAGAGATCGTGGATGCGGTCGAGGCATCCGGCCTGCGGGGACGAGGCGGGGCGGGCTTCCCGACCGGGCGAAAGTGGCGTGACGTCGCACGGCAACCGGCCGGGGTGAAATTCATCATCGCCAACGCCGACGAGGGCGATCCCGGGGCTTATATCGATCGCTTCCTGATGGAGCGGGATCCGCATGCGCTGATCGAGGGAATGCTGATCGCCGGGCAGGCGGTGGGGGCGGGGAAAGGGATCATCTATCTTCGCCAAGAATATCCGGATGCCCGGAAGGTTCTGGAGGGTGCCTTGATGGAGGCGCGGGCCGCGGGCTTGCTCGGGACCGATGCCGGGCAGCCCGGGGCGGGATTTGAGATCGGGCTGTTTGTCGGCCAGGGAAGCTATGTGTGTGGGGAAGAAACGGCACTCATCAATTCCCTCGCCGGTCGCCGCCCGGTCGCCGTGGCCCGGCCGCCCTATCCCACCGTGCATGGATTGTCCGGGCGCCCGACTTTGGTCAACAATGTCGAGACGCTGGTGAACATCCCGTGGATCGTCAGCCACGGGGCGGACGCCTACGCCGCATTGGGTTTCTCGCGGAGCCGCGGAACCAAGGTGGTGTCGCTTAACTCCCTGTTTAATCAGCCCGGTCTCTATGAGATCGAGTTCGGGGTTCCGGTGCGGCATCTCGTCGAGGAAATCGGCGGCGGACTCCGCGACGGGCCGCCCCGAGGCGTCATCATCGGGGGACCTTTGGCCGGGATCATCCCCCCGCACCTGCTGGACACACCCTTTGCGTTCGACGAGTTGCATGCGATCGGGGCGGGCGTCGGTCACGGCGGGGTCATCGCCTTCGATGCGCACACCCCGATCGCCGCACTCGTGCATCAGGTGTTTTCGTTCGCCGCCTTTGAATCCTGCGGCCAATGCACGCCCTGCCGCCTCGGGAGCCGGCGGGTGGAACAGATGCTGGAAAATGTGCGGGATGGTCGTGTGGCGGGTCACTGGAATGCTGGAGAATTGGCGGAGATCGTGGCGGCGCTCCGGCGGACCAGCCTCTGTGGATTGGGGACGGGACTGGGGGAATTCGCGGAGTCGGCACTGCGATATTATCCGGAGGAGTTGGAAGCATGCTTCAGGTGACACTCAACGGGGTGCGGCGCGGATCTGCTGACGGGACGACGATCCTTTCAGCCTGCAGACAATCCGGCTCTGAGGTTCCTGCGCTGTGCCATGATGACCGGCTGCGACCCTGCGGCGCCTGCCGGTTATGTGTCGTTGAGGTGAAAGGTTGGCCGCGTCCGGTCACGGCCTGCAACACACCGCTGGCCGACGGGATGGAGATCGAAACCCACGCACCGGAACTCGAACGGGATCGTCGCACCCTGCTGCGGCTGCTGGCCGCGGATTATCCGGCCGAAGCGGTCGTGGGCGAACCGGAGAAGGAATTCCACCGATGGCTCCGACATTACCAGGTGGAGGCGGCGGATGCCTTGTCGGCGCCAGGGGGATTGGGTTCCCGTTCCGTCCTGGTGCCCGGGCAGTTCCAGGATGCCGGTCATCCGTATCTCCATGCGGATTTCACGCGATGCATCACCTGTCACCGATGCGTGCGGATCTGTGAGGAACTGCAAGGCCAGTTTGTATGGCGGACCCTCGGTCGCGGGGCGGCCACGCGCATCGTGCCCGACGGCCCCAGCCTGCTGGAAAGCTCGTGTGTGAGTTGCGGGGCGTGTGTCGACGCGTGCCCGAGTGGAGCCTTGGAGGACCAATCGGTCCGGAGGCATGGCCGGCCGGAGCGGTGGACGCGGACCACCTGCCCCTACTGCGGGACGGGTTGTGAAATGTCGGTGGGCACCCGTGGCGAACGCATCGTCCAGGTGAAGCCGGTTGCGGATGCGCCGGTGAGCAAAGGCCACCTGTGTGTGAAGGGACGTTACGCCTTTGATTTCAATGACGCCGCCGACCGTGTGACCCAACCGATGATCCGGGAGAACGGCCAATGGCGCCGCGTTCCGTGGGCCGAAGCCACCGCCTATGTCGCCGACCGCCTCGGGCGGATCCTGCGCGCGGGTGGTCCCGACGGCATCGGGGTCCTCGGTTCCGCGCGCGGGACCAACGAGGATAATTATATCGCTCAGAAATTCGCCCGCGTGGTCCTGGGGACCAACAATGTGGACTGTTGCGCCCGTGTCTGCCATGCGCCGACGGCGGCGGGCATGAAGCAGACATTGGGGACCGGGGCGGCGACAAATTCATTCGATGACATCGAACATGCGGCGGCCTTCCTCGTGTGCGGGTGCAATCCGACGGAGAATCATCCGGTGGTGGGGGCGCGCATCCGCCAGGCGGTGCTGCGGGGTGCGAAACTCATCGTCATCGACCCGCGCGAAATCGAGCTGACCCACCATGCCGGGGTGCACCTCCGGGTCCGTCCGGGCACCAATATCCCGCTCTTCCACGCGCTGGCCCACGTGATCGTGACGGAGGGATTGACGGATGCGAGCGCGCTGCGGGAGCGGGTCAGCGGGTTCGGGGAGTTTCAGAAACAGATTGCCGAATGGCCCCCCGAACGGGCCGCGGGAATCACCGGCGTGCCCGCAGACTTGATCCGTCAGGCAGCCCGTGTTTATGCGACCTGCAAGCCCGCAATGTGTTTCCACGGGCTGGGGGTGACCGAACATGTCCAGGGCACCGACGGGGTGGTGGGGTTGGTCCAACTGGCCCTGCTGACGGGCAATTTCGGCAAGGCGGGCGCCGGTGTGAATCCCCTGCGCGGCCAGAACAACGTGCAGGGATCCGCCCACATGGGTTGCGAGCCGGGCCTGCTCACCGGCTCGGTCCCGATCGACCCCGCGCGCGACCGGTTCGAGTCGGTCTGGCAGGCACCGGTGCCGCGCCGCCCGGGGCTCAATCTCATGGAGATGATGGATGCGGCGGCCGAGGGAGAATTGAAGGCGCTCTGGGCGATCGGATACGACGTGGCCCTGACGAATCCCAACACGGCCGTGACGAGGGCGGCGTTGGCGAAGCTGGACTTGGTGATCGTCCAGGACCTGTTCCTCAATGAACTGGCCCACAGTTTCGGTCACGTCGTCCTGCCGGCCTGCTCCTCTTTTGAAAAGGACGGCACGTTCATGAACTCGGAACGGAGGGTGCAGCGGGTTCGCCAAGCCCTGGCACCGGCGGGCGAATCGAAGCCCGATTGGGAAATCCTCGCTGACGTGGCGCGGGCCATGGGTTCGGGAAATCATTTCGACTTCCATTCCGCGGAGGAGATCTGGAATGAAATCCGCACGGTGTGGCCGGCCGGTGCGGGGATCAGCTATGCGCGCTTGGAACACGGCGGGCTGCAATGGCCCTGTCCGTCCGAGGACCACGCTGGCACCGCGATCCTGCACACCGACACGTTCCCGCACGGCCTGCGCGCGGCCCTCCGCTTCATCGCGTATGAGCCCACTTCCGAGACCACGACCCGGGAGTTCCCGTTTTTGCTCACCACCGGACGGACCTTGTTCCAGTTCAATGCGGGCACCATGACGATGCGCACGCCCAACGTCCGATTGCGGCCCGCGGACACCTTGGACATGGCGCCGTCCGACGCCGAACGCCTCGGATTGCACGAGGGCGACCGGGTCCGGGTGTGGAGCCGCCATGGGGAGGCGATCCTGCCCTTGAAGATCGACGGGCACGTGAAACCGGGCGAATTGTTCGCCACTTTTCACACCGTCTCGGCGTTCCTGAACCAGGTCACCAGCCCGCACCGCGACGGTCGGGTGATGACCCCGGAGTTCAAGGTCGTGGCGGTGCAGGTGGGGAAGGCCGGATGACCCGGGCGCCTCTGGGCATCGTGGGAAGCCGGGCCATGGGAGAAGCGGGGCGGGTAGGAAAACCCGCCCTCCCAGGGCGGCCGCGACAGCTCCGGGGGGGCGGGTTTTCCTACCCGCCTTACCACGATGCCCAGATGC
>JANYCC010000413.1 GCA_025360495.1 Verrucomicrobiota bacterium | reverse complement strand
CTTGCCGCCCACCTCGCCATCGAACCCGCTGTAACCGACGACACCCCAGATCCAATTGTCGGGGCCGTAACGGAGGTTGGACGCCGCGGCATGGGTGTCGCTGGTGCCCCAACCGGAGAACAACACACGTCGTTCGTCGGCCCGGCCGTCGCCGTCGGTGTCCTTGAGGAACAGGGTGTGGCCGCTTTCGATGACGATGAGTCCGCCGTGGCTGGCCACCATGCCGGTGGGGATGCTGAGATGATCGGCGAACACCGTGAACTTGTCGGCCCGCCCGTCGCCATCGGTGTCCTCGCACAGGGTGATGCGGTCCCGGCCTTCACCGGCAGGCCTCATTTCATTGGGATAATCGACCGTCTCGGCGATCCAGAGGCGTCCGCGCTCATCCCAAGTCATGGCGATGGGCTTGATGATCTCCGGTTCCGCGGCCCAGAGATGGGCGGAAAAACCTTCGGGGAGGACGAGGTGCCGGGCGGATTCCGCGGGGGACAGCGGGAGTTGCATCCGCGAGAGCGCCTCGCCTTGGGTCCCCCATTTTTCACCCGGGAGATAATTGGGGATGGCCGTCGGTGAATTGGTGTAGGCGAACGGTGGCAGGCCGGTCCGGGCCTTCAGGTTGGATTCCGCGGGCGTGCCGGCAAGGACCCTTCCACCCCATCCGAGAGTCAGAGCCATCGCCAGGCTGGGGAAAAACGGGAATCGGGGGTGCATACGGTTTTTCCATCATGGGGGGGTCGCCGGTCGCGAACAAATGAGTATTCGCGCACCGCGTCCGGAGGTTTTGCCGGTGCGCAGGGCCCTCGGCCCCGGAAAGCCCGCCGGGTTGGGTGCCTTTCCCCAAGCCACCCGGGTCGGGGACCCCGCACGATTTCCCGCCGCAAACCCAACGCATTGAAAACGGCCTGTTTGTTCAAATATTGATCTGCCGAGGGGTGCCATTTCGTCGGACCGGAAGCTGCTCAAGCCGGAGCACAGCAAGAAATTCACACCGACATTTTCCGCCCATGAAGACATCCGTCACTCTTTGGTTCAGCCGGTTCGGGCGCTTTGCCGCCGCCGGGTTGTTGTTCCCCGTATGGCTGGCCCTGCACGCAGGGTCCGGATCGGACGGGGATGGTCCGATCCCCCCATCCACCCACCCGACATTGGTGTTGGTCGCACCCACCAACGGAGCCGTCCTTCCCGCCGGCGCCATCAAGCTGGATGCATTGGCCCGCGACCCGATCGGAGGACCGATCACCGTGGTCGATTTCCTGGCCGACGGCGTCGTGGTGGCCACTTCCGATCTGTCGGGGCAAATCTTCCCGGCGATCGTGGGCCTGACGGTCGAGCACACGGCGACCTGGGCGAACCCGCCGCCCGGTGTGCATGTCATCGTGGCCCAGGCGTCCAAGGTCCGCGGGTCGCTGACGATCCGTTCCGAGCACGCGGAAATACGGATCGATCGTCCGGCAGGCCAGGCGCCCACCTTGGTGTGGGATGCACCCCCGGATGGTTTGCAAGTGGTGGCCGGCACCCCGGTTGATTTTGCCGTCACCGGCACCGACCCGCTCGGGGTGATCCCGGAGGTCGGCTTTTTTGTGGACGGCAAGCCGGTGGGCACGGCCGCCGCACCGCACGGCGCGGTCAACGGGGATGCCGTCAAATACACGTTCACCTGGACCCCGACGATCCAGGTCACCCGGAAACTTTCCGCACGGGCCGTGACTTCGGACCATGTCATCCTGGAAGTGGCGGGTCCGACGATCACCGTGGTGGCGCCGGGGGCGGCCCCCACGGTGCGGGTTGCCGTGTTGAACGGGGAAGTTGTGGAGAACGATGCGGCCGGGCGGTTGTCCTTCCGGTTGGATCGTGACGGGCCGCTGACCGGCGCCCTGACGGTGAGCTATCTCCTGACGGGCAAGGCGACGTTCGGTGTGGATTATGTGCCCGCCGTCACCCCCGGACGGGCCGCGGCGACCGCGGGCGACTCGGGACACACGTTCCGGCAAACCGCGACCTTCCCGGCTGGAGCGGCCTCGGTGGTCGTGGATTTCGCACCGGTGTCGGACACCCGGGAGGAAGGCGACGAATCGGTCGTGCTCGTGCTGGTCGCCCCCTCCGGCCTCCATGGGCTGGAACCGGCGTATAAGGTGGGCGATCCCTCGTCGGGATCCGCGGTGATCCATGACTTTGTGGTGCCGCCGCCGGCACCCCCCGCGATCTCCATCGTGGCGACGACTCCCGAAACCTCGGAACCTTCCCCCACGGTCAAGACGCCGCCCGGCGTGTTGACACTGGTGCGCGATGGTCCGACGAACCGGCCGGTGAAGGTGTATTTCAAAGTGGGCGGCACCGCGCGGAATGGGCGTGATTATGTCTTTATCGACGGCGACGCCACGATTCCCGCCGGAGTCACCCGCCGGGACATCCGGGTGCGAGCGTTCGCGGACCGGTTGGCGGAAGGGGATGAAACGGTGGTGCTGACGCTGCGCACCAACCACGGATACACGCTGAAGGATCCGACCACCGCGACGGTGGTCATCCACAACGGGCCCGGGCCCGCCCATGCGACGTTGGTGCTGACCGCCCCGGCGCCGGGCGCACATTATACCAACCCGGTGGAATTGGTGGTGTCGGCCGACGTGGTGGATCCCAAAGGTTATGTGCCGCGGGTGGAGTTCTTCGGGGATGGCCAATCGATCGGGGTTTCCCAATTGGTGTTCATCCAGGCACCCGCACCCGGCACGCGTCTGTCGCACAGCGTGGTGTGGACCAACCCGCCGGCGGGACACCATGAGTTGAAAGCTCGAGCCGTCACCGCCGACGGGGTGGCACTCCAATCCGAGGGCGTGGCGATCGTGGTGTTCGATGCCGTCGTGCCGCCGCCCGTCGTCCAGCATCCGGCGGACGTGAACCCGGCCGACAACATCCTGGCGGAGGACGAGGTGACGGCGTACGCGGCGGCCTGGCTGGCCGGCGCGACATTCCCGACCGGCCCTGTGCCGGTGCCCGTGGGTTATGCGACCCGGGCCGGTTTCCTGTGGAGGAACGGTGGGGCATATAAGTATGATCCGTCGGCGGGACCGTTGCCGCTGGCGTGGGTGAGCAAACTGGCGGCGGCGTCCACCGCGGCCACGGATCCGACCGCACAGGACGTTGTGAGCATTGCCGTCGCGGAAGTGCCGCAGGTTGTCCCGACCAACACCCCGTTTGCCGTCACCATCCGTTTGGTTCCGTTGGATGGGGTGAAGGCTCAGGCGGTGGAGGAATATGTCGGGCCCGGGGCCGTGGTGACGGAGATCAGCGATGGCGGTGTGTTCGACGCCACGGCCGGGGTGATCCGCTGGGGTGTGTACTTCGATGACACCGGCCGGAAAGTATCGGCCACGGTGACGGTGACGGAACCGGAAGGGCGGACCCTGTCGGGCCTGGCGTCGTTCGATGGAGCGGATGTGAAGGTGCCGCAAAATCCGCCTCCTCCTCCGCTCCCGCCCGGTGCGGCCGCGGCGGACGCGCGGATTGCCGCGGTGGCGCCGTTGGACTCCGGAGGCGTGGAATTGCTGGTGGTGGACGAAACGCCGGGAACGGAGACGGCGATCGAGGTGTCAACGGACCTGGTGAACTGGGAGCGGATCGAGCAGACCCAGGCAGTGAGTGGAACCTCCGTGCACGTGGACAGCGACGCGAACGAGAATTTCGTCCGATTCTATCGGGCGGTGCCGGTGGCGCATTGACGCCAAGCGGGAGGGGTTCCGACTGAAGGGGAGAAGTAGCGGGGTGTCGGAAATAGGGGGCGGCGGTGGAGGGCGACCTCCGCCGCCGTTTTCTGTTCTTTTTGCCGCAGGGTTTCCCATCGTTTGGTCCCGGTCCGGCAATCATCCATCAACAATCTCCCATCAAAAATCATCAATTTCCCACGCAGCATCGGGACGGGGCGGGACGGGACGGGGAATTGATGATGGGCGATTGAGGATTGTTGATGGTTGATTGGGGAGGTTCACGGCGGGTGCGTTCGGAAAAACCTTGGCACCGCCAAAAACCATCGCGCATCCTTGGTCGCGTAATCCACGAACACCGGAAATTCCCCGATATGAAACCGATCCAGATCCCCCACGACGGCGGCAAGAAGGTGAACGTCCTCGGGATTCCGATGGTCATCCGCATCCACGGCCGTGACACCGGCGGCGTGGTGAGTGCAGTCGAGTCGCACGACGTGACCGGGGGTGGTCCGCCGCCACACATCCACCACCGGGAGGACGAGACCTTCCAGATCCTCGAGGGTGAATACGAATGGACTGTCGGCGGGGAAACATTCCTCGCACAAAAGGGGGCGACGATCTTCGCGCCGCGCGGGATACCGCATGCCTACCGTTATCTCGGGCAGACACCGGGCCGGCTCCTGTGCGTCATCACCCCCTCGGGTTTCGAAGGGTTCTTTGAGGAGGTCGGTGCGCTGAGTCCGCAGCAACAGCAGGACATTCCACGTGTGATCGAAATCGGGAAGAAATTCGGGTTGGAGTTCCCACCGCCGCCCGGGGCGTGAGGTCGCCGGGTGTGGGTTCGTGATCGGTTTGGGCCTTCCATTCATACAGGCGTCTGCAATGGCTTCAGGCGACAAGACCAATGCCCGCCGTTTTCTTGCGAACAAGTTTGTTTCAGACGCCCAGATGGCTCGGCTCGCACCGGGAAATCTGCCGCTGGTGAGCAAGGTCTTGATCGTCAATTCGACGGAGAGAAGCGATGGGTCAGTGCATGTCGGAGCCTTGGTCGGGCACAAAACCGTGGATCCGGACGGGGCGGAATCCCACTCCTCAAGCGTGATGATCTGGGTTTTGGAGAAGGTGAATGGAAAGTGGCGGGTGACCGACATGCATCGGTAACCGTGGCCACCCCGGGTCAACGCTGTGCGGCGAGGGCGCGCTCGAAACTGGCAAGCAGACGATTCATATAGGCGTCGGGTTGGAACAACGAATGCCGCCTTAGCGCACCGGCGGCCAGTCGCGACCAGAGCGCCGGGTCGCCGAGCAGACGGGCGATGGCGTCGGCATAGGGGGCGGCCTCCCGCGCATCGACGCGCAGGGCGGATTCCCCGTCCGCGAGCCATTCGTCCGCGCCGCCCCCACCGAACGCGACCACCGGCCGGCCGTGGGCGAGCGCCTCAATGCCGACCAGGCCGAATGGTTCGTGGCGCAGAACGGGGAAGAGGACAATCCGGGCCCGTCCATACCAGACATCCATTTCCCGGGGCGGAATCTCACCGAGGAAGCGGACCCGGCCGGTCAAGCCGAGCCGGGGGATGAGTCTTTCGAGGGCCGGACGCTGCCAACCGTCCCCGGCAATGACCAGGTTCCAAGAAAGGGAACGGAGCCGGGCGAGAGCCTCGAGGGCGATCCGGGCCCCTTTGGCTGGCACCAACCGCGAGGGCAGGAGAATGAGGCCCGGCTCGGGCTGGATCGAGGCGGCCATGGGGATCGGCTGGGTATAAAGCGGAACCAGGTCGATGCGGTCTTCGGGGAAGTGATTCTCGAGCAGACCCGAGCGCATATAATCAGAGGCAACCTGCAGTCGGACATGGGCCCGGTCACGGAGCGTCAACAATTGGCCGGTGAAGCGCCAATGAGCCAGGTTGCGGACCGGGGATTTGGAGCCGCATCCGGTGGAGTAATGACGCACCAGGCAGGCCGCGCCATGGGCATAATGGCAGGGTGCGAAATCCCGGTTCATCCGATCGCCCGCACTGCAATACCAGGTTTGGTCGTGGCAGAAGACCGCCGTCGGACCCCGGGTGGCCTCGTCCAATGCCGGCGCGCCCAGGCCGCAATGCACATGGACCAGGTCGGGACGGAATTCCTGGCGGATGGCGGCGAGTCGTTGTTCCCGATGGTCGCGGGGCAGGAGAAAGGTGGGGCAATCGACGTCCGGGGTGCCGGGACTGACATGGGCGACCGCCACGGAATGGCCCCGGGCGGCGAGCAACGCACAGGTCTCGACCACGACCCGGTTGGCGCCCCCGTTTTGGATGCGGGCGGAGTCGCTGACCAGGAGGAGGCGCACGGTCTGGGTGGGGGAAGGGCGGGTGGAGTCAGAACTTTTCGGGCACGCCTTCTTCCAGGATGCGCACGCGATCGGTGACTTCCGCCTCGTTGGCCAATTGCCGGAGCCAGCGCGGGGGTTCGTCCAAGGCCTCGAAGCTGAGCTTGAAGCTGCCGTAATGCATCGGGACGAACCATTGGGCGCGCAGGTCGTGGAAGGCCTTCAACGCCTCATCCGGACCCATGTGACCGTGCCGGAATGAATCCGGATAATAGGCGCCGATGGGGAGCAGGGCGATCTCCGGGGAGCAACGCTGGCCGATCTCGGCGAAACCATCGAAATAGGCGGTGTCGCCGGCGTGGTAGATGCGGCGTCCGCGATGTTCCAAAACGAAACCCCCAAAGCCCCGGTGCTGGTCGCGCAAGGTGCGGGCGCCCCAGTGGCGGGCCGGGACGAGGGTCACCTTCCAATCGTCGCAGGAAAAACTCTCCCACCAGCGCAATTCAATGATCCGCGCGAAGCCGAGTGTCTTGGCAAGGCTGCCGCATCCCCAGGGCATGATGCCGATCTTGGGCGAAGGGAGACGTCGGAGGGTGGGTTTGTGAAAGTGATCGAAATGCGCATGGGTGAGCAGGACGAGGTCGATGGGTGGGAGGTCGCCCAAACGCAGGCCGGGTCGGCGGAGGCGTTTCAGGAGGAACAGCCAATTGGCAAAATTGGGATCGATCAGGACGTTGAGGCCCGAGAATTGGGCGAGGAAGGACGCGTGCCCGATCCAGGTGAGCGCCACTTCGCCGCCGTGCAGGCGGGGGAAAGCCGGCGTCTTGATCGATCCGGTCCGGCGCGTCAGCCACACTTTCCATACCATTTCGCGGAAAAAGGTCCGCGGATTGAAATGATTGCTGGGGGTCAGGTCCTTGAAGGAACGCGGAAGCCGGCGCCGACGGGCGGGGGAGGCTCCGGTGTTGGCAGGCTCGCGTTTCATCGGCCGGAAGCGGGTTTCAGACCTTCGGTCGCCCGTGGTTCCGGTAGAGGAAACGTTTCGCCGGGCGCTCGGTCTTCCCGGAGGCATCGACCTGCGCGCCGACCTGCAACACCGGTGCCTGTGTCGGGGCGGGTTGATGGGTTTTGCGGGTCTTTCCGACCGGTTGTGATCCTGCTCCCGGAACCGGTGCCGCCGACTTTGCGCCGAAAATGCTGGCGAGCCGCGGGGGCCGGATGAACGAGCTGAACTGGGGCAACGATTCCACGTCCGCACCGATCGTCGCGTACAGCTTATCGTATTCCTCCACCATCCGCCGCAACGCGCCGAAAAAGATCCACGTGAGGGCCCCGAACGGGATCGCGAGATAAGGGGAGCCCGTTGGAACCTGCAGCAGGCTGAGCACGAACCATGCGCCGGCCGGCACCCCGATCACCCCCAGCTTGGAATCCTTCAGGCGCCACATCCACCGGAACGAATCTTTGCATCCGTTGTACAGGAGGATCACATAGATCAGGAAACCGACCACCCCCATGTCGACAATGAGACGGCCGATGTCCCCGTCGACACCGCGGATCTGGAAAGTGGAAAACAGGTTGGCGAAAACCCCGGGAATTCCGTGGCCGGACCGACCGAGTCCGCCTCCCAAGGGTGAATCCGCGAGGGCGGAAGCGCTGGGGCTGATGACGATCCAGACGCGGGCCCACACCGTCTCGACGTCCAAGAGCGAGCCGAATCGCTCAATGGCCGCGCCTCCGGTCTGGCTGATACCGTAGTACATGGCACCGAAAACGAGCGCGGGAAGCATCAGGAACCGGAGCCCGCCGGTGCGAATGGTGCCGGTCAGGAGCAGGGCCAGGATCAGGATGAGCAGGGACGTTCGGGAACCGCTGAGCACGACGGCGTACGAACAGATCCCGGCGGTGACCAGCAGGATGCCCCGTTCAATCCACGAACAACCCGGCAGGAAGATGCGACTGGTCGCGAACTGCACGCACCCGCCCATCGTGACGCCGAAAACCGCCGAGGATACGAAGGTCGAGTAGCGTCGGAATTGGGAACCGGTCGAGGTCGCATAGAAGTTCCCACGGAGTTTCAGCTCCATTTCCGGGTCCGCCTTCATCAGGGCGATGACCTCCGCCTCGCTCTGGAAGAACACCCCGTAGACGGCGGTGGCCAGGCCCATGATCAGCACCACCCACATGAAGATCTCGACCTGGCGGACGGTGCGACAGAGATGGTAACCCAGCAGGAACATCAGCGGCGCGAAACACCAACCCCGGAACGAGGCGGCGGCAACCAGCATGGGCACCCCGAAGGGCAGGAGCCCCCAAACCACACAGCAGCCCACCAGGATTTTGATTCCGGTGCTGACGCCGCATTCGGGGAACCAAGGCTTTCCGCGCGGCAATCCTCCCAGGGTGATGACCAGGGCCAGGATGAGCGGAATGTCATAGATGAAAGTGAGCCAGATATAGCCGAACCGGAACTTCAGCCAACCCTGCATGAAGCCGATGACGATCGCGATGATCACCAACAGGTTCGCGACCAGATTCTCACTGAGCACCTCCCAGATGAGCCCCAGCTTGGCGAAGAGGTCCCTTTTCGGGGCCTCTTCCTCGCCGGGTCGGGGTCCGGCGATCGGGCCGGCGGCGGGGGTCGTGGTGGCAATGGTGGTCATTCTTCTAACTGGATCGGGAACCGACGGAGCCCAGCGCGGCCTCATAGATCTCTTCCGTGCGACGTGCTTGCGATGCCGCACCAAAAAGACGTTCCACCCGCTCACGGCCGCAGGCTCCGAATTCCCGCAACCTCTGGGGTGACCCTAACGCCTCGTCCAAGGTCGCGGCCAGCCCGGATTGATCGCCGACCGGGACCAACCACCCCGTCTCACCGGGCAGCAGGATCACCGCGGGGCCGACCGTCGCATAGGCCACCACCGGGATTCCCAGCATCTGGGCCTCCGCCACCGTCAGTCCGAAATCCTCCTCGAGCGCCGGATGGACGACCAAGGTGCTGGCCGCCAACAACCCGGCCACGTCGGCATCCGGAATGAACCCGGTGAAGGTCACCCGGCCCTCCAAACCGAGTTCCTGCGCCAGTTCGCGCAGTTCCCGCTGATAGGCGGATTCCAAGTCGAACAGGGATCCTCCAACCACGATCCCGTGCAGATCCGGCCGGTTGGGGAGCACGCGGGCCAAAGCGCGGAGGAAATGATCCTGTCCTTTGAACCGTTGCAACCGCGCCCCGACGGTCACCCATCGGCGGCCGGGATCGAGCCGATAGCGGTTGGCCAGGTCCGCCCGGTCGGTGCGGGCGGCGGCGGCTTCCAGCACCGAGCGGTTCACCCCGGGCCACACCAGGGATGTCGGCTTGCCGCGACCTTCAAAATAGGCCTGAGTGCGCGGGCAGTTGGCCAGCACCTGCGCCGTCGGGATGGCGAGGATGGCGGAAGTGCTCCAGCCCGGCTGCTCCACCGTGTGGGTCGTCCAGACTTCGGCCACCCCCGATAATGCCGCCGCCAACCCCCCATAGGCATGGGCACGAAAACCATTGCTGTGGAGCAGGCGCAGATGTCGGTCCCGGACCAGACGCCGAATGCCGAGAATCGCCCCCGCGACACGGTGGACCTCGCGCATCCGATGCATCTCCAGCACATGGACCGTCACGTCCAAGTCCCGCAGCATCGTTTCCAGAGGACCCGGTCGGAGTTGGATGACCTCCGGACGGAAACGGGAGCGGTCCAGCACCCGAAGGCACTCGATCATCAACGTCTCGGCGCCGCCCTTCTCTCCCACACAGGAGATCCAGGCCATCGGGACGGGTGAACTCATGGCATCGCGACCGCCGGGCAAACCGAGGAAGACGGGAGGGCCGGCGCGGTGGCCGGAGCCATGGGTTCGGCCGGGGCGGGGGCGTCCAATTCAGCCTGCAATACCTTCTCCAACGTCTCGAAACGGGCTTTGTTCTCCTGCTGCAATTCCATGAGAAAACGGTGCGCCTCCAGGCAGCATTCGGTGGTCGCCCGTTTGTCGTAACAGGTTACGGGAAGCTCCTTCACCGGACCCAGATCCGGCATTCCCTCCCGGGCATGGGCCACCCGGAACAACTCGAGGGCACCGAGGTTGGCCAGCAGGTCGGTCACCCGTTGGTTGGCATCCACGAGCGTGAATCTCAGGTCGGGCCCAGCCGCCAGGTTGGCCACCATTCCCGAGAACATGCTGTCCATCAACAGGCACTCCGACAGGTCGATGAATATCTCCCGGACCCCGATCACAGCGAGATTCTGCACCGCCGCCTTGAAATCGCGGGTGCGTTCGACCGCGGCCCTCCCGGCGACCTTGATGACCGCCTGGGGGACCGAAACCGCGAGCGAGATTCTGGCCGGTGGAAACGCCATCGGGACAAGATTCGTTCCGCCGGACGGGTCCCGTCAAGCGTCCGACCCCGGCGCATCTGGGCATCGTGGGAAGGCGGGTACGAAAACCCGCCGCCCCGGAGCTGTCGCGACCGCCCTGGGAGGGCGGGTTTTCCCACCCGCCCCGCTTCCCCCATGGCCCGCCTTCCCATGATGCCCAGA
>JANYCC010000410.1 GCA_025360495.1 Verrucomicrobiota bacterium | reverse complement strand
GTCTGCGGGAACATGTCGAGGGGTTGGACCTCGCGGAGTTGGTACCGGCCGTCGGCACACAGCAATTTCAGGTCCCGGGCCAGGGTCGCCGGATGACAACTGACATAGAGGATCTGGCGCGGCCCGGCCTGGCGGAGGACTTGCAGGCTGGGCGGCCGACAACCGACCCGCGGCGGATCCAGCAGGACGGTGGTCAGCGCCGGGTCCAGTTTGGCGAGCAGGGAAGGCAACAGGGCGTCGGTGTCCCCGGCGACAAATCCGCCATTGGTGCGACCGTGCCGGTGGGCATTGACCCGTGCAGCCTCGATGGCTTGGGCGTCCAATTCGACCCCGACGAAGGAATCGACCTGGTCGGCGAGCTCAATCCCGAAAAAGCCGACCCCGCAATAGGTGTCCACCAGATGGCGCGAACCGGCGTCGGCCAGCATGCGGCGGGTGGTCGCGACGAGATCCGGCAGGAGGAAGAAATTGTTTTGGAAGAAGGAGTGTTCCGGGACTTCCCAGCCCTCGGGGGGGATGCGGAGCAGTGCCCGGAGCCCACCCTTGGGCGGCGGGTTGCGGCGCCACTCCAGCAGGGCTTCGTTCAGGGCCGGTTCGGCGATGGCGCACGAGGTGATGTCACAGACCAGACCGCCATCCTGCCGGATATAACCCAGGTCGAGTTTGCCGGCCGGTCGGTTCCACTGCGAACGGACCAGGATCCGGTTGCGATAGCCATAAGGTTGGGGGCAGGGCAGGACTGGTTGGACGACTCCCGGATCGAACCCACCGACCCGCGCGAAGAGGTCGCCGATCTGCTTGTGTTTCCAGCGGAGTTGGGCGTCGTAATCCAGATGCTGGTACTGGCAACCGCCGCATTCGCCGAAGTAAGTGCACTTCGGGGTGACGCGTTCCGGGGATAACGTGACCACCCGGGCGAGGACGGCGCGGGCGAAGGTCTTGCGGAGTTCTGTCACCTTCACCTCGACCGTTTCGCCCGGGCAGACGAAAGGCACGAACACGACGAAATCATCGCAGCGCCCCACGCCTTCGCCGCCGAACGCGAGATCGGAAATGGTGAGGGTGATGCGGTCACCGACCCGGAAAGGAGCGGTTTTCTGAGAAGCCACCGGTGGGGTGGATGGATCGGGCGGAGGGGTCGGGTCTTGCACGATGGACGGGACGGAAAGGACCGGGGCGGGCGGACCGGGATGGGGTATCAACGCGGGGGTTTGGGGACGAGATCCTTGCGCGGGAACAGGGGTTCCGGAGTCCCGACGCGATGGCCGGGCGTGAGTCCGCCCCAGGTGCCGAGAGACCAACGGTCGGGCGTCCCTTCGAGGCGGAGTTGGGCGTAGATCCGGGCGGCGGTGTGCGGGATGAACGGGGCCAGCATCACCGCCAGCACGCGGCACGCTTCCACCAGATTATAGAGGACTTCGTCGAGGCGTGAGGCCTGTGCGGGGTCCTTGGCGAGCTTGAAGGGTTGGGTTTGCTCGACATAAAGATTGGCCCGGTTCACCAGCGACCAGATGGACCCGAGCGCACCCTGCAGGTCATTGGCCCGGAGCAGTCGTTCCGTCTCCGCCCGGGCCTGTTCCGCGTCCCCGGCCAGTTCTTGGGAGACCGCCGGCACCACGCCTTCGCGGTATTTGTTGAGCATGTTGAGCGCCCGGTTCAGCAGGTTGCCCAAGCCGTTCGCCAATTCCGCATTATAGCGGGACCGGAAACTCTCGTCGGTCCAGTTCCCGTCCGGCCCGATCGCCAGTTCGCGCACGAGATAATAACGGAAGGCGTCGAGGCCCCATTCGGAGATGACGACGACAGGATCGACCAGATTGCCGGTGGTCTTCGACAGTTTCTGACCATCCTTCTGCCACCAACCGTGGGCGAGGACCTGACGCGGCAGGGCGGCGCCGGCGGCCTGCAGCATGGCCGGCCAATAGAC
This sequence comes from Verrucomicrobiota bacterium, assembly GCA_025360495.1. Taxonomy (GTDB): domain Bacteria; phylum Verrucomicrobiota; class Verrucomicrobiia; order Limisphaerales; family UBA9464; genus UBA6176. The sequence goes on along the minus strand of JANYCC010000410.1, from coordinate 1,005 downwards.
GGCGTGGAACTTGACGATGTCCTTGCCGATGACGTGGAGGTCCGGCGGCCACAGGGAAATGCCGGTGTCGGGCGCGACATATTCCGGTCCGAGGGCGGCGGTCGCGGCCGGGTCCCCGAGCGAGGCCGGCACGGTCAGGTAATTGGTGAGGGCATCGAACCAGACATAGGTCACCCATTCCGGCGCGAAGGGCAGGGGGATGCCCCATCCCAGCCGGGCGGCGGGCCGGGAGATGCACAGATCCTCCAGTTTTTCGGATCGCAGGAAGCCCAGCACCTCATTGCGACGGCTCTCGGGTTGGACGAATTCCGGATGTTCCTCCAGATACCGGATGATCCAGTCCTGATGCCGGGCCATGCGGAAATACCAATTCTCCTCGACCAAGGGGATCACCTGGCCCCATTTCGCGTCCCAGCTGCCATCCGGATTGCGGTCCTTATCGGTCAGGAAAGTCTCCTCGCGCACCGAATACCACCCCTCGTAACCGGCCTTGTAGATCTCTCCCGTGGCGTGCAGACGGGTGAGGATCGCTTCCACGACGGACCGATGGCGGGGTTCGGTCGTCCGGATGAAATCGTCATTGGAAAGGCCGAGGAGACGGGCCAGATCGCGCCATTGGGTGGCGAGTTCGTCGCAATAGGCCTGGGGGGTCTTGCCCTCGGCGGCGGCGGCCTGTTGGACCTTGAGACCGTGTTCATCCAAGCCGGTCAGGAAGAAGACCTCCTCCCCGAAGCTGCGACGGGCCCGTGCGATCACGTCGGTCACCACCATCTCGTACGCATGCCCGAGATGGGCTGCACCGTTCGTGTAATAGATCGCCGTGGTGACGTAGAACCGCTTACCCATGGGACGGACAACGTGACAGAGGGGAAGGGGTGCCGGAAGTCTGAACTCGGGTGCGTGCGGAAAGCGGGCGCCTCTGGGCATCGTGGGAAGCCGGGCCATGGGAGAAGCGGGGCGGGTAGGAATACCCGCCTTCCCAGGGCGGTCGCGTCAGCTCCGGGG
>JANYCC010000380.1 GCA_025360495.1 Verrucomicrobiota bacterium | reverse complement strand
ATCCGCGAAGGCGCGGTGCTCCACCTTTCCAAGGGCACCGTCGGGATCGTCGAGGCCTGCTCCGGAATCCGGTCGCTCCAATCCGGCCTGATGATCGCCCTCGCGGTGGGCGAGTTGATGTGGCTCAGCCGGGTCCGGCGTTCGGTGCTGGCCGGGTCGGCGATCGCGTTGGCGTTGTTCAGCAATTTCATCCGGACCTTCATCCTGTGCTGGATCGTGGAACATCAGGGGGGTGAGGCGATGCACCGGGCGCATGACACGGTGGGCAACATCGCCATGTATTCCCTCTACATCCTGATCTTTGCCTTCGGGGTGTTCCTGGCGCGGGGCGTGAAGGATATCTGGCCACGGAAGGATGCCGGCAGCTGGCGGGAACGGGTCAGCGGATTGAATTGGGTCGGGGTGCCGGATTTCCGACCGTTGCTGGGGGTCACGGTGGCGGTGTTCACCGGGGTGCATGTGTGGTACTGGGTGTTGGAATGGCGCGCGCAACCCCAGAAAGAACCGCAATTCACCGCGATCACCGGGGAGGGTTCGGGGAACCGGAAAAAGGAGTTCGACAAGTCGGTCTGGGATCAGTTGGGGCCGACCGACGGGGATACGATCGAGCGGACGGTGGCCGACGCGCCGCTGGGGCAGGTCAGCGGCCAGCATCTGTTCTGGCGTCCCTCGGCCATGAGTCGCACGGCGCTCCATCACCGTCCCGACGTGTGCATGCCCGGGGCGGGTTGGAAGCAGGACGGTGGAGTGACGGAAACCTCGGTGGACATCGATGGTCATCCGCTCAAGTTCATGGTGTTCCACTTCGCCCGGGAGGAGGCCCGGGCGTTGCTGATCTGGGGGGTCTGGCGCAACGGGCAAACGGTGGAGTTCGATTTTGCTGACAAATTCACGGCGTTGCCCGAGAAATACGGGATGATGCCGACCGACCGGCACCTGCTCGGAGTGGAGTTGATGTCGTGTTTCGTCCCGTATAAACAGGGTGCACCGCCGCTGGAACTGGCCCGGCGTGAATTGCCGAGAATGTTCCATTATAGTCCGTATAAACCGAAGCGCTGAGACCGATGTCCGGCCCGTCGTCATCGTCGCCCCCACCCGGGGGACCGATTTCCCCCCCTCCGGGGGAACGTTCCGAACGGTGGGGTCGGGCGAGTGAGGCGACGGGAGGCAGTCGATCCAAGCTGTGGTTGGTGAGTATGCTGGTGGTGGTGGGGGTCGTGTTGATCGGGGTCATGGTGGGTCCGTCGATCTACCGCAAGGTCCGGCGCGAGCGGGGGATCCGGATGGGGCGCACGGCGGGGGAGATGCTCGCCGCCAACGATATTCCGGCGGCAGCGCGTTTGATCCGGACGGCGCTCCAATGGGCACCGGGAGATCCCGGGGTGAGCCGGGTGGCGGCCCGATACTGTGAGCGCGTGGGAAACTCCGAGGGGCTCACGTATTGGGGGATCGTCCTGACGGGTCCGCAGGCGACCCGGGCGGACCGCTTGGAGGCCGCGGAATTTGCGTTGCGCGTCGGGCGGGTCGACCTGAGCGGCCCGTGGTTGCAGGCCGTTTTTCAGGAATCGCCGCACGAACTTCCGGTGTTGCGCCTGATGCTCCGGCATCTGCAACGCGCGGGGAACCGTCCGGGAGCCCTGTCGTTCGCCCGGTTGGTGTTGGCGGAATTTCCCAGCGAACCGGAGGCCGAGTTCACGCTCGGTGGGATCCTGATGGGAGAGGCCACGAAGGAACAGCGGGCGGAAGGCCGCCGCCTGCTCTGGGGGTTGGCTGCCGGAACATCGCCCTTCCGCGGGTCGGCGACCGAGGCCCTCGCCTCCAGCCCGGAGTTGGGGAGGAGCGAATTGGAACTGCTCGCCCGGACGATCGAAGCCCGCACCCAGACGACACTTCATGCGCGTTTCGAGGCGCTGGACCTCCGGATCCGACTGGAGCCCGAACGCAAGCAGGAGTGGGTGAAAAAGGGATTGTCCCTGATGTCGCCGGATTCCGAGCCCGTTGATTTCGGACAACTGGTGTTGTGGCTGGATCGGCAGGGGGCGGTGGGAGAGGCGTTGCCCCTGCTGGATCCGGATCGCTGCCGGACCAATGCGATCCTGATGGCCGCGCGCCTGGACGCCCTGATGGCGTTGAATCGGACCGATGAGATCGAACGGATGGTGGCGGTGAAACCGGATGCGCTGGCCGGACCGCTGTTGTCGGCGGCACGCGCGGCGCTGGCGGTTCGCGCGGGACACGTTCCGGAAGCCGAGTTGTTGTTCCGCGAGGCGATCCAATCGGGTCAGAACAACGTGCCGGTGCTCACGTTTGTGGCGGAGCGGGCCGAGGCGGCGGGCCTGCCCTTGGTGGCGATCGAGGCCTGCCAGCATCTGTTGGCGATCCCGGGTTCGACGTTGGATGCCGCCCGCCGGATCCTGCGTTTGGTGAAGCCGCTGGAGGACCTGACCGTGGCGCGCTCGACGTTGCAGCGGTTGAATGCGTTCATTCCGGGCGATGAGAACGTGGCCGGCGAGCGGGCTTGGTTGGAGGCGTTGTTCGGCGAGCAGACGGACTGGGCGATGACCACATTGGACCGGTTGATGAAGGCGCATCCGGACCATCTGGGCTGGCGATTTGGCCTGGCATTGGCGACCTGGCGCAAAGGCAAGGCCGCCGCCGCGCTGTCCCTGATCGAGGAGACGTCGCCGGACTGGGACAAGCTCGAACCCCGCTGGCAGGTGGTCTATGTGGTGGTGCTCGGGGCGAACCAGCAGCGGGAAGCCGCGCGTCGGTTCGCGCGACGGGTGCCCCAGGACCGGCTTCGACTGCAGGAGAAAACCCTGCTGACTGACTGGCTGTGATCGTTGGGGGGGCGAGGTTTCACGCGAGCCGATCCGGGTGGCATCCATGGGGGCGGTGTCATGACGTGGGCCTCCGACGCGAACCGGGACATTGATGATTTTGGATTGGAGATTGTTGATTGATGATTCAAGACGGGCGCGGTCGAGGGCGAGGTCGATGCGTTCCCCCAATTGGCAATCAGCAATCAGCAATCGCCAATCATCAATTCTCCTCCCCCCGCGGCTCGGGTGGAACCTCGCCCTACCGAAAGAAAAAAATCCGCTGGCGGAGACTCCGAGACGGAAGGTGTTCCACTTTCGGGCGGATCGGTGCCATCTTGATTGGGAATGTCCGACTCCGCTCCGAATCCCGCTGCGGCCACAGCCGGCACCGGTGACGGGGGGCTGGGACCGGAGCCTTCCAAACGATGGCTGGTGCTGGTCGTGGCGCTGGTGGCCGTGGTTTTGGCCGTCTCTCTCGGTGGGCCACGAGCCTATGAGGAGATCAAGCGCCAGCGGGGGATCCGGATGGGACGCGCGGCCGGCGAATTGCTTGCCGCGGGGAATCTTCCCGGCGGCGTCCGGCTTCTCCAGATGGCACTCCAATTTGCGCCGGCAGATCCGGGCGTGAACCGGGTCGCGGCGCGCCATTGTGCCCGCTTGGGCCGGGCGGATGGTTTGACCCATTGGGGGATCGTTTTGGCCAGCCGTGAAGCCACCCGCGCAGATCGGTTGGAGGCGTCGGATCTGGCGGTCCGATTGGGGCGTGTGGACCTGAGCGGGCCGTGGTTGGACGCGGCCTTCAGGGAGAAGCCGCATGACCTGGCGGTGCTGCGGTTGATGGTGCGGCATCTGCAACGCCTGGGTGATCGTCCGCGCGCCGTGCACGTGGCCCGGGGCATGTTGCGGGAATTCCCCGCCGAGCCGGAGGTCGAATTGGAATTGGGCGTCCTGTTGCTCGGGGACCTTTCACCGGAAGTGCGGGGCGAGGGACGCCGACTGTTATGGGATGTGGCGGCCGGGACCTCGGCGAGCCGGGAAAGGGCGGTGGCGACCTTGGGCAACAGCCAGGAATTGGGCCGGAGCGAATTGGAAGCCCTGGTCCACGCGATCGAGGCCCGGACCCCCACGAACCTGTCCGCCCGTTTGCAGGTCCTCGACCTGCGGATGCGCCTCGATCCCGCGCAGAAGCCGGTCATCGTCGGAAAAGCGCTGTCCCTGGCCCGGCCCGATTCCGCGCCCTTCGACATCGGATGCGTGGTCCTTTGGCTGAATCGTCATGGGGCGGTCGGGGAGGCCCTGCCATTGCTGCCGTTGGAACATTGCCAGACCAATATGATGTTGATGGGGGCGCGGTTGGACGCGTTGATGGCGTTGAACCGGGCGGACGAGATTGAGCGGATGGTCACGGCAAAATCGGCACCGCTGGAAGGCCCCTTGTTGGCGGCGGCGCGCGGGGTACTGGCGGCCCGGGCGGGGCGCAAGGCCGAGGCGGAGTCCCTGTTCCGGGAGGCGCTCAAAGGGGACGGAAGGAGTTCGCCGGGGCTGCCGTTCGTGGCGAAACAGGCCGAGTTGGCGGGATTGCCCGTGGTGGCGATCGAAGCGTATCAGCAATTGCTCGAGATCCCCGGCGCGACCCTGGATGCGGCCCGCCAAATCCTCCGGTTGGTGAAGCCGCTGGACGACCTGACCGTGGCGCGGACGACGTTGCGGCATCTCAATTCCTATATGCCCGGCGAGGAGTTGGTGGCGGGTGAACGGGCGTGGTTGGAAGCCTTGTTTGGGGACCAAAACGATTGGGCGTTGGCAACCCTCGGGAGATTGGCCAGGGCGCGTCCGGACCAACCCGGCTGGCGTTTCGGATGGGCGTTGGCGACGTGGCGCAAGGGGGACGCGCCGGCAGCGCTCGGCCTCATCGAGCAGGCGGGCCCGGAATGGGGGAAGCTCGAGCCCCGTTGGCAGGTCGTTTATGTCGTCGTGCTGGGTGCCAACCAGCAACGGGAGGCGGCGCGGCGGCTCGCGCGGCAGATCCCATCGGACCGGCTCCGTTTGCAGGAGAAAACCCTGCTGACCCCCTGGATGTGAATTCTCGCTCGCTCCTCGTCACCCCCGCCGGGCACGGCTAACGTCTCCCGCGTGACCGATGCCCTCGTCGTCAACGAGATCTACCTGAGCCTGCAAGGGGAGAGCACCTTTGCCGGGCTGCCGTGCGTTTTCGTGCGGTTGACCGCCTGCAATCTGCGCTGTTCCTACTGTGACACCGCCTATGCCTTCACCGAGGGCAAGCGCCGCCCGGTGGAGGAGGTGCATGCCGAGGTGCTGCGGTTGGCGGCGGATTTTGAGGCGACCCCGTGCGCGGTGGCCGGCGGCGATGCCGGGCAAAGGCACCGGTTGCCCCTCGTCGAGTTCACGGGGGGCGAACCGCTCCTGCAACCCGCCGGGGCCGGTGCGATGCAGCGACTGTGCGATGCCGGTTTCACCGTGTTGGTCGAGACTTCCGGCGCGCATGACATCTCGGTGCTCGATCC
>JANYCC010000356.1 GCA_025360495.1 Verrucomicrobiota bacterium | reverse complement strand
AACCGGAACCGGAACCGGGACCCCCGGGGGGGCAGAACGCCGCCGTCGGGGCACTCCCGACGACGGCGTGGAAGGGATTGGAAAACCGGTCAGGCGCGGGCCGACAGTTTCTTTTCAACCGGGCTGCGGACCAAGGTCACGTACTGGGGCAATCCCTCCTTGGTGGGCACTTTGACTTCGCCCGCAATCAGGGGCAGGGCGTATTCGACGAACTGTTCGTTTGGCAGGAAGCCATCCTCGCTGATCCACCCGCGGGGGATGAGATGTTCAATGTTGGCGATGTTGGCGAGGTCCTCCAGTTCCACCGTCCACTTATAGGGTTTGGAGGAGAGACGGACGATCTTGGGCATGAGCCCGGAACGACCGTCGACGGCGGCCCGGACGGCCACGGCACCGCAGGCAAACGCCTCTTCGGAGTCGGTCTGGCTGGCGAAATGTGCCGCGGCCCGCTGGGCGTAGCCCAAGAGCACCGTGCGGGTCTTGAGATTGAGCCGGCCTTGAACGAGTTCCTTGAGCTTTTCGGCGGCGCCGGCGAGCACCGCATGTCCGAAGGCGTCGAGACGGGTCTTGTCGGCACCGATCTCTTCACCGGCGGCGTTCTTCACGCCCTCACCGCAGACCACGATGCAGTACTTATGGGCGGCAATGGTCTCCTGCACCCGGGCGAGGAAACGCTCCTGATCAAAGGCGATCTCGGGCAGCAGGATGATGTGCGGCGGCCGGGCCGGGTCGCCCTGTTTGGCGAGCACGGTGCCGGCTGCGATCCAGCCTGCGGCGCGTCCCATCACCTCGATGATGCAGCAGGAGCCGTCGTCCGTGGCCATGGACCCGACATCGAAACCGACCTCGGCAACCGTGGCGCTGTTGTATTTGATGACCGAGCCGTAGCCCGGGCAGTGGTCGGTGCAGGGCAGATCGTTGTCGATGGTCTTGGGCACGCCGATCACGCGCATCTCATAGGCGCGCTTCTGGGCCTCAAGATGGATCTTGTGGGCGGTGTCCTGCGAATCGTTGCCGCCGACATAGAAAAAGAAGCGGATGTTGTGCGCCTGGAAGACCTCGAAGAGACGGTCCATGTCCTGGGCGGCCTTTTCCGGCTTCTTCTTGAAGTCGATCTTGTACCGGCAGGTGCCCAGCGCCGCGGCGGGCGTGTAGCGAAGCCCGTCCACGGTGCTCCGCTTTTCGTCGCCCAGATCGATCAACTCCTCGTTGAGAATGCCAAAGATGCCGTTGAGACCCCCAAAGATCTCCTCGATGCATTCATGGTGACCAGCCTCGGTGATGACCCCGGCGACGCTGGCGTTGATGACGGAGGTGGGACCGCCCGATTGGGCGACCAAGAGATTTCCATTCAATTCTGCCATAACGGTGAAAAACTGGCCGGACCATGCCCATGCGGGGAAGGCAGAGGCAAGGCGCGAATCGGGCGTCGGGAAGGAATCCGTGGGTGCGGGAGGGGCTGATTGGGTGGAACCGGGCACCACCGGACCTGTGGTTGGAAGGTGCGGCAGTGCCTTTTCAGGGGCTCCCGTGCACCACCCCGGCCAATCCACCTCCCCGCCTCCACCTCTATTTCCGCGCGACGACCCGGACGATATCACCGATCAGGATATCTTCCGGTGAGATCGCCCGCCCGCCACAGGTCAGCTGCCGATAGCCGAATTCCTCGAGGGTCCGGAGGATCGACCGTGGGTCCACATTCCGCTCCCGCAGGTAGTGATTGTGAACCTCCAGGCACAATGGGATGTCGCCGGATACAAGGGTCGCACGGCCCCCCATCAGGACCTCCAACTCGAATCCCTCCACATCGATCTTCACCAAGTCCGGTGATCGGCCGCGTTGGTGCGCCAGGCCATCGATCGTCTGTTGGGGGACGACCACCCGGTCCCGCTTGGGCTGGTCCCCCGGCAGCATGAAATACCCCGCGCACACCACCCCTCCGTCCACCATCTCCAAATCGCCGATCCGATCCCCCATCGCCATCTGGAGGACCTCAACCCGGTCAGTCCATCCGTTGAGCTTGGAGATCCGCCGCACCATCTCGCAGGCCGTGGATGAAGGATCAATGGCGACGGCCTGGGCTCCCGGACCACAGCGGTCCACCACCGCGAAACTGAAAATCCCAAAATGGCAACCGATGTCAAAAAACAGGGGGTCCTGGAACCCTTTGATCAACGCCATGAACTCGGCGAACTCCGCGGCCTGCGGCGGATCGTCGGTCTGGAGATGGAAGGCCGACTTGACGGCCAATTCGGGGGCGCGAAACGACCAGTCGTAACCCGGCGAGCAGGTGATCGCGGGGCGCCGGGAGGAGAGCCACCAACGCAACGATTGTTGAGGGGCCTTGAGATGGTTCCTCAATGACCGCGGAACCCAACGGCCAATTCTGCGGAGTAAGTGGTTCATTCTGTGCCCTGAAACATCGGCGGAACCCTTTTAGACTTCTGACGATTCCCGGTCGAGTCCGGGGTCGAATCGCGGACCGAGCGATGGATCCCGACGCTGTCGGCTTTCCCGGGCGCCTGATCTGGGAGACCTTGGGCTCCTCATGCGTCGCCTTGTCCGGATTGTGAGCCGCCTTGCCTTGGCCGCGGCAGTGCTGGTGGCCGTCCTGGTCCTGTTGGCCCTCAGCGGTATCGATTACCGGCCTTATGTCCGCACCGATTATTTCCACCTCACCTCGGACCGTCTCAAAGCCCAGACCAAACCCGGACTGGTCACCACCGGCCCGGTCCGTGCCGGATTCTCCCGCATCCGACTGACGCCGGAGATCAACGCAACGACCGATGATCCCGCGAATGGACGATTCCAGCACCTGCCCATGGCGGGATTCGGGGCCAGGAATGGCGGGTACGCCACCGGGATCCATGACGACCTGTGGGTCAAGGCGGTGGTCTTGGAAGTCAACGGACGCCGGGCCGCCCTGGTGGCCTCGGATGCCTTGATCACGCCCCGTGAAGTGGCCGATGCCGCCGCCGTCCAGATCGAGCGGGAACTCGGATTGCCGCGCGAATCGGTCTATTTCGGCGCAACGCACACCCATTCCAGCATCGGGGGGTGGGGTCAGGGAATGGTGGCGGAGGCTTTCGCCGGCCGGTTTCAACCCGGTGTTCGGGTGTGGTGGGCCGGACGCCTCGTGGCTGCGGTGCGAACCGCCCTTTCGAACTCGGCACCCGCCTCGCTGGCCACCGGTTCCTTTGCCGCCCCGGAATTTGTCCGCAATCGGTTGGTCGGTGACAAGGGTCGGATCGATCCCGAATTCAGCGTCGTGGTGGTCCGGAAAAACGACGGTGCAACCGCGGTTCTCGGAGCCTTCGCGGCGCACGCCACCGTCCTGGGTTCGGGCAATCTGCAATTCAGTTCGGATTATCCGGGCGAGTGGTGCCGGGCGGTGGAGGCGGACTCAGGCGGACTCGCCGTTTTTTTCGCCGGCGGTGTCGGCAGCCATTCGCCGGCCCCGGGCGCGCCCGGATTCGATGGCACCCACCGGATGGGTCAGGCATTGGCGGATCGCACGATGGCCCTGCTGCCGACCCTGACCCCCCATACAGAGATCGCCTTCGGGATGATGGGGCTTCCGGTGGATCTCCCGGAACTCCACGCCCGGTTGACCGACGAGCGCCGGCTGCGGCCGATGCTATCCGGACCGCTGCTGCCGGTGACGGGCCACACCTATATGCAGGCGTTACGGATGGGGGACGCCCTCTGGGTCTCCACACCGTGTGATTTCAGCGGCGAATTGGCCCTGCCCCTCAAGGACCATTTCGCCCTCCTCGGACGCCGGCTCACCGTGACCAGTTTCAACGGGGATTATATCGGTTATGTCATCCCGTTGAAATACTATCATCTCGACGGATATGAACCCCGGACGATGTCGTTCTTCGGCCCCATGATACCGGATTATTTCGACGAACTGATCCGTCGCATGGGTGAGGCGGTGGCCGGGGACTGAGAAGGGGCCAGGGGTTATAGGTTCTAGGTTATGGGTCAGGGATGGGGACCGAGGTCGCTGATCCGTCGCAGGAGGACCTGGCGGACGTCCATCACGGCCGGGCCGGGTTTGGTCTGCGGTTTCAGGGCGAATTGAAAACGCCCCGGGCGGGGGACGTCCAGCACCCCGACGCGCCGTGGGAGAAACTTTTGAAATCCTCCCGTTTCCACCACGGTGAACCGGATTCGCGATTCCCCCAACGAGACCTCGACCTCACTGCCCCCGCATCCGGTGCCGCAACCTTGCAACACCTCGACCTCATATCGGCCGGGAGTCGCCAACTGCACTTCCCAGCTCACCCAGTCCTCGGACCGGGTCCAATATCCGATGGTGTTCTTATGTGCCGGTGATTCATATCTAAGGTTGATGCCATGGGTCGTCGCCAGATGTGCGGAGAGACGGAGCATTCCGTCCGGGCCCACGTCGATGGGTTTCGGCTCATACGCCGGATTGGGCTCCGGCATTTGGGCACCGACCCGTTGACGCCAGTCCGCGAGCTCCTTGGCGAGTGCGTTGGCCTTCTCGGGGAATGCATTGGCCATTTCCACCGTCTCGCCGATATCACTCGCAAGATTATATAACTCCAGGTGGCCGCTCTCATAATACTCGATCAGCTTCCAATCCCCGGAGCGGACCGCACCATAAGGGGTCGCCCCGCCGGTGTGGTAATGGGGATAATGCCAGAAGAGGGATCGGTTGGGCATGGCACCCCCGCCCCGCCACAGCGGCACCAGGCTCAACCCGTCCCGCTCATGTCCCGCCACGTCCGCGATCCCGGCCGCCTCCAGGAGGGTCGGATAGAGATCGACCGTCTGCACCGGGACCGACGCCGTTGTGCCGGGTTTCACCACGCCCGGCCAGTGGACGATCAGGGGCACCCGGACCCCGCCCTCGAAAGAGTCGCCCTTCCCCGAACGGAGCGGCCAGTTGCTCGTGGGGGCCCGATCGCCCCCGGACACCAATCCTCCGTTGTCCGAGGTGAAGACGATCACCGTGTTCGTCGCCAGACCGAGTTCCCCCAGTCGGGTGCGGATCCGGCCGAGGCAGTCGTCGACACTCTCGATCAACGCGGCGTATTCGGCATGATGCTGGCCGGCCCGCGGATCGGCTTGGGCGCGGTAACCGGCGACGACGTCAGGCTTGCCGGCGATCGGTTGGTGGACGGCGTAATGCGACAGAAACAGGAAGAACGGACGGGACCGGTTTGCCTCGATGAACGCCACCGCCTCGAGCCCCTCGCGATCGGTGAGGAATTCATCTTTCGGACCATCGGGCAAGGTCGGCAGCCCATAGGGGGAGAAGTAATGCGGCGGCTGCCCCCGCTCGTCGCCGCCCCGGTTCAGGTCGAAGCCGAGTGCCTCAGGCCGGCTGTTGGTGCCTCCCAAATGCCACTTGCCGACGATCGCCGTCGCGTAGCCTGCGGACTTCAATTGGCGGGCCAGATTCGGTTCGTTGGGGTCAAGGCCGGGCGACCAAGCGGGTGGGCGCAGTCGGGCGGTCGGCCGATTGTCGCCCGGAATCCAATCGGTGAGATGGAGCCTTGCCGGATGCTTCCCGGTCAGCAACGCGGCACGGGTGGGTGAGCAGACCGTGCAGGAAGCATAGGCATCCGTGAACCGCATCCCCTCCTGGGCCAGGCGGTCGATGTTCGGAGTGTGGTGAAAATGGCTGCCATAAGCCCCGAGATCGGTCCAACCCAGATCATCCACCAAGATGACGACCAGGTTGGGGGGGGTTCCAGCGGCGTTGGCAACGAATCCACCGCACACCAGACAGACGGCCAGCAAAACACGCCTCAGTCGGGACATGGGTGGCAGGATAAGGACCGTTCCACGAAACAACGAGTTCCACGTTTTCCCGATGATGAAACCATCGGGCCCCATCAAAAGGGGGTGGCGCCAGGCACCACCCCCGAACTCCTGAACCGTCTCCGTCCAAGGATCCCAAATCACGAGTCACTGCGCATTCGGTGCATCTGGGCCCCCCTTCGGGCCACCGGGACCACCGGGGCCACCGTGCCGTGCGCGCGGACCGTGGCCCGGACCGCCACCCCCCTTGGGTCCGCCTGCCGGACGCAATTCGTCCGGAGTCAGTTTGGCGTCGTGATTGGCGTCCAAGGTGAGCAAGGAAGCCGCGGCGTTGGCGATTTCCTGCGCGTCGATGACCCCGTCATTGTTGACATCCAGCGCTGCGATCACCGGCGGACGCGGACGCGGAGGCTGTCCTGCGGCACCGCCCGGAGGTTCCGGCGGCTGGCCATCCGCCGGGGCACCGTCGGGCCGGGGCGGATGCAACTCATCGGCGGTCAACTGACCGTCGTTGTTTTTGTCGAGGGCTTTCAGGGCTGCCGGGGCGTTGGCAATCTCCGCGGCGTCGATGATCCCGTCGTGGTTGGCATCCAGTGCTGCAACCACCGGACTGCCGGGTCGGCGGGGCCGGCCGGGACCACCGGGACCGCCGGGTCCGCCTCCCGGGGGGGGACGATGTCCTCCCGGAGGAGGGGGGGTGGGCGCGTTGTCTTGGGCGAGCGCGGCGACATTCAGCGCGCACAGCAGCGTGAGCGTGAGCAGGGAATTCTTGGTTTTCATGGGACTTTTTTGAGAGAGACTCTTGGTTTTCGACCCGATGGCATTCGCCTCCGAGTCACGGGGATAGAAGAGACGCGTCATGTAACGGATGTGTGTGGGGTGACCGTGAGAATTGTAAAGCAACGGTAAATCCCCACGGGCACGGACCCGGGTGGAGACGGCTGTCTGGGATAGACGCGCGACCCCCTGAATCGATCTGGGCAACATCTTCCTTCGTGGGTGGTCGGCCCGATCTATCAACCGATTGTCCCGGATCGAAAATTTCCTTCAAGACGGGCACTGGTGTCATTTTCACGCACCATCCGCCGATTTCTCCAAGACGGGCAGCGGGATGGTGGCCCAGAGTCGGCCGCAGCCGGCTGACACCATTCCGGCCCCTTCTCACGTGGCTCAAATCGCGATCATCGGCGGAGGAATCATCGGACTATGCACGGCCCACTACTGCATGCGACAGGGCCATCGGGTCACTCTCATCGATCGTCATCCGGCCCGCCGTGATGGCTGTTCCTATGGGAATGCAGGCATGATTGTGCCGAGCCATTTTGTGCCGTTGGCCGCCCCGGGAATGGTGGCCCTCGGCCTGAAATGGATGTGGAATCCGGAATCCCCGTTTTACATCAAGCCGCGTCTCGATCCCGGGCTGCTGGCCTGGGCCTACCGGTTTTGGCGCGCGTCGACCCCGGCCCACGTTCTCCGCAGTGCCCCCTTGTTGCGCGACCTCAGCCTGGCCAGTCGCGTGTGTTTCCAAGACCTCGCCCAGCGACTGCCTGACCCGGGATTCGGACTCATCCAACGCGGGCTGCTCATGCTGTGCAAGACCCAGCACGCCTTGGATGAAGAGGCCCGCAACGCCGGGCAGGCGCGGCTTCTCGGGATTCCCGCGGAAGTCCTGGACGCGCGGAAAACCGCGGCCCTGGATCCGGACGTCACCTTCGACGTGGCGGGTTCGGTTTATTTCCCCAAGGACTGCCATCTCACACCGGCCCTGCTGATGCAGAGCCTGCAAAACGGGTTGGAGTCTTCCGGGGCCCATTTTCTCTGGAATACCGAAGTGACCGGGTGGCGGGTCGAGGAGGGACGCATCCGGGCGGTGACGACCCCGGACGGGGAGGTGACCGCCGATGAATTCATCCTCGCAGGCGGATCTTGGTCTCCCCTCACGGCAGAAGGGCTCGGGCTGTCAATTCCGATGCAGGCGGGCAAAGGCTATAGCCTCACGCTGACCGCACCGCGGCAACTCCCGTGCCTCTGTTCCATCCTCACCGAGGCCCGGATCGCGGCCACTCCCATGGGCTCCTCCCTCCGGTTTGGCGGGACCATGGAGATTGCGGGCCTCGACGAGTCCATCAACCCGGTCCGGGTCCAAGGCATCATCAAGGCGATCCCGAAGTATTTCCCGCAATTCCAACCCTCCGATTTTGCGGCGGTTCAACCTTGGCGCGGACTGCGGCCCTGTTCGCCCGACGGCCTTCCCTATGTCGGTAGAACTGCCCGGTTTTCCAACCTGATCCTTGCCACCGGACACGCCATGATGGGGGTCAGCCTCGGACCGATCACCGGCAAGCTCGTCGCCGAGATCGTCTCCGGGGGCCGTCCCGCCATGGACCTGGGATTGCTATCGCCGGACCGCTACGGGTGAAGCGAAAAATCTGGGGAAGAGCCCACGAAACACACGAATTGTAGGATGACCGTTAAGGAAGGGACGCGTGACCGGCTGAAGCCGCAACTCCGAACGAACCGAACCGGTCCGTCCGAGGATCGGGGTCCCGGGCCTTAACCGGGCTTGGATCCCGATTGGATCGTCCGGAGCAGGCGGTATTTCAGGACGGTCTCGCGGGCCGAAATTGCGGCGATGTGCCAACCCGGAGCCCCGTCAAGGAATCCGGCCCGAAGCAGATAGCCCCGCAACCACCGGAACGCCCCATGCGCCCACGGTGCCAACGGCCCTGCCCTCCGACCGTTTTCCGCCGCAGATTCCGCCCATAATCGCGCATATTTTTCCCCTCGGGCCCGGTGGTCGGCCGCGTCTTGGAACGAGTAATGATATAAGTCCCCGGCCAAGCGTGCCACCGGTCCCGCGACCTCCAACCGTTCATGAACGCGGCCCCCGGTGAAATGACCCGCGTCCCGTCGGAACAACCTCACCAACCGGTCCGGATACCAATCCCCATGGCGGATCCACCGGCCCTCATACCAGACACATCGGGGCATGCTATAAGCCCGATGAACTGCGTGTCCCCCACCCTCCTTCAAAGCCCGGACCTCCGCGCGCAAGGGAGCCGACAGCTCCTCGTCGGCATCCAGGGAAAACACCCATGGATTCCGGGCCAGCGAAAGGGCCAGGTTCTTTTGGCCGACATAGCCCAACCAATCCTGATGTCGCCAATCCGCCCCGAAACTCCTGGCCACCGACTCGGTGCCGTCCGTGCTACCGGAATCCACCACGATGATCTCGTCCGCCAAGCCGGCGACGCTGCGCAACGCCCGGGCGAGATGGGCTTCCTCATTCAGGGTGATCAGGCAGACACTGAGTTTCATCCGTTGCGTTCCCGTGCTGCCCGTTCCAATACGGCGATGGTTTCCGCCAGATTCCGTTCCAGGCTGAGAGTCGCCAAGTCCGGCAAGATTCTTTGGGGGCCGCGATCGATCCACCGCAACAGCGTGGCCGCAACTGCTGGGAGATCGCCCGGATCGGTCACGATTCCACCGTTCACTCCCGGGGTGATCCATTCCGCGGCCCCATCGTGTGCCGAGGTGATCACCGGCAATCCGCTGGCGAGGGCTTCGATGACGACGTTGGCAGACGGCTCATAAATGGGCAGGGAGACGAAAAGATCCGCGGCCGCATAGGCTTGTTCCACATCGGCGATGGGCCCAACGAATTCCACCGTTGCCGGCGCCCCCAAGGACCGCCCTTTCCCCACGACCAACAGGCGGACCCTCCGCGCTTGGACTTCCGGTCTACGCACCGCACCGATCAGGCGATGCAAGCCCTTGCGTTCCCAGCCCGATCCCACAAACAACAGGATGAACTCATCGGAACCGATCCCGAACCTCGCCCGGGCTGCACCCCGATCGATGCCTTGGAACCGGGACGTCACGATGCCGTTGCGAACGAGATGCGTGCGGTCCGCCGGGAATTGGAAATGCTGTCGGATTTCCTCCCCGACCATCGCGCTGTTGACGATCACCCGCCGGGTGCGCGTGGGATCCAAGGTCTGGGCTTCCAAGCGGCATAGATTCCGATGGAAAGCACCACGGCCGACGAAGGGACGTTTCCACCAAGGGGCGTAATGAGCCCGTTGACGCAACCAAACCCGGTGCACGCCGTCCCCGGCCCGGTACACATCCTGCCGCCGTGTCCGTTCCAAACTGAAGACACACTCGAACTCGCTCCGGCCCAGTTCGGCTTCCACGGCATCGGCAAAGGCCGTCGCGCGCCACGCCCGTGAAGCCCGGAGTCTGAGGGGATGAACCACGACTCCCCGGGGAGCTTCGGGCCAGGCTTCGCATAGGAGGTGCACCTCATGGCCGGCCCCCAGCAGAGCGCCCATCAACCGCTGCAAATACAGCTCGGCACCCCCGATGGCGCTGCTGTGGCGGCGGATGACGGCGAGTCGCATGACGGTGGCGTCAGGTTAACGGCGGCCGGCACAGGTCACCGACACAATTCCCGCAGAGTTCGGCCCGACCATGAACCGCGCCTTCTCTGGGCGTGGCAATGGCCGTTGCAAACGATATAAGCCGTGGGTGCACCTGCACCTCCTTCCGCTGAAATGAAGACCTCAAATCTCGCCCCGGTTCCCAGCCGAATCGGATTTTCGCGACCGGCCATGTCGTCGGAGCCGGCATTCCCAGCAGGTTCCCAATGAGTGCCGGCCGAACCATATTGCACACCGAAGCCTCCCTCGGCTGGGGCGGCCAGGAGATCCGGATTTTCACGGAAATGGCCGCGATGCGGGCACGGGGGCATCGGTTGATGCTGGCCGCCCCCCGCACCAGCAACCTCCATCAAAGAGCCATTGAAGCGGGATTTGCGGTGCGTCATCTCGACGATCGCAAATGGACTTATCCCCTGTCGATTCTGCGGATTCGCCAATGGATTCGCCAAAACGGGGTGACGGTCGTCAACCCCCACAGTTCACGGGACGGATGGATCGCCGGGCTTGCGGGACGTCTGGCAAAGACCCAGCTCATTGTCCGTTCGCGGCACATCGAGGTGGATTATCCCAATCGCCGGACCAGCCGGATCGCCTTTGCCCACCTTCCCCACCACGTCCTCACCACCAGCGACCGGATTTCGGCGCGCCTCATCGCAGAATTGGGATTGGCCCCCAACCGGGTGACGTGTGTGCCGACGGGGATTGACCTGAAGCGATTCCACCCGGCGGTTTTAGGCGTGGTCCATCGTGATTTAGGCCTGAATCCCGAAGTTCCCTTGGTGGGAATGATCTCCGTGTTACGGAGCTGGAAGGGTCACGAGTATTTTCTGCGGGCCGCGCTCGAGATCGGGAAGCAGCAACCGGCCGTTAGATTCATCATCGCGGGTGAAGGTCCGATGCGGGACGCGATCGCGACGAGGATCCAGGAGTTGGGGCTGGGTGGACGGGTGCATCTCCTGGGCCACCGGACCGATGTGCCGGCCGTCCTCGCCTCCCTGGCAGTCTTGGTTTTGCCCTCCATCGCCCATGAGGGGATCCCGCAGATTGTCCTTCAGGCGCAGGCGATGGCCCGGGCCGTGGTGGGCACCCGGATCGGCGGCATCCCCGAGGTCATCCGGCCCGGCGTCACCGGTTTGCTGATCCCTCCGCGAGACCCGGAGGCGTTGACGGATGCCTTGCTGGGATTGCTGGCCGATCCCGACCACCGCGGAACTTTGGGACAGCAGGCTGCGATCGTGGCCGCCCAGGAATACGGCTTGGAGGTGATGTGCCTCCGGTTGGAGGCGGTTTACGACCGGCACTTGGGAAAGCCCGTCACAGGTGGTTCCCGATGAATCAGGCACCGATTTTCATGACACTTTGGCAACAGATCGTCGCGCGGGCGCAGGATGCCTGCAATCGCCCCGGCTGGGACTGGCGGATCAAGCGGTGGAAGTTCATAGGTCGGGCTGCTTTGACCCCCGGTCTGACCCGCCGATGGTTCAAACTGCTGGGTCGCGCGGAATTGGCTTCACTGGTGTCCCAACGGCCGCGGCTGTTCGGGAAGCTGCAACGCCCCTACCTCTTCCGGTCCCTCGGCCCCCGACGGCGGTTGCAGGCCCTGGAGGCCCATTACACCTTCGCGATCGCGCATCTTTCCCAACCCGCGCTTTCGGCGATTGCCGCACCGGCGGGTCTGAAGCTCTGTGAGATGAGCTCTTCGGATTCCGGACCTTTGAGCCTGCGCCTGCTCTACACCGATGCTTTCGAAAAGGAAGGCGAGCTCACGCTTGGCATCTTTGCCCAGGAGCCGGCACGCCTGGTCACCGCCGCCACTTTTTCGATCATCCCAACCGCTGACGGCGCTCGGGAGATTTTCATCGGGGGCCTGCAGGCGGGCAACAAAGCCGACCAAAGGGACCTCATCCGCGATGTCACCAAGGAGATCTTCGGGATGCGGCCAAAGGCATTCGCGCTTTGGTCCATCCAGACCCTGGCCGCCGTATGGCATCTGCCTCGAATTCGAGCGGTCGGAGACGACCAGCATGTCTACCGCCATTTCCAAGAGCGCAAAGACATCTCGGCTTCCTACGACGACTTCTGGCAGGAATCGGAAGGAATCGCGGATGGACGGGGGTTCTTCGTCCTACCCCCGAGGTTCACCCCCCGACCGCCGGAGGACATCAAACCGAACAAGCGGAGGCTGTATCAACGACGGTATGAGCTCTTGGAATCCCTGGCGGGGCAGATGCGGGCAACATTGGAGCACATCTGCCCCGACGTACCCCCAGGGGGTTGATGTCCCTCAGGCACCCAGCCCGATCCCGGCAAGGGCGTCCTCCATGGCTTCCAGCACCGCTTTCAAAGGGATCGCCGCGACGGGTCCGTGGTCCGGGGCCGTGATCGCCCGTTCAGGACACTGGTGCGGGTAGGCATTCTTGAAGCACCTCAAATCAAGAACCCGCGCGCCTGCCGCGTGGGCCAGGTGGATGAGTCCGGTATCCGACCCCACACTGAGACTGCACCGCGCCATCAGGGCCGTCATCGCCAGCAGATCAAGGCCCGCAGCCACCAGGAACCCGGCTTCCTTCACAGTTTGGAGCCGTGGTGTTTCTGCCGGCGAACCCCCGAATACGATGCGAAATCCCCGTGTTTTCCAATGGTTTCCCGCGATGATCTGTCTTTCCAAGGGCCAGTCCTTGAGGACCGCACTGGAGAAGGGTTGGAAGAACAAGACCTTGTCCCGTGTTCCCAAGCCCCCCGATTTCCAGAATTCTCCCGCCTTTTCCACCGCATCGGGTGGAAGTTTCAGTGCCGTCCGCGTGGGCTGGGCCGCGATGCCACATCGACGTAGGAACTCCACATGCCAATCCGCGGGATGCAGTTCCAAAACCCCACCCTCAGCGTCCACATGGATGGTTCCCGGCCGCGTTTTCACGGAGACATGGGTGGTGTACCACTTTCGATACTCTGAACCGACGGACCACCCCCATCGTTGGCTGGCGCCGGAGGCTCCCGATATCAAGGCACTTTCGGCATTTCCATGCAGATCGATTGCCAGGTCAAACTTCCCCCGATGCAGGGCACTCCACATTCGGACCGCGGTGCGGACCGTTTGAAGGGGACGATTCCAGCCCACCGCGCGGCGATCCAAAACAAGAACTTCGTCCACCTCGCTGAATACCCGGACCAACGGGGCGGTGATGGCCCCGGTTACGAAAGTGATGCGGGCCTTGGGAAACGCGGTGCGCAGGGCGGCCAAAGCGGGCCGTGTGAACATCACGTCCCCGATCGCCTTGAGTCGGACCACCAGGATCTGCGCCACCATCAGGGACAGGCTAGGTCGCTTCCCTGGTCTGGGGAAAGCCGCGACTTCACGGGACTGGGCAACGGGGGCAAGGGGATGCAAGAAAAAGCGGCCTTGGGGGTGACACACGGATTACACCGCCCAAGGCCGCCAACGCAGCCACTCGGATGCGTTAAAGATTGTGGAGACGCGAAAGGATTATCCGGATGGCTCTCCGTTGACAAGTCCCAAGGGTCATCCGATTTGAACCGTTCCGGGCACAGGCTCTGAGACTCCGAGAAGCAGGTTGCGGGCCACTTTGATTCCCTAGGCACCACAGCCACCGCAGCCGCCCCCTCCATCCTCGGTCTCCGGGACCGTTCTCACCGACTGGCGTTTGAGCCAGATCATCACCAACCCAATATCAGATGGGGTCACACCGGATATCCGGGCTGCCTGCCCCAAGGTGAGAGGACGGATTTTGTCCAGTTTTTGCCGGGCCTCAATCCGTAGGCTCGGGACCGCCAGATAGTCGAAAGTGGGAGGGATCTCCCGGCTTTCCATCGACCGGAACCGGGTCGCTTCGACGCCCTGGCGCTGGATATATCCGGCATACTTCAACACGATTTCCACCTGTTCCACCACTTCGGCGGAAAGATCCAACCGCGCACCCGGAAGATCCCGGTACCTCACCTCGGGGCGTTTCAGCAATTGCGCCAGAGTGTCTTGCCCGTTTCTTTCAATTTCCAATCGTCCGACTTCGTTATCGATATCCTTTTGCTTATCTTGATAAGCATGAAAGCATATATCGTTCACTAAGCCGAGTTCATGACCCAAACTGGTCAACCGTTGATCAGCGTTATCTTGCCTGAGTAGCAAACGATACTCCGCGCGACTGGTGAACATGCGGTAAGGTTCTTGGGTCCCTTTGGTCACCAAGTCGTCAATAAGGACACCAACGTATGCCTGATCGCGTCCCAGAACGATCGGAGGCTTGTGCCGGACACTTCGGGCTGCATTGATTCCCGCCATCAGTCCTTGTGCGCCAGCCTCTTCATATCCGGAGGTTCCATTGATCTGCCCCGCTAGGAACAGATTCCTGCAAACCTTGGTTTCCAGAGTGGGTAGGAGCTGGGTCGGATGGGAGAAATCGTATTCGACGGCGTAGGCCGGACGTAGGATTTCAGCCCGTTCACAACCCACAATGGATCGGACCATTTCCACCTGCACTTCAAAGGGCAAAGAGGTGGAGAACCCGTTGACGTAGATCTCATCCGTCGCGATGCCCTCCGGTTCCAAAAAGATCTGATGTCGCTCCTTGTCGGCGAAGCGCACGAATTTGTCCTCGATACTGGGGCAATAGCGCGGACCGATTCCCTCAATGACCCCGGAATACATCGGCGAACGATGGAGGTTCGAAAGGATCAACTCCCGGGTCCGATCCGTTGTGTAGGTGATGTAACAAGGGTGTTGGCCTCCCGCCTGGCTCAGGATCGATCCGGGCGGATACCTGCCAACGATGGGATCGGTGCCGGGACCGGATCGTTTGGGTTCCTCCGGATGTTCCACGTGGAACATTT
>JANYCC010000341.1 GCA_025360495.1 Verrucomicrobiota bacterium | reverse complement strand
AGGTTCCACCCGAGCCGCCCGGATGGCATCCATGGGGGCAATGCCAGGATGCGCCACGGTCGATACACAATCCGTGTCCGCCCTTGTGTTCTTCATGTTGAACCCTCCCTGTCATCGATCCCCCCGTGCCGGATACGGGCGCACCGTGATGGAGCGCAGAGCCGGGAGATCCAGCACCACCAGGTCATGGGCGTTGGTCCCCACTGTCACCTCGGTGCGACGCACCCTGCCGTGACCTTCGGCTTCCACCTTATAAGTCCCGCCGCGTTGCACTTCGAAAGGAAGGATGTCGTTCAGGTCGGCCGATTCATCCCGGCTGATCCCCGTCCATTTCGCCGCGGGATTATCCGTGTCGACCACGTGCACCGTTGCTGAAACCCGCCGTCCCGCCGGTCGATCCAGCACCTTCACCAGCAACCGCCCTTTTCCATTCCCCGACCCGGCCGTCGCCATGGTCAGGTTTGCCTTGGGTACATAGCGATCCGTCACGTTCACCGCCGGCACCCAGTCCACGTCTTTGGCCCACACCATCGGGAAGGCCAGTCCGGTGCGACGGAAGCTGCTCGCATAGATTGCATGTTTGGGTTCGTCCCGACGCGCCTCCGATGCGTCATGGACAAACCAGCCGTGGTCCAGTCCGGCGGGATCCGGTTCGGCGGCCCCGAGGAAATGCCAGTCGCCATCCCAGATCTCGAGCCAGGTGTGATTGCCCCGCAGGTTGGCCCAGAGCGGGGTCCCCACCAACCGCGCCGGGACACCCACCGACCGGCACGCATCGATCAATAATATCGAGAGCCCGGTGCAGGTGGCGATCCCGCTGTCCATGGTCTCAAGCGGACCCTGGTCGGCCCGACGTCGTTGGGTGGAATACTTCACCTTCACGAATGGGAAGAGCTTTTCGTTCAGGCGCCGGGCGGCCTCGGTCGGCGTGCGGCAACCCGCCACCAACGGAAGGGAGATGGCCCGCACCTTGGAACGCCACGCCTCCCGCGCCTCATTCACACAGACATAGGGAAGGACGTCGTTCAGGAACAATTCCGGCGTCAATCGTTCGCGCCACGGTGCGGACGCCAACGCCGCGTAGGCTAATTCCGTGTTCTCCAGGAGAAAGTCCGCGGACAGTTGGTTCCGGTCGGCGTCGGGCATGTGTTCCAGCAGGAAAGCCAGGCCCGGACGCTGGGCCGGCGGCACCCGTTCCACCGCCCGTTGCAACTCGACCCGGTTGGTTCCGGCTGACCTGAGTGCCGTCTCGACCGCGGGCGACCACCAAGCTTCCGCGGCCCCCAGACGCAGGACCACCCACCCCATCGCCCCGACCAGGATGGTCAGTCGGAACAGCACCAGCGCCCACGGTTTTGATACGGGTATCGCCATGACCCCAGACTGGCGTTCCGGACCCGTTCCCGACAATCCAATCCCGGCGGAAATAAATGTCATTGGCAA
Organism: Verrucomicrobiota bacterium; assembly: GCA_025360495.1. Classification (GTDB taxonomy): domain Bacteria; phylum Verrucomicrobiota; class Verrucomicrobiia; order Limisphaerales; family UBA9464; genus UBA6176. The sequence goes on along the minus strand of JANYCC010000341.1, from coordinate 10,291 downwards.
CGTCCCCGCCTTCAGGCTCGCTTGGATCAGGGCGGAGCATCCTCACGCCCGGAGATGACCCTCCCCACCCTCCCCCAGCCACGCACCGGAAATCGTCCGGCCTTCGATCCGAAGGTCACCGCCCATTTCCACGCCAGTGCCGCGCTTTACAAATTGTGGAGCCGGGAAGGTCACCTTCATTTTGGCTATTGGCGCTGGCCCATCGCCCCGTGGGATCGCAAGGCCATGTTGGAAGAGTTGACCCACCAGGTGGTGCGTCCCCTCCTTCCCCAACCCGGACAACGCCTCGCCGATTTGGGCTGCGGTTACGGATCCTCGGCCCGACTGGTCGCCGCCACCCATGACGTCCATGTCGATGCCTTCACCGTCGTCGGGGAACAGGTCCGCGAAGGACGGGAAGCCGTCGCCTTCGAAGGGTTGACCGACCACGTCACCCTGCACCTGCGCGACTTCCGCGACACCGGCCTGCCCGATGCCAGCATGGACGGGGTCTACGCGGTCGAGAGCCTTTGCTATGACGATGACCCTGGAAAAGCCGGGGTGTTGGGTGAGATCGCCCGCGTGCTGCGCCCCGGCGGACGCCTGGCCCTGACCGACGGATTCATCGTGCGTCCGCCGACCGGGTGGAGGGGCAGGATGGTCCGCACGGTGGAACAGGGCTGGGCCGTCCCGTTGTTTCCCCGGCTCCGGCGATTCCTGCAGGCCTTGGAGGCGCAGGGATTCCGCGACATCACCACCCGCGACATGAGCCTGCGGATGGGGATGTGCGCGCTGCACGGCCTTCCTCTGCTCGCCTATACCGAACTGCGACGGTTGACCCGCCGAGGCCACCTGGATCCCCTCGAACGGGCGCACCTCAAAAGCTGCCTGTTGGGCATCGCCTTGGGCACGCAACGGGACCTGTTCAAGTACCTGCTCGTGACCGCGACCAAGCCCTGATCAAACCGTGATCAACGGCGGAATTTCGGTTTCGGTGACCATCCACCGGGACGGGGGGACGGGGGGCGCGGGGCGGCCGGTCGCGGAGCGGGGCGCGCCGAACCACCGAAGCGGACCCGACCCGGGGAACGAACCCCGGCATCACCGGCTCCGCTTTCCCCGGACGAGGCTTCCCTGGCGCGATCGAAGCCCCGTTCCGGCGGACGCGATCCACTGGGAGCGGGTCCCCGGTACGGACGCTCACCGACTCCCGCCCTCGGTCCCGACGGACGTCCGCCATAAGGGCGTGGCGCGTCTTGGCGGGGTCCGCGGTCCGGTGCGCGAAAAGGTGCGGGTCCATCGTGGGCGCGCGGTGGCGCCGGATGTCGCGGTGCGGACTCCCCGGGCCGGGGCGCCGGGTGCGGACGACGATCCGCGCCGGCGGGGGGACGGGATCCGCCCGGGGACCCCTGCCGGGACCGATCCGGACGGGAATCGGATCGCGCTCCGCCGCCACCGGTGTCCCCGCTGCGGGACGCATAATCAAATCCTTCCGCCCGCTTCCGCACCACGCCGCGGCCGATGAACCGTTCCGCGGAACGCAGATGGGTCTGGTCGTCCGGCGTGACAAAGCTGATCGCATCCCCCACCGCCTTGGCCCGGCCGGTGCGCCCGATCCGATGGACATAATCCTCGGCGTGCATCGGGAAATCGTAATTCACCACGTGTGAAATGCCGTCCACGTCGATGCCGCGGGAAGCGATGTCGGTGGCGACCAGGACCCGGACCAGGCCGTCCTTGAAATCCTTGAGGGCGCGGAGGCGTTGGCCCTGTGAGCGATTGGAATGGAGCGTGGCGGTCCGGATCCCGTTGTCCTCAAGTTGCCGGGCGAGCCGGTCCGCGGCGTGCTTGGTTCGGGAGAAGGCGAGCACCATGTCGAGCTTGGGATCCTTGAGCAGATGGATCATGAGCGCGGTTTTGAGATGACGCGGCACCTCATAAACCAACTGGGTCACCGTCTCGGCCGGATTGGAGCGGCGCCCGATCTGGACGATCTTCGGACTCTTCTGGAAGTCGTGGATGAGCCCCTCGATGTCGCGGGAAAGGGTGGCGGAAAAGAGCAGGGTCTGGCGCTGGCGCGGGATGAGGGTGAGGATGCGCCGCATGCTCGGCAGAAAGCCCATGTCCAGCATCCGGTCGGCCTCGTCCAACACCAGGTACTTCAACTGGCTGAAGTCACCGTGACGCCGGCTCATCAGGTCGATCAGGCGTCCGGGGGTGGCGACCACGATGTCGGCCGCACCGCGCAAGGCCTGGATCTGCGGACGTTCGCCGACGCCCCCGTAGACGAGGGCGATGCGCACCGGAAGGTGTTTGGCGTAGGCCCGGACGTTCTCGTCGATCTGGACGACGAGTTCGCGGGTCGGGGCCAGAATGAGCGCCGAGATGCCCTGCCGCGGCGTCGGTGCCCCGGCGATCCGGGTCAGCAAGGGCAGCGTGAACGCCGCGGTCTTGCCGGTGCCGGTCTGGGCGATGCCGACGATGTCCTGGCCGGCGAGGATCGGGGGGATCGCCGCAGCCTGGATCGGGGTGGGTTCGGTATAACCGATTTCCTGGATGGCCTTGAGAATCCGTTCATCAAGGCCGAGGTCACTGAATGCCATCTCTCCAGACTATCCACATTCACGGCCAAAAGGGAATCAAAGACTCTGAGTCCGGGGGCCGGGCGCATCCGGGCATCGTGGGAAACCGGGCCATGGGAGAAGCGGAACGTCGGAATCTCAGCACCTCGGCAAGGCAGCACTTCGGAGCCTCAGATCGGCAGAATCACGGCCCCACACAGGGCCAGACTGCGGATCAGACCTCGGACGGGGACATCCACTCCGACCGACACCGACCGCTCCCTCTGACCCTTCCCAATGGACTGAACAGAATCCTGAACTTCTGCCGCTCCGAAGTCCCGAGGCTCTGTAGTTCTGCCGCTCTTCAGCTCTGCCGTTCCGCGGTTCCACCCCCTACCGTGCCCCAAGCGCATGAAACAAGACCTGCCCGGCGAAAAACCCGATCATGGCCACGCTGCAAGCGATCTTCCCAATCGCCCCGGCGAACATCCCGAGCACCGCCCCGACCCCGGCCTTGGTCGCCTCCCGCCATTCCCGACCGGCCAGCATCTCCAACAGCATCGCCCCCAATAACGGACCGAAAATCAACCCAAGCGGAGCCCAGAACAAGCCGACCATGGCGCCCAGCGCAGCCCCCACCGCTCCGCGCCAGGTGGCTCCCATTCGTTTGGCGCCATAAGAAGTCGCCAGAAAATCCAATCCCAGGGAACCCAAGGCGAGAAGGGCCAACACCACCAGCACCCACCACGCGGCACCGCGTTCGCCCAGCGCCAGACGATGTCCCAATGCGGCCGCAAAAATGAGCGGTGGCCCCGGCAATCCCGGCACCACCGCACCCAACAACCCCACGAGCATCGCCAGCAACGCCAAGACGAATCCGGTGACCTCGACCGCTGTCATGGCCCCCAGCCTAATCCGTCCGATCCAACGGGCAAGGCGGCCCGTCGCCAGATCTGGCCGGCGAGACTCACTTATCCAGCGTGAACGACAGTTTGTAACCCAGGAACAACTCGACGTTGCGTTCATCCAACCGCCGCACCAGGACGGGTCCTTCGAGCCCCTCCACCCGGACATTGCCCTGGGCCGCCATGGCCTCGCGGGTCTTCCGGATCTCCGCCGCCAGCAACCCGAGCAATTGGGTGCGATGTTGTTCGGGGTTTTCCACCGCCAATTGAAGCACGCCCAACTCGAGATGCGCCTTGCCCGGCAAACTCAGGGCTTCGACGAAACGCGCGGCTTCCGCCCCGGCTCCGAACAGGTTGTCGCCCTCCTTGGCCAGGGGCACCAAGAGGTGGATCTCCGCCGTGGCTGCGGGTTGGTTCCAAGAACCGGAGCTGATCCCAAATCCGCCTTGTCGTTGGGAAAGTGAGACGACGCCCATTGAGGTCCGAAACCTCCCCCCGTCCTTGGCTTTCTTCGTGATCAACTCGATGGCCTGTCGCGATTCCTCATACGCCAGGGCGGTGTTTTTCTGGTCGCTGGTGACGCGAATCGGGACCGACACAAACTCGGCGGGAATCACCAGGGAGACCGGCACCGTCCGGGGTTCGGCCACGGCCACCACGATCAACGGCCCGGAACTCCAACCCGAACTGATGCCCGCCCCGGCGGAGAGCATCGTCAAAAGCAGGGAGACCGCGAGCGTCAGGGTTTTCATGGGCTTCTTTTGGTTCTGCCGACGCCTGACACTACAGCGACACCTGAGAAGGAATCCAACCCCGGATCATGCACCCGTCGGATCAGCTTGAACTAACGCCCTTCTGCATCCGTGTTATCCGTGGCATCCGCGGTTCATTTCCGGGAAGTGGCGGCGGAATGCTAGCTGGTTGCCGGAGGTGCTTCCGTCTCGACCGCGATCATGTGCAACCCTGAGATGATCGCACTCCCCTCGTCGTCAAACCAGAGGCACCTTTGCCCCCCATTTCACGCATCGACCGACGCCCGTTTTTCCCGTAGCGTCCGTCCCGATGAGTGATAGTCCGCCCGTTGCCGCCCCTGCCACACCGCCCGGTTTCCGGGTCGGTCTCGCCGCCATCGTGGGCCGCACCAATGCCGGCAAATCGACCCTTCTCAACCGCCTCGTCGGCCAAAAGGTCTCGATCGTCAGCCCCAAACCCCAGACCACGCGCGACGCCCTCCATGGTGTCGTGAACCGTCCCGAAGGACAGATTGTGTTCGTCGACACCCCGGGCTTTTTCCAGACCCACGCCAGCGCTTTGGTCGATGAACTTCACTCCCGGGCGCGGGATGCCATCTCGGATCTTGAGGTGGTGGTGCATCTGGTGGATCCCACCCGCGCGCCCGGGCCGGAGGACGCCATGGTGCAGGCGCTGGTCGACACCGTCCGCGTCCCCCGGTTGTTGTGCCTGGGCAAGTCGGATGTCCCGGGGCGTCCGTATGCGGATGCCTGGCGCGCGGGGGCGACGGGTTATGCCGCGATTCTCGACGTTTCGGGGATCACGGGGGCCGGGGTTCCGGAATTGGTGGAAGCCATCCTGGGCCACCTGCCGTTCGGCGAACCGCTGTATCCGCCGGGCGAATTGACCAACTCCAACCGCCAGTACCAGATCGGCGAACTGATCCGCGAACAGATCTATATCCAGATGCAGGACGAGATCCCGTACCGCACCCAGGTGGCGGTTGACCTGGTGAAGGAGGAACCGCCCGCGAAGCCCGGGGAACCGGCCCGGTTGTTGATCCATGCCACGGTCCTGGCGGCGACGGAACGGTTGCAACGGATGCTGATCGGCGTCGGGGCGAAACGGGTGAAGCAACTCCGCCAGTTCTCCCGCCGCGAACTCCAGCGTCAGCTCGGGATGCCGGTGACCCTCGAACTCGACATCCTGGTCGATCGCCAGGCCGAGCAGCGGGGGAAATGACGTGGGAGGCTGGGGGCGGAGCCTCAGGGGGCGGAACTTCAGAGCCTCAGGGCTTCAGAAGTCAGAACGGCGGAACCTCGGAGGTCAGACTCGGGCCGACGAACTGACCGCTGACCTCCGTTCTCTGCCGCTCTGAAGCTCCGACTTCTGAGGCTCTGACGCCCGCCGCCCGGGCGTCACCGGGCCGCCGGGGCGTTCGTGGCGGCATCTGAACGCCTGGGCGCGGCGTCCGAACGCGCCTCTGCGTTGAGCCGGCTGTCGGGGGCGGTCGTGACGAGCTCCGAACGATGGACACCCTCCTGCAGGAGCTGGCCACCCTTTTTGTCAAACCCGTACAGGCTCTTGCGGATGAATTCCATGCGACGGGCAATGCTGAGTTCATCCTTCAGCCGGTGGACCTGGTCGCGGAGCAGGGCGAGGTCCTGGAATTTACGTTCCAATTCGGATTTTTCCGCGACGAGGCGGCGCAGCTCGTTCTTCAGGAAGTCGCGATCCCCCTCGCTGGCCGAGAGCCGGCGCTCGGTTTCCTTGATCTGGCCCTCGAGCCCGGTGATCTGCCCGTTGAGCGAACCCATCTGCTTGGACAAGGCGTCTTTCTCGTTTTCCAAACCCGCAATCTGACGGTCGCGCTTGTCGAGTTCCGCCTGGGACTTGGCGGCGTTCTCCCGGGCTTCCCCTTCCGCCCGCGTCAGCTCGGCGGCGATGAAACTGAGCTTGTTCGAGTAGATCCCCGCCTCCTCCGTGCGCTGGACCAGGTTGGTCTTGAGGCTCGCATTGTCCTTCTGTTCCTCATTGAGCTGGACCGTGGCGCTCACGATCTGGTTGGACAACGTCGTCAACCGTGTGGCGGCGTTCTCGCGCTCCTCGCGGGCCTTGTCCACCGAGAGATAGAGCCCGACCCCGAGGCCCAGGCTGGCCAACAGCAGCAACACCGCGACGACTTTCGCATTCATGACAACAGGATGATTCGTGGACCTGTGGGCTGAAAGCAACTCCCCTCCCAGTCACCGCCCGGTCCGTCAGACACTCCGGCCACTCGACCGCTTGCGGGCCGACGGACCCCCCGTACCTTTCATTCATGCAGATTCCCGGGCAGGCCGGCGTGATGATCCTCGGCGGGGCGTGCCTTTTTCCCCAGGCACTCCTGCCGGTGTTCATTTTCGAACCGCGCTACCGGACCCTGCTGGCCGAGTCATTGGAATCACATCGCATGCTCTGCATCGCGTTGCAAAAGCCCGGCACCCTCCGCGAAACCCCCCTTCCCATCGCCGGGATCGGCCTGATCCGCGCCTCCGTCCAGAACCCCAACGGCACCTCCAATCTCATCGTCCAAGGCCTCGTCCGGGTTCGCCTCGGCCGCGTCGTCCGCCACCAACCCTACCGGGTCCACGCCATCGCGCCCCTCGTCGCCGAACCCCGGGAATCCCTCGCCCTCGATGCCCTTCGCGCCCGCGTCCTGGACCTGGTGGATCTCCGCCTCCGCCAGGATTCCGCGCACTCCCCGGAAGTGCTGCGTCACTTCGCCGCCCGCATGGACCGGAGTCCGGCCACCGTCGAGGAATGCGTCCGCTCCCTACGCCACATGCCGGACCCGGGCCACATGGCCGACCTGGTCGCAGTGCTTTTGCTTCGCGATCCGCAGGCTCGACAGGTCATCCTCCAGACCGTCGCCCTCGAGGAACGATTCCGCCAGTTGGTCCGCTTCCTCCGGTCCGAAGGGATCGATCCCACGCCATAGGGCATTTATCCCGACGGGCGGTCCACGCTGGTTGAATGTGACCGGCAAAACCTGAAGGGCCTGGGTCATGTCGACCTCTGGAAACTGCGACTCGACGGCGGCGGCGCCTAAGAACGCCCCACCCATTTCAGCGATCACCCCGGCTATAAGGCCCCGAACCCGGTCGTGAGCGACGATGGCCGGTTCATTGCATTCCAGATGGCGACCTCGCGCGCATCCGACCCCGAATGCAAGGTTGACAAATCGGAAGACATTCTATAACAACACACTCACACCAAAGCCCTTTCAATGCATGATACGCGGTGCCTGCGGCACATTGATTATGTGCGCCTTTCCCGTGTGCCTCCAAACGTGATGGATTTCGCCCCACCCGGGCCGGCATGCCCGCGATCGTGACCCGATCCGAACCCCACCCCTGCCCCGCCCCTTTTGTTGAACCCGCCAAAACCGGGAGAAACGAGACGTGATGTCCAGGATCGTCACCATCAAAATCCATCCCGCGATCGGCATCGCACGGCTGGGGAACAGTCCGACGGATTTCTTCGTGGGTCCGGAGTTCCCGGGATTCCGTCCATCGCCCAAGGGTGGCTATAAGGATGCGCAGGGACGGGTCAAACGCCAGGCGGCCCGCTTCCGTCTGTTCGGCTATGACAGGAAGGGCGGATTGGTGAAGGAAATCGGGGCCTCCGACGCGGCGATCGAGTGGACGGTTCACCTGGCCAATCGCAAGGCGGCATGGAAGCAATTTGACGGCTTGAATCCGAACGGCCCGCTGCGCAACAAGGGGGTACTGCCGCGGACCCAACTGGTCATCGATCCCGGCCACCGCACACTCAACGGGCCGAACGGTGCCGCCAGCTTCGACACGGGCACGTTCATGGGGGTTGCCGTGCCCCTCGGCGAGATGCGCACCGACCGGCAAAACCGCCTGGTCGTCCTCGGCGGTTTCGGCCATTCCGCCTCGCCGACCCATCAACCGATCACCACCTATGCCAACAACAATGGCTGGCACGATGACGTCTCCGATGGTCCGGTGAACGCGCTGGTCACGATGAAGGACGGCTCCCCACCGGTCATGGCCATGGGGGCATGGGTGATCTGCGCCCCACCGAAATTCGCGCCGCCGATTGAAAACGTCATCACGCTCTACGATGTTCTCCTGCAGGTCGCCGCGGACCGTCTTGGATATAAGATACCGGCCAAGCCCTCCTTCACCCGCGACATCCACCCGTTGTTGCAGCGCGCCTTCCAGATGAAATGGGTGACGGCGATGATCGCCAAGGCCCATGCCCATGGCACCTTGCCGGGCGTCTACCCACCCTCCGTGACCGCCGCCGCCCGCAAGGCCGTCTTCTCCCGCCTCCGCGACCCTTCCCTGCCCCACGACGAGGACAGCGATGGGGACATGCCGATGATCTGGTCGGATTATTATACCGACGGCAAGAGCCAGCCGCTGACGGGCATCCAATATGGCCGCCTGAAGAAATGGAGGGATGGCGACTTCATCAACGACTGGCACGGAATCCCCAAACCGCGGAGGAGAATCACCCCCGAGGGACTCGACCGGGCCGCGCTCGAGAACTGCGTGGGGGCCGCATTTTATCCCGGGATTGAGGCCGGATGGATGCTCCGCGATGTGTTTGCGTTCACCGAGCCTTTCCGAGTCGACCGGGCCAAATTGGAAGCGGGGGAAATCACCCAACAGATGTCGGTGCCGTGGCAGGCGGACTTCCTGGATTGCACGCAGGACGGCGACCTCGCGTGGTGGCCCGCGCAGCGACCGGACGATGTTTTTCCGGAGCAGGGCGGTCCGCAGGTGCCGTGGATCCGGGACCTGATCCACAGTCCCGACGACATGATTGAGCGATGGCATCGTCTCGGCTTCGTGGTGAAGAAAGGTTCCAAGTACGTTGAAACCGAACGGGCCTGAGACCGTGGATGTGGGGGTCATCGGAGGCGGACCTTCCGGATGTGCGACCGCACTCACCCTGAGGCATTGGGGACATTCGGTCACCGTCATCGAGCAGACCGGCTATGAGAAGCCACGGATCGGCGAGATCCTTCCCCCATCCGTGCGCGATCCGCTGGTTCAACTGGGAGCATGGGAACCATTCGTCGCCGGGAAGCCTCTGCCGTCCCCCGGCTTCCAATCGGTATGGGGAGGGGATGATTGCCAGGAAAAGGACTTCATCTTCCATCCGCATGGATCGGGCTGGCATCTGGATCGGGCTTCCTTCGACGCGATGCTCGCCCAGACCGCCCAGGAGGCCGGTGCGAACGTCCTGCGCGGAACAAGGGTCATTTCCGCGCGAGCCCATGGCGCAGACGGTTGGATGCTCGCCCTGGAATCCCGGGGTGGGCGACTCCGGTGCCGGGCGCGATTCATCGTGGACGCCACCGGCCGTGCCTCCTCGTTTGCCTGCCAACAGGGGGCGGTTCGGAAGAGCTGGGATCATCTGGTGGCGGCGACGGCCCTTTTCACGGGTGGCGGCGACGGCGGCACCGTCGGACACCGGGCCTTGGTGGAAGCGGTGGAGGGCGGATGGTGGTATTCGGCCCTGTTGCCTGACCGGCGGATGGTCGTCGCGCTCATGACCGATGCCGATTCGTATGCCGCAGGTTGCCATGCCTCGGAGGATCATTGGCACCGTGAATTGGCGGCAACCCGCCGGACCCGATCCCGGGTCAATGGCTGGAGCCTGCTTGGGGTCCCCCGTGTGGTGTCGGCCAACACCTCGCGACTCGACCGCTTCGCGGGGGATCACTGGCTGGCGGTCGGCGACGCGGCGATGGCGTTTGATCCCCTCTCCGCACAGGGTGTGCACAAGGCGCTCGACTCCGGCATCCAGGCGGGACAATGCATTCACCGTCAGCTTGGCAACGAAAAGACCGCCCTCAAAGATTATGCCCTTCGGTTGGAAAACCATTTTTCGCGATATCTGAAGGCGAGGACGTATTATTATGCCCGGGAACGACGTTGGCCACAGTCGCCTTTCTGGGCGCGCCGGATCGGGCCCATCCTGGCATCGTGGGAAGCCGGCCCATTGAAGAGGCGGGGCGGGTAGGAAAACCCGCCCTCCCAGCGCGGTCGCGACAGCTCCGGGGCGGCGGGTTTTCCCACCCGCCTTTCCACG
>JANYCC010000032.1 GCA_025360495.1 Verrucomicrobiota bacterium | reverse complement strand
TCAACTCCCTCTTCGCCGCCTCCAACAACCGGCTGGCCATGACCATCGTCCCGGCCATGGGTCGCAATCATTTCTTCGCGCTCTTCGCCGTCGTCTGGCAAATCACCCTCGGCCTTTCACCCATCCTCTGGGGGCTGGTTTTGGACGCCATCGGGACGCGTCATCTCCGGGCGTTGGGATTGGATTGGAACCGTTATTCCGTGTTCTTCACGCTCACGGCCTGCGCCTTCGGGGTGGCGTTCCTCTTCGCGCAGCGTTTGCACGAACCGAAGGCTGCCAATGCCGACGCTCTCCTCCGCGAATTGCTCCTCACCCAACCCCAACGGTTCCTCGTCCGCCTGCTCGGCCGTTGATCCTTTTCACCGGGACCGCGCCCATGCATCCAACCGATCCCACGCCCGCCCGAACATCAGACGCCACACCGTCGCCCACATCACCGCCCGCACGTCCGAACGACTCACCTTGATGCGACGGGACGGATCGAGCACGCCGCCCGCCTTCAACCGTTGCAACGTCATCACGCCCAGCAGCACCGGCCACGCGCAGGCCAACCGCATCCGGACCTGGCCCCGCGGCAATGCCGTGACATAAGCCCAACCCGCGGCGAGATGGGACTCCGCCCGAATCACCCACTCCGAATAAAGCGGCCACACGCGGGCCTCATTCTCCGGTTTCAGCAAATCGGCCGGCACCAACCCCATCCGCGCCAGTGCGTCCGCCGGCATATAACACCGCCCCGTTCGCAGATCTCGCGGCAGATCACGCAGGATGTTCACCAACTGCAATCCCTGCCCCAGTTTCACTCCGTCGGCCCGCATCTTTCCGTCATCCAGCGCCAACGACGGGTATAAGTGGGTCCGACAGATCCGCGTCCAGAATTCCCCGACGCAACCGGCGACCCGATACGTATAATCATCGAGTTCCGCGGCCGTCGCCAGCGCCCGGACGTCGCCCGGCCGCACCTGGCCGAAGCGTCGGAGGTCGAGTTCCTGCCCACCCGTGATCGTGGTCAGCACCCCCCGGATTTCCGCCGCGTCCGCGTCCGGCATTCCCTCCAGCGCGGCGATCGCCTCCTCCACCCGCCGGAGCAGCACGCCCTCCGCCGGGGTGACGGGGTTCACCAGCTTGGAGGGATTGACCTGCCCCGCGGCCAGGCGCGAAAAATCGAGAGGTTCCATCCGTCGCCCCAGAATGCGATCGCGGAGGGCATCCAGGGCGCCCAACCGTTCCGTCACCGGAACCCACTCGGAATCCGCGATCGTATCGGTGGCCCGGGCGAGCAGATAGGCCAGTCCGATGGGTCGCCGGACGGGACGGGGCAGGATCCAAAGGGTGAGATAGAAGGATCGCGAGACCTCGCGGAGCAGGGAGGTCAGGAGATCGGCGGCGACAGGCGGCACGGACCGATCATGCCGGGAGGCCCGACCGAGAGACAGGTCCTTTGCGTCGGCTCCGGGTTCGGAGTACCGGGCTTCAGCCGGTCGGACCCTCGACAACACCACGGCGCTGAAACCCCCTACGGCACCAGCCAGACATTGGTGGAGAGACCGGAGCTCATCTGGGCGGCCGTCCAGCATTCACGCAACCGACTGCTGGTCACCTGCTGCACACTGCCGTCACCGAGCAGGATGTTCCCGGCGGAGTCATGTACCTTCTCCGTGAACCCGAGAACGTCGTTGGTCCGAAGCAGGAGGCGACCGGACGGCACCGGTACACCACCGATGGTGAGATTTCGATCTCCCGCCAGGATCGTATCCGGAATGTCCTCCCGGGCGTTCAGGCCGAGGAAATAGCTCAAGCGCGAATTGTTGGTGATTTGGGCCCATACCAACGGCTTTGGGTCCGTGAAATAGTGCTTGGGCGGCTGGCGTTCTTCATCCTCGGGACAGATCAGGAGGGCCGGTGTCCTAAGAAAGTTCGTGACCGTGACCCAATGCCGCCAGATCTGGGGGTCATCTCCGAGCCATTCGCGCGAGCCGCCATTGGTCACCGACAAACCCCACGGGAACCCGCCTCCGTGGTCCGTCGAAAAAATGCGGTACGCGAGTCCGATGGCCTTAAGCTCGCCAATGCACTTGATCCGCCCGGCCTTCGCATTTGCCATCGCCATAGGTGGCAAGACCATCCCGGCCAGGATCACAAGCACGCCGACGACAACCAACACTTCCATGAGGGTCAGGCCGCGCTGATCCCGGAACCCGTCCCTCCGTGGGGTAATTCGCATAAGGAATCAGCTTCCCCTCACGGCAACACTCCCACCACTTGGTAGAATCGTTGCGCATCAGCGGCCGCGTCGGGCAATTCCACGGTCCGCTCCCGGGCCGCGGGAACATCCGTGAGTTTCAACCAGTCCCCCGACACGAGATCCGTGCGAAACCTCACTTGGTACGCCTGCCCCGCTTCCGCCCGGAATTGGAGCGTCACCGGATTGCCCCGCAACGCCGTCAGCACCAACGGCGGCACCACCGCGGGCAGCACCCGAACCGCCACCGTGTCCGAGGCCGACAACTGCCCGTCGTTCACCTGGAACTGCAGCACATAATCGCCCGCCGCCCCGATCACCGCCGTCGTCGCCAGCGACCCCGGACTGATGAAGCCCACGGAACCCGGCCCGCTGACCTTGCTCCATAGGAAGGTCGGAACCCCCGGCGGTTGCGGCAGTCCGTCGTCCGTGAAGGTGGCGCTCAATTTCGCCACGTCGGGCAAGGTCACCGTCAGGTCCGGACCCGCATCGGCCGTCGGTGCGACATTCACCGCGGAGACCGTCCCGGTCAGCGACACGTCGAGCCCGAGATCCGAACTCGTCGGGTTCGCCTGGTGCAACTCGACCTCCATCACGTTGACCCCATCGACCAACACCGCCGGCGACACCACCGCCGACAACGGGGTCGTCTCGTCCGCACCCCCGATCGCACTGCTCGCCCAGGTCGAGAACACCGCGTCACCGTCCGGCATGTTCGAGCGGTACACCTCGGTCCCGTTTATATATAATATGATGCCGTCATCCCGGATCACCTGCAGGTTCAGGTCGGACACCGCCTTCGCTCCCGCCACGTTGAATTTCAGGCGGAAATAAACCGTGGGGATGCGGTCGCCGTCCGGTCCGCCATCGATCACGGTGACCTCGCCATCGCCACCGAACCCCATCCGGGCCGGCCCGGATTTCCATGCGGAATCATCGAACCCCGGCTGACGCCACGCGGTGCCGAGGTCCTGTCGCAGGTCCGAATACCGCCACACACTTCCGAAGGGCACGATTGTCCCGGAAACCCCGGGGCGGGTGACGGTCAACTGCACGTCGTCGGACGATTCATGTTCCCCGTCGGAAGCGGTGAGACGGAGCGTATAGACACCCTGTCCCGGGACCTGGACCGTTCCATTGCTGCTGGACCCGGCATTGAAGACCACCCCGGCGGGCCCATCGACCTGGCTCCAGTGAAGCGTCAGGATTCCCGGCGGATCGGGAAGGCCGTCATCCGAGGCGAATCCGGCGAGGTCAACGGAGAGCGGGAAGGAGGCTGCGGACAGTTCGCGGTCAGGGCCGGCGTTGACGCGCGGGGAACGATTGGCCGCGCTGCCGAGGCCCGGTGAGGGACCGCCCGGTGCTGCACGCCACGAGGCCGGATCATTGCCATAGGCGACCGGCACACGACGTTCGAGAGAAGACCCGCCGCCGGCCGCCTCCAAGGGCCACGGTGCGCGGTCATTATAACGCACCGCATCCACCAGCACATAAGGCACGATCACCGAGATGGAATGATCGGCATTCGTGACCGTGTCGGGCGCATCCGGGCGGAGCAATTCCAACCGTTCGCCATTGCGCTGGAACTGGCCCGTCGAAGGCCCGAAGACCGGAACCGACGCGGGCACGCCGTATTGCTGACGGAATCGGTCGGCAGCCGCCTCGGTCACCACCGCCAAACCACCCGGCGGCAAAGTCACACCTTCGGGAAATGCGAATCCAAGTCCGCCAATCCGCCAGGTGTTGGTGGCGTGGGCGACATCATAAAGCGGTTGATCAAGAGCGCTGATATTGCGGATCTCCACAAAGGCCAATTCACCGACCGGCGGCGAATAATAGATCTCGTTCAACACCACCGGACCGATCCGCGGCCCGGCATTGACCGCACCCAGGGTCAGCGCGATCTGCGGCACGAATTCGACCAGTCCGACCGAATTCGTGTGGCGCCCGAAGCTCTCCCCGTTCGCCGCCGCGTCGAATCCCGTGCCGTCGCTGAAACCCGTCAAATCGCCCGCGGCGTTCGCGCTATAGATAAACACCGCGTCCCCGTGAGAACTGAGTTGAAACGCATTTGTTCCCAATGCAGACGCATTGAACCCGGATTCATCCACGGTCAGATAACCGCCCGGGGCGATCGAGGTGCCTGCCGGGAACCGATACTTGCGGGGCTTCCCCCGGTCGTCCGTCAGGTACCAACCGCTGATATCGGCGGCCTCCGAACCCGGGTTGAACAACTCCACCGCGTCCAATTCCGGCAGGTCGGTGTGGCTGAGGATCTCGTTCACCTGGACGACCGGGATGCCCGCCGCGACATCGTCGTTCCCCGGCGAACCGAGTGCGATGGAACTGGCCCGCCAGTTGGCCGGGTCCGCCGGATCCGGGTTATGGTCCGGATCGCGCGGCACCAGGGAGAAACCAAGTCCGTCCGCCGCCTCGGGCCAGGGGGCCTTGTTGTTATAAGTGAGATCCAGGATCGCCGCGCCATCCGGTCCGGCGAGGGTCAGGTGTTCCCCGTTGTTGTCCAGGAGGCCGGCATAGGTGTCGAGGAGCGCGCGGCCCGGGTAACGGTACGTGAACGCGGCGCGATTGCTGGCCAGCACCAGATGCTGCCCCGGAGCCAACACGGTGCCGCGGGGAAAGGCATAATCCAGGCCGTTGGAAAAGCGCACCCCCGAAAGATCCAGCGGCACTGCCCCGGCGTTTTTCAACTCGATGAACTCGAAATCATCGCGGCTGAAGCCGGAGGCCGGATCGGGTGCCGGATGATACATCAATTCCGTCAACTGGAGCCGGGTGAAATCCTGGGCGATATAGAAATCCACCTCGACCATCCCGCTCCATTCGTTGGTGGTCGCCGTGGCATGGGTCCGGGTGCGCAGGGTGACCGGCCCGTTGATGACGATGGGCGCCGTATAAAGCCGGGCACCCGGGTTTTCCGCGCCGCCGGGGAGGCGCGGGTCGGCGCCATTGAGGGAGTAGAGCACGGCCGCACCGTCGGGCCCGGTGAGAGTGACCGGGGTGCCCGCCGCCACCACGCCGCCAAACGGGTTGGGCACGGGCGCCCCGATCTTTGGGAAAAGGTTCTTGGCCCGCAATTGGTTCAGCACAATGGCCGACCGTTGCACCATATAAGTCCGCTCGATCTGGTTCGCCGTCGGCAGCCAGTTGCCGTCGCGCGTCAGGGGTGTCGCCACTTTGCTGTCCCCCCAGCGGGCGGATTCGGCGACGACCGGCAGGTAGAGCTGGTTCGTGCGCAATCCGAAACGCGCCTGAGCGGAGGCCGTGGTGAACACCCCACCATTGAAGAAATGACGTTGGGTCCGGTCGGCGATGCGCACGCGGAACTCCGGGCTCTGCCAGAGTTGTTGCCACACATATTGCGGGCTCGAATAGACCACGGAATCGCTCCCCGCCGAGAACGGCCCGAGGCGGTTCTGGTTCACATCAAGCAGGGTGTGTTCGGAATCATGGGCCATGAACCGGAATCCACCGGCGACCCCGGTGCGGTTACGGAGGCCGTACCAGTTGTTAGGCCGCGTGTTCCCGAGGAAATTGGAGATCGGCGCGTCCAGGTTGCCCCCGTAGACGATCACCAGCATGTAGTCGATGAGGTTGTCGATCTCGACCAGGTTCTCATACGCCGGATTCGGGGTGCCGTCGGGGTTGAGCCCCTGGACCTTCCGGTACACGGCGTCCGCCGTCGCGGGCGTGATCGCCTTGACCTGGTTATAAAGCCGGGTCCAGGCGTCCATGGTTCCGTCCGTCGCGTTAAGCGCATACGGCCCGGCCTCGACCTTCACGACGTCGTAGTCCTCCTTGACCCCGCCGAAATAAGTGGCGCCGAAGCTCGCCTCGGGACGTTCCGCCGAGTTGTAGATGCCCCAGTAAATCCCGTCGATATAGAGATGGTAATAGTTGCCGCGCTCGCCTTGCTGGCCCATCGCCAGTTGGGAGTCGCGCGAGAAGACATCCCGGATGAACACGCCCCGGGTGTCCCCCTCGAAACTCCACGAATAATTCTGGAAGGTCCGCAGGTCGAGGGCGTCGAACTCATCGGTGCCCCCCTCATGCAGCGGGAACTTCAGTTTCGCCACCCCGTATTCCTCCCGGAAGAAGAACCGGAAGGCGTGCTTCGGGTTGCCCGTGCTCCGGCTGTACCCGCCCCGGATCCGGATCCCGCAGTCGATCTGGAATCCCTTCCGCCCATCCGGGAAAATCAGCTCCAGCGAACACGGCCGTTCCCAACCCCGACCGTCCTGGCCGGCGTTCGAAAAAATACCCGTCGCACGGTCAAACAGGTTCGAGAGCGTGGTGACCACCGAAAATGTCGGCAGGGCGCGCAGGGCCGGCACGATCTGGTCCTTATAGGCCGCGCCATCGACGATCCTCTTGTCCATCCCATAGTTGAACGTCTGCGACTGGCTCCCCGGCGCCGGCCATTCCGGCCACGGCGCCGTGCCGGTCGGCTGCTGACGGATCACGTCCGCCAGAAACAGGTAGGTCTGCGTGTCGACATCCGATGGCTGCAACCCGTCCTTGAATGCCGCGGCCCGGACCACGACCGACCGGGCGATGTTGATCGGAGCGACATAGGTGAGCCCGAACGCCAGGGTCGGCGGTGCGCCGTTGGTCGTGTAGCGGATGGTCGCCCCGACGGTGTCGCAGGAGATCACCAGGTCGAACGGCGTGTCATAGAGCCCGCGGTCGCGGTTGAATTTCGTGTCCGCCACGAAATCGCCCACACCGCCGGTGTTGGCCGCACCGGGGGACGGCGGGTTGAAATAATACCGTTGGCCGGCCCGGACACCGTAGGAGATGTCGGTCCGTTGGGACGGATAGGCGGGGGCGAACTCGGTCGTGGGCGCGTCGGACTCGGGCGGGAACAGCGCGAGATACTCGCCGGCGGCCGACAGCGAGAAACTGGTGTGCAACTGCGTCGCCGCGTTGGTCCGGTCCTTCCCCGAAGCGAACACGACGAGGTAGGCCCCGGGATTCAATGGCACCGCCGGGAACACCCACTTGCGCGGCTGATCCACATTGTCCGTGAGCGACCAACCCTTCAGGTTCACCACCGTCGGTCCTCCGTTGAACAACTCGATCCAGTCGGAATGATCGCCATCGATGTCGGTGAGCCCATGGGAATTGCTGGCGAGGAACTCGGTGATCGTGACCTGCCCGTGGACGGCGGTCCCGAGGACGAGCAGCCAGGCGGACAGCAGGAGGGTGCGCAACGGTTTCATTTTGAGCGGGCTGGAATGACTGAAAGCTAAGCAGAACCCGCGCCGTCGCAAACCCGGACTTCGATCCCAGGACGGGTCCTGCCCCTTCCTTCCCCGGCGGCGATCCGGTACGGTGATCGGGCGTGGCGCACAAGTTCACCTTCCAAACGACCAGTGATGACCGGCGCCGGTCCCTGCCCCGCAAGATCATCATCGGGTTGGGCCCGGATGAATCGGAACGCCAGGTCGCCTTGAAAATCCTCGGTTGGGCGCTGTTTTTCCGCGAACGCCTCCAGATCGACACGAATGTGCCCGATGACGCCGTCCCCTTCACCCCGGGCCTGGTCGAACTGGGCTACGACCTCCGGCCCAAGCTGTGGATCGAATGCTCCGAGGGCGGCCCCGCCCGACTCCACAAGATTGCCGTGAAATGTCCGGGCACCGAACTTTGGATCCTCCAACGTTCGCCGACCGAAGCCGAGGCCCTGCGCCACGCCATGAAACGCGCGGAACTTCGCCGGGATCGATGGAACCTCCTCGCCTTCGACCCCGCGGTGTTCGACGAGGTGTGCGGGCTCATCCGGGAACGCAACACCTTCCACTGGTTCCGTGGGGACTTTGACCCACCGGCAATGCAGTTCGAACTGAACGGGCTCTGGTTCGACACCACGTTTGAGGTGTCAAAATACTGAGAATCCTCAATTCCGCTTCAACGCGTCCAACCCCTTGTTCGCCGCGTCCTTCACGACATCGGCCGCCTTTTCACCGACCTCTCTGGCCTTGTCCGCGGTCTTCTGTCCGGCGGCCCGGGCGTCGTCCAGGACCTCTTTCCCGATGGTGCGGGCCTTGTCGGATGCGACCCCCGCCTTGTCCTTGGCGGAGGCGGAAAGGGTTTCGGCCTTGTCCTTCACGACCTCCACGACCTGGCCCCCTTTGGCCCGGGCCTTGTCCATGGCCCCGACCGCCGTCTCCTTGGCGGAGTTGGCGAGCGCACCCGCCTTGTCCTTGACGGCTTCGGCGGCCTGTCCGCCCTTGGTCCGGGCCTTTTCCCCAACCTCCATGGCGGTCTCCTTGGCGGACCCGGCGATTTTCCCGGCCTGGGTCGCGGCGGCCCCCGTGGAAGCTTTGAGGGACACGACCGCCCCGGTGGTCACCGACCGGGCCTTGTCGACGGTCCGTTCGATCGTCCCTTTTTCGGGTGCGGGGGCGGCCGCCTCGTCCCGCCGGCAACCGGTGCCCAACCACAGGGCGGGGACGAGCAGCGAAGATAAAAGATGCGAGGTTTTCATGGTCGAAGCATTGTCACGTTCAGTCGAACCGTCACCGGTCCGCTACGAATCAATTCGTCAACAATTGATGCCAAACCAAACAGGTCAAGAACATGAGCACCATCGCCATCGTTTATCATTCCACCTACGGCCACACAAAACTTCAGGCCGAGGCCGTGTTTCGCGGCGCGCAGTCCGTCCCCACCATCGAGGCCCGGCTGTACACCGCGGAAGAGGCGGCGGCGCGTTTGGACGAATTGGACGCCGCCGATGCCATCATCTTCGGGTGCCCGACCTATATGGGCAGCATGTCGGCCGGGATGAAGGTGTTTGTCGAGGCGGCGGCGAAGAAATGGTTCACGCTGGCCTGGAAGAACAAGGTGGCCGGAGCCTTCACCAACTCCTCGTCCTTTTCCGGCGACAAACTGAACACGCTGCTCGGACTCGTCATCAACGCCATGCAACACGGGATGATTTTCGTGGGCTTGGGGATGATGCCTTCGTCCAACCGGCCCGAGGAGATGAACCGGATCGCCGGCCCGGGACCGGAAGCCCACAACCGCGTCGGTTCCTTCGTCGGCCCGATGTCCGCCAGTTTCCAGGTCAACCCGCCCGCCGCACCCCCGCAAGGCGACTTGGAGACGGCGGAAATGTATGGTCGTCGGGTGGCCGAGATCACCCTTCAATTCATCCGCGGAAAAACGGCCTGACCCGGGCTGAACCCGGTCCGCTGCGTCCCGAGGCAGCATCCTCACAGAACGGAACGCAGGAAACGAAGCCACCACGCCCCTGAAGCGGGGTTGAAAATCCCCGTTTGTTTTGCCTTTCCGGCGGCTAGGATGCGCTCTCGTGCAACCGGAAACCGATTTGCTCAAGGACGTCCCGCTGTTCCAATTCCTGGATGGCTCCGAGCGTGCCGCCTTGGCCGAGCAGCTCACTTTGGTGCGGTTCCCCGCCGGCGCGATGATCCTCCAGATCGGTGAGCCCGGCGATGCGCTGTTCGTCATCCGGTCCGGCGAAGTCGAGGTGTTTTTCAAGAACGACACGGGCGAACGCATCGTCCTCGAGGTCGCCGGCCGCGGTGATTTCTTCGGCGAATTGTCCCTGCTCGACGGCGGAAGCCGCAGTGCCTCGGTGATCGCGACCCAGGACACCGAGACACTGCGGCTGGACCGCGATCAACTCCGGGAATTCCTCCAACGCCATCCCGAGGCCTCCATGGACCTGCTCGCCGCCATGGGCCGCCGGCTCCGGGTGAGTTCCGAACGTCTCCGTCACACCGCCACGCGGAACGCCAACGAGGAGGTCGAGGACCGGCGCACGATGCTCCAAAGGTCGGCGGACTGGATCGCGGAATTCGCCGGCAGCATCACCTTCCTGCTGTTGCACGTCGTCTGGTTCACCGTCTGGATGCTGGTCAACACCGTCCCCCTGCACGGCCTCCGCCAGTTCGATCCTTTTCCCTTCGGCTTCCTGACCCTGGCGGTTTCACTCGAGGCCATCTTCCTCTCGGTGTTCGTCCTGCTCAGCCAGAACCGCCAGGTGGCCAAGGACCGGGTGCGCTCCGACGTCGAATATGATGTCAACCTGAAGGCCGAGTTGGAGATCGTGAATCTTCATGAAAAGATGGATCGGTTGACCAATGACGTGCTGCTGCGGCTTGAGCAAATCCAACGGGGCATGAAGCCCGGGAGATAATCGGGGAACGGGGACGACAAATGCCGGAGAGCGGGTTATGGGTTGGGGTATGAACACGGCTGCGCCCAACCCCGTGAAATCCGGCCTGGTCCCACCGGGCCCGGTGAATCATGGCACGATCACCTTCGGGGATCATGAGGCCTGGCTGTTGCGCGAGAACACCGACAACCATCGGCTGGTGAAGGTCGCCCAAGCCCTCGCCGAGACACTGGCCCATTGGCACATCCCCCACCTGATCGTCGGCGGGTTGGCGGTGCAGGAACACGGTTACCCCCGCTTCACCATCGATGTGGACATCGTGGTGCCGGACGTCCTGGAAGCAGCCGAATTCCTGACCGCGGATCTCACCGGACCGTTCCGCCGGGTGCCCGGCGTGGCCGACCGATTGGTGGATAAACGGTTCGACGTGAAGATCGACCTGTTGCCCGCCGGCCGGGTCCTGCGGTACGGCTGCGAGGTGCCGTTCCCCGAACCCTCGGAAATCTCCGACACCCCGCGACTGGTCTCCCTGCCCGATCTCATTTCCCTCAAACTCGACAGCTACCGCGTCAGTCCCCTGCGCCGCAACAAGGACTTTTCGGATGTCATCGAGCTCATCAAATGGAAGAATCTGCCGCGCGACCTGCCCGTGGCCGCCCCGGTGCGCCAGCTTTACCTCGACACGTGGGATGGGCTCAAGGCCGAGGGGCCATAGGAGACGACCGTTGCGAGGCCGGAACCCCTTCGCACCGCCCGGTCACCTCCGTCGGTTCGTGTTGAACCGTACCGGGTCAGGGCATGGCGGGTTCGCCCGAAGAGGCGCCGGGACCGACTGAGGCAATGGTTTCCTTGCCGGTGCGACCCTTGCCATTGAGGGTGCGGAGCAGCGTGACAATGGAGCCGGCCTCATCCTCGGTCAGCTTCCGGCCCAATTGGAGCCAAGCCATCTGGGAGACGGTCTGGGTGAGCGACTTCTGCGAGCCATCGTGGAAATACGGGGCGGTCAGTGCGATGTTGCGGAGCGACGGCACCTTGAAGACATGCAGGTCTTCCTCCTCTTTGGTGACCACGATCCGACCCTTGTCCGTGAGGTTGGGATAGGCATTCACCGCGCCGAGTTTGCGAAAGCCGTTACCGCCGAAGAGGGGACCGTTGTGGCAGGTGGTGCAACCGACCGTCAGGAACTCGTTCAGGCCCTTGAGCTCCGTGGCATTCAGCGCATGGTCGTCGCCCTTGAGAAAGTCATCAAAGCGATCATGGGTCACCAAGGTGCGTTCGAACGCGGCGATCGCCTGGGCGAGATGATCATAGGTGATGGGACTGGCGTCGCCGGGGAACGCCTTCGAAAAGCCCTTCTGGTAGGCCTTGATTCCGGCGATGCGCTCGATGACGGCGGTGTCGCCGGGCATGCCCATCTCGATCGGATTGAGGATCGGTCCCTTGGCCTGGGCGGCGAGATCGGCGGCGCGACCATCCCAGAACTGGGCGAGATGAAAGCCGGCATTGAGCGTGGTCGGTGAATTGCGGCCGCCGCGTTTGCCGAACGCGCCCGGCGAGGTGGATTGATGATCCACGCCGGCCCGGCCTCCATCAACCTGATGGCAACTGTTGCACGACTGGCTGTTGTTGGCCGAGATGCGCTTCTCGAAGTATAGCTGCCTGCCGAGGGCGACGAGTGTCGCGGTGTCCTTTTCTCCGCCCGGCATACGGTCGGGAATGGGGGAGACAACCTCGAGTGCCCGGCGACGGAGGTTTTCCGCCGAGGGAGCTTGGGCTTGGGCTTGGGCTTGGGCAACGGCGAACAGCGTGCCCGCCACGGCGAGCGCCAGCATCAGTTTCTGCTTCTTCATCCGGCGGGAGAATGGACCAACCCGACCGGAGCGCAACCGTCAGAATCTGAACCTTTTCGGAACCTTCCCCCGACAAGAAAGGATCCTAGTCTCCGCCCCCGCCTCCGCCGGCGTTCTTCATCACCGAGAAAATGTTGTCGTCACTGGTGATCCACGTGTCTTTGTCCTTGATGATCGCCTGCGCTGGCAACGTGGCGGTGACCGTGCCGAGACCGGGGATGCGCTTCACCGCCGTGCCGATCGCCATGAACTCGATCAGCGAACCCAACTCGTGGATATGGGTCTTGATGCCGACGACGTCATCCGCACCGATGGCCTCCGCTTCGGCCTTCAGCAACCCGATCGCATGTTCCCGCGCGTCATAGACGAGCGAGGTCAGGTCGCTGATCTCCCCCCGGGTGAAGCTCTTGAACATCGCCTTCAGTCCGCCGACGAAGCCGAGTGAATAGACGGACGTGCCCAGCAGCAGCTTGAGCGGTGCGTAACCGAGCGCGGCCAGGTTCCACATTTCCTCGCAGGTGAGATCGCTGGTCACCGGTTCCCGCACTGAGCTCTCCGCCAGGCCCGGGTGCCAGGCCGCCGTGCCCAGCATGAGCATCTCATGGACGCCTTGGAACGGCATGATGCGGGTCTCGATGCCGACGACGGCGTTCGCGCCGACCGCCCGCGCCTCATCGACGATCCGACGGAGCGCGAGATGCCGGGTGGAATTGAAGATGTCGCTGAATTCCCGGATCTCGCCCCGCGCCAGGCTCTTCAAGGCTCCGACGATCCCGCCCGCGACCCCGACCGAATAGGCGACGTTCCCGATGACAAACCGGATCGGGGTGTAGCCGGCGTCGAGTTGGCAATAAAGTTCCTGGGCATTGCTGCTGGTGGAGAAGATGCCTTGGGAACCGGCCAGGTTGCCGTGGATGCCCGAGGCGACGGAGAGGAATTCAATGTTGCCGCGCAGGTGCCGCAGTTCGCTGGTCACCCCGGAGATTCCATTGGCTCCGTGCTGTTGCGCCTCCAGCAAAATGCGTTCCTGCGCCTGGTGCCGGCCTTCGCTGATCACCTCCGTGACCTGCGTCACCTCGCCCCCGAACGCACCCCGAAGCCCGGCCCCGATTCCCCCGAGGAACCCGAGTGAATGGACACTGTTGCCCACCACCAGTTCGCCGGCGGTGAGGCCCTTGAGGTGGAGGCAATACATCTCATTGCCTGAAAGTCCGGTCATGATGGGCATAAGAGGCTCCTTGGGAGTCGGGTGTGCGGTATCCGCGGGATTTGGTGGCCCGAACCTATCCGTTTACACCCCGGAGGAAAACCACGAATCCGGAATCTCCTCCGGGCAGACACGGACACGGTCACGGACAGGAATACCGCCGCCATGGAAGGCTCGAACACCATCGCGACGCTGGGGAAGGAATCTCACCACGGATGACACGGATGACGCGGATAAAGCCGAAAGACTGCCCTTTGATATCCGTGTCATCCGTCAAATCCGTGGTCTCCGCCTCCCCCATATCCCGCTCAATCGGTCCGTCCGGCCGGCCGGCTGGTTTCCAGCAGGTGCGCGCGCAGGAACAGGACCGTGCTGAAGAACTGGAAATCGACATTCCGCTTCTTCGCAAAGCCGTGCCCTTCGTCTTGCGCCTTCAGGTACCAGCAGGTCCCACCATTGCCCCGCACCGCCTGCACGATCTGTTCGGCCTCACCGACCGGCA
>JANYCC010000315.1 GCA_025360495.1 Verrucomicrobiota bacterium | reverse complement strand
AAAAAAGACCAGGGTTGTGGGAACTTCGAATCGGCGAGGTTCCACCCGAGCCGCCCTGATGGCATCCTTGGGGGCAGTGCCAAGATGCGCCCCCCATGACCCTCGCCCCGGGCTTGTCTGCCAGCGTCGGGGGTGGCAATGCTGGGCCGGACCATGAGGAAACTGATCCCACTGTTGACGGCTCTCTGCGTTGGCTTCAGCACCCAATTCAATCCGGTGGCCGCGGCTGTCCTCGGTGGGGTTTCCCGGGTCGACCTCACCCCTCCCTTGGAACTGAAAGCCAGCCTTGGCGGTTATGGCGAACGGATGAGCCAGCCCGCCACCGGCATCCATGACCGCGTCTGGGCCAAGGCGCTCGTCCTCTCCGACGGCCCGCGCCGGTTCGTGCTGGTCACGGCCGATATCCTGGGCTTCCCGCCGGGGTTCAAGAATGAGGTCGCCGCACGGCTGACCACCGAGGGTTGGCGTCCCGAGCAAATCCTGCTGCTTCCCAGTCATTCCCACACGAGCATCGACCTGGGCGCACTGAACCCGGCCAACACGTTTCAAATCCCCCAACTCGGACTCTTTCACCAGGAACTTCACGACCGGACCGTGGCCAAAATCGCCGGTCTCATCACGACGGCTTCACAGAATCCCACCGTCATCACCGTCGGTTCGGTCACTGTTCCATTGGAAGGATGGAATCGGAACCGTCGCGCCGGCAACACAACCGTGGACCCCGACCTGACGTTGACCCGCATCGATACCGAAGCCGGCAAGCCACTGGCCGTGCTGGTGAACTGGACGGCCCATCCCACGTTCATGAGCGCGCAGGAGATGATGTTTTCCGGGGATTGGCCCGGCCATTTGCAACGGACGCTGGAGGCGCTGATCGGCCAGGGGGTGACGGTGATGTATTATAACGGTGCGGAAGGCGACCAGGCCCCGGTGGCGCGGCCCGATTCCGGATCCGCCTGGGAACGCGCCGAGCGTTACGGCCGCGAATTGGGCCTGATTGCCTGGCGCGATTGGACCCGCATCCAGCCGCAATCATCCCCCGCCTTCGACTTTCACACCGTGCCGATTGCGCTTCCCCAACGGACGTGGCATCCGGATTTCATGTCGACCGGCGGCAAGGAATACGGGTTGAACGAGGAGAACGTCGGCCGGTTCGTGGAACGGCTGTTTCCGACGGAAACCCACAGCACGAGCCTGCGCCTGGGCGACCTGGTGATCGTGGGCGTGCCGGGCGAACTGGCGTCGGGACTGGGCCTGGAAGTCAAACGGGCTGTGCGCGAAAAACCGTGGGTCCGGCAGGTCGCCATCGGCGGGTTGGCGGACGAATGGGTGAGTTACATGCTGACGGCCGAGGAATACCACAAGGGCGGCGGCTACGAGGCGAGCATGAGCTTTTATGGGGCGACACTGGGTCCGACGATCGTCCGGGGCGTGATCGGGGGTGCCGCGGGATTGAAGTGAACAGCCCGTCAGGCCTTTTTCACGAAGCAGGCCTTCAGGCCGATGGCGCTGCCGTCGATCTTGCAGGAGATCTCATGGTCGCCGTCCACCAACCGGATGCCCTTGGCCTTGGTGCCCCCTTTGAGCACCTGGGACGATCCCTTCAATTTCAGGTCCTTGATCAGGGTGACCGAATCGCCGTCGGCCAGGACCGTGCCGTGGGCATCCTTGACGACGCGGGCGGCGGCGGGCTCGGGCTCGCGTTCCCATTCGTGGCCGCAGGTGACGCATTCCCAGCGGTCCGGGTGAGCGAGGACCTCGGACATGGTGCAGGACGGGCAGGCAGGTGTGCTCATAAGATCAAAGTCCCAACCGCTTCGCCACCTCCACCGCGAACACCTCGTAGGCCGCCGCGCCGGCACTGTATTTGTCGTAGTGAATGATCGGCTTCCCGAAACTGGGTGCCTCGGCCAGGCGCGTCGTCCGCGGGATCACCGTCTCGAACACCGTCTCCCCGAAATGCTGCCGCACCTCGCCCACCACCGACTGCGACAGCTTGGTCCGCACGTCGAACATGGTCATCAGCACCCCGAGGATGTCCAGGCTGGGGTTGATGCCGTCGGTGCGGACCTGGTTGACGATGCGGGTCACGGTTGCGATGCCCTCCAGCGCGTAATACTCGCATTGGAGCGGGACGATGAGCCGGTCGGCGGCCGCGTAGGCATTGAGGGTCAGGATGCCGAGCGACGGCGGGCAATCGAGCAGGATCAGGTCGAACCGCCCGGAAGTGCGGACCGGGGCGAGGGCGTTCTTGAAGCGGTTGAGATAGTCGTCCGCGCGTGCCAGTTCGACTTCGGCGCCGCACAGGTCGACCTCGCTGGCGATCATTTCCAAGTGGGGAAAGGCGGTGGGCCGGATCCGTTCCAGCAACCCGCCGTCGCCCAGCAACGGCCGGTAAACCGAGCCTCCCTCGGTTTTTTCGAGCCCGAGACCGCTGGTGGCGTTGGCTTGGGAATCCAGATCGATCACCAGGATCCGACGCCCCATCGCCGCGAGACACGCGGCAAGGTTGACGGTGGTGGTGGTCTTTCCGACGCCGCCCTTTTGGTTGGCGACTGCGATGACATGCGTAGGCACGGGGTGATTAAGGCGTGGGAAAGGCGCCACGACAAGTTTACGGGCTCCGCGATTGAACGTCCCGGGGACCCGGGTACTCTTTCCCAGCCTTCATGAGCGAGATCCTGGTCATCGGCCACCGCAATCCCGACACAGACGCCATATGCTCCGCCATCGGTTACGCCGAGTTCAAACGCCGCACCGGCATGCGCAACGTGGTGGCCGCCCGCTGTGGCGACACCAACGACCGCATTGATTTCGTCCTGCGCACGTTCGGTGTGCCGGCGCCCCGGTTCGTGGCGGATGTCTCCCCGAAAATCGCCGACGTGATGCGGGCCAACGTCATCTCGGTGCCCCCCCGCACGCCCTTGGTCGAGGCCCTGGCGACGATGGACGAGAAGAACATCCGGGTGCTGCCCGTGCTCGACCAGGAACGGCGCTGCCTGGGCCTGCTGTCGGTGTTCAAGGCCAGCAAGTTCTTCTTCCCGTCCCATAACCGCATCTGGGACAGCCGCCGTTGCGTCGCCTCCGTCCGCAGCCTCACCCGCACACTCCAAGGCAAGATGTTGTGCGCGTTCGAACCCGATCGGGAGGAGGACCTGGTGCTCATGATCGGCGCCATGCAACCGACTTCCTTCGCCTCGCGCCTTCCCAATTACGCCGCCGAAAAGCTCCTGGTCGTCGTCGGGGACCGCCACGAAATCCAACGCGCCGCCATCGAGAACCGCGCCCGTTGCGTGATCATCACCGGCGGTTATCCGGTCTCCGAGGAGATGCGCGCCCTCGCCCAAGCCCATGAGGTCAGCGTCATCCTCTCCCCGCACGACACCACCACGACCTCCATGCTCTGCCGGTCGGCCATCGCGGTGGAACATCTGTTGCGCAAAGATTTCCTGTCGTTCCAGTCCGACGAACCGCTCGAATCCGCCCAGCGCCTCGCCGCCGCCTCCCAATTCCAAGCCTTCCCCGTCGTGGATGAGGATGGCCGGGTCACCGGCATCGTTTCCAAGTCGGATTTCCTGCGCAAGGTCGAGCGCCAGTTGATCCTGGTCGATCACAACGAACTGTCCCAAGCCGTCCATGGCGCCGCCCACGTGGAGATCATCGAGATCATCGACCACCACCGTCTCGGCGCTTTCACGACCCAGCAACCCATCCTGTTCCGCAATGAACCGGTGGGTTCGACCAGCACCATCGTGGCGGACTGTTTCTTCGCCCATCGCGTCGAACTCCTTCCCGCCATCGCCGGTTGCCTCCTGGCGGGACTGGTGTCGGACACCCTGAACCTCACCTCGCCCACCACGACCAAGCGGGACGCCGAGGTGCTCGCCCTTTTGGAAGGGATCTGCGGCCTCAACGCCACGGAATTCACCGAGAAGCTCTTCAGCTCCGGCTCCGTTCTCACCAGCAAATCCGCCGAGCAGGCCGTCACCACCGACTGCAAGGAATACGTGGAGGACGGCAAACGCTTCAGTGTCGCCCAGATCGAGGAACTCGGGTTCGACCAGTTCTGGAAACGCCGCGATGAATTGTTCGCCGCCCTCTGCCAACACCGGGTCGCACACGGGTATTTCTTTTCGGCCCTTCTGGTCACCGATGTCTTCCTGCAGACCTCCCTGCTGCTCATCGCGGGGGAACCGCGGTTCCTTGACCTGATCCATTATCCGGAGACCCAGCCCGGCGTGTTCGAGATGGCCGGTTTTGTGAGTCGCAAGAAACAGTTGCTCCCCCTCCTCACCCAATACTGTCTGAATGTGTGT
>JANYCC010000308.1 GCA_025360495.1 Verrucomicrobiota bacterium | reverse complement strand
CGGCCTATGATGAGGCGGCCAACCCGCCGGTCGTCGTGAAGTATGTCGATGGCATATTCCAGGACAACTGGACCGCCAACCAACGCCTCGACAATCCCCGGCGTGCGATGCAACCGACGGCGATCCTGTTCGGTGACGGTGACCAGGACGAGCGGCGCGTCATGTGGGTCAACGCAATCCAGGTCCGGGCCGGCCGCCTGAGCAACGCGGAGATCGAGGCGCTCGGCGGGCCGAGTGCGGACGGCATCCCCCTGGCCATCGTCGTGGTCCCGCCGCCGTCCCTGGCGGTGCAACGTTCCGCCGGCACGATCACGGTCAGTTGGCCGTCCGACGTGACGGGCTACACGCTCGAGGAAAACCCCGACCTGGGCACCACCGGTTGGACCACGGTGCCCGGAGTGGTGAACAACTCCGTCACCTTGCCGACGACCACCGGCAACCTGTATCTGCGCCTGCATAAATAAGGCACGGATCCAATTCCATCACGACGCCCCGCCCCAATCGGCGGGGCGTCTTTTTTTCTCAACCCCTCGGAGGGACGAGTTATACGAGTCCCAAATACGAGTCCCCAATCGAACCGGTTGGAACTGGGACTCTCGGAGCTCGTCCCGACGTCGGAATGCGGGTTTGACGTCGGCATGATCCTACCTATGATGACTTCATCGTGAGCGCACGTTTCTCCGCCAGCTATGGCTTTGGCTATTGGCACCGGTTTTGCCGGGCCTGCTGGCGTGGGGATTCGTGAGTTTCATTTCATGTTTGTCCCTTTCGCCGCAGGCTTCCCGCCTGCGGCTTTTTTGTCCCGTAGGCGGTCCGGCGGCCTCATCCGTCATCAAGAATCCCATGATCATCATACTCAAATCCAAGGTGTCAAAGAAGGACGAGAAAGCCGTGCTCAACGAAATCAAACGGCTGGGTTACCGCCCCCATGTCATGCATGGCGTCGCGCGCACCGTCATCGGCGCGATCGGTGATGAAACGCGGCATCCCACGCTGGAGGCCCTGCGTGCCTGGCCGCAGGTGGAATCGGTGATGCCCGTCCAGAAGCGTCACAAGCTCACCAGCCGCGAGGCGAACCCCGAGAACTCCACCGTCAAGGTCCGCGACGTGGTGATCGGGGGCCCCGAACTGATCGTGATGGCCGGACCCTGCTCGGTCGAGAGCGAGTCCCAATTGATGACGACGGCCCACGCGATCGCGAAGTCCGGTGCGCGGATCCTGCGCGGGGGCGCGTTCAAGCCACGCACGTCACCCTATGAATTCCAAGGTCTCGGTGAGAAGGGTCTGAAGCTCCTGGCCAAGGCGCGCCGTGAGACCGGCCTTCCGGTGATCACCGAGCTGCTTTCCGAGGATCACGTCGAATTGGTGGCCGAATACGCCGACATACTTCAGATCGGCGCCCGCAATGCGCAAAACTTCCAGCTCATCATCGCCGCCGCCAAGACCGGGCTGCCGATCCTGCTCAAGCGCGGGCTTTCGATGAAGATCGAGGAATGGCTGCTCGCCGGGGAATATGTCCTGGCCCATGGCAACCGGCAGGTGATGTTCTGCGAACGCGGCATCCGCACGTTCGAGACTTATACCCGCAACACCATCGACCTGGCGGCCGTGCCCATCCTCAAGAAGGAGACCCACCTGCCGGTCGTGGTCGATCCCAGCCAGGGCGGGGGTCGGGCGGACCTGGTCGCCGCCATCTGCCTGGGTGCGGTGGCCATGGGTGCCGACGCCCTCTTGATCGAGGTGCACCCGAACCCGCGCGAAGCCTGGAGCGATGGTGCCCAGCAATTGACCCCGGCCGGTTTCGCCGACCTCATGGCCGGGCTCCGTCCGGTGGCGGGTGCGGTGGGCCGGACGTTACGAAAGCCCGATGCCGGATGAACGTTTGGGTGGCAACACCCAAGGCATTGGGTTGCGGTCGTCGGGCCAAGATTGAAGCATCGCCATCCTCCCGGATCTGTCCCATATTCGATTGGTTATCCTGAGCCATGCGAGCGAACTCTGTTCCTGCCGCCGGTCGACGTCGGACGCCATTCCTTGCTTTCTGTGCGGTCTGGGCGGCGGCCTTGTTGCCGGCGTTCCCGGCCGGCGCGGCCGCTGATTTCACCAAGGAGATCGAGCCGATCCTCATCAAGCGCTGTTCCGAGTGCCACGGACCGGACAAACAGAAGGCCGAGCTCCGCCTCGATTCCCGGGCCGCCACGTTGAAGGCCGGCAAGTCGGGAAAGCCCGCCATCATTCCGGGCAAGGCGGATGACAGTGAATTGCTGAAACGCGTCACCTCCTCCGATCCTGATGAGGTGATGCCGAACAAGGGTGCGCGATTGACGGATGCGGAGGTGGATTCATTGCGGCGTTGGATCAACGAGGGCGCCCTCTGGCCCGACGTGGATCCGCGCAACCATTGGTCCTTCCGCAAGCCCCAGCGACCCGCTCTTCCCGCCGTGAAGCGGTCCGGTTGGGTGCGGAATGACATCGACCCCTTCATCCTGGCACGCTTGGAAAAGGCCGGGCTGGCGCCGCAATCCGAGGCGGACCGGCAGGTGTTGATCCGTCGGGTGAGCCTGGACCTGACCGGGCTGCCGCCGACTTGGGCGGAGGTCGAAGCCTTCGTGAAGGACACCGCCCCCGATGCCTATGAGAAGGTGGTGGACCGGTTGCTGGCCTCACCCCATTTCGGTGAGCATCTGGCGCGCGGTTGGCTCGATCTGGCGCGCTATGCGGATTCCAACGGGTACCAGGTCGATCTGGCCCGCTCGATCTGGCCCTAT
>JANYCC010000276.1 GCA_025360495.1 Verrucomicrobiota bacterium | reverse complement strand
CGCTTCCCTGGCCGCGGCGCCGCCCGCCTCCACCCGACCCCGTCCCGCGCGATCAACGGCCGCCACCAACGCCCCGGCCGCGATCCCCGGTGCCGCCTCCACCGAACAACTCGCCGCCCGCGCCCGCCCCTCCCTCGCCGTCATCACCAACCATGGTCGCGACGGCACTGACGAAGGCATCGGCACCGGGTTCGTCATCAGCGCCGACGGACTGATCGCGACCAGCCTGCACGTCGTCGGCGAGGCCCGACCGCTCGGCATCCGACTCGCTGATGGCCGCATCCTCGAGGTCACGGGGATCCACGCCTTTGATCGTCATACGGACCTGGCCATCCTGCGCGTCGCCGCCACCAATCTCATCGCGCTGCCCCTGGGCGACTCCGACCCACCGGCGAACGGGGCGGATGTGATCGCCCTGGGCAACCCGCTCGGCTTGGAGAATTCGGTCGTCACCGGGGTGTTGTCGGGGCGTCGGACCCTGGACGGGATCGAGATGCTGCAGATCGCCGTGCCGATCGAACCGGGCAACAGCGGGGGGCCGTTGCTGGATCGTGCGGGGCGCGTGTTGGGCATTGTGAATTCCAAGTCGCTCCTCACCCGCAATCTCGGATTCGCCACCCCGATCAACCTGCTCAAGCCACTGGTCGGGAAACCGAACCCGGTCCCGATGTCGACCTGGATCCGTGCCGGTGCCTTGGACCCGGCGGAATGGGAACCCCATCACGGTGCCCTGTGGCGCGAACGTTCGGGTAGACTCCTGGTCGATGGCGCGGGGACCGGTTTCGGCGGCCGGGCCTTTCTGTTGCGCACCCAACCGGTGCCGGTGCCCCCGTTTGAAGTCACGGTGAACGTGAGGTTGGATGATGAATCCGGGGCGGCGGGCCTGCTGTTTTTCGGGGACGACGGCGACCGGCATTATGGTTTTTATCCGACGGGTGGCCAACTGAGGCTGACCGCGTTTGAAGGTCCGGATGTGTTCAGTTGGCGGATCCTGGGCACGGTGCCGAGCGCCCATTATAGAAAGGGGGATT
The DNA here is from genome assembly GCA_025360495.1 of Verrucomicrobiota bacterium. Lineage (GTDB taxonomy): Bacteria > Verrucomicrobiota > Verrucomicrobiia > Limisphaerales > UBA9464 > UBA6176. The sequence continues at coordinate 23,747 of JANYCC010000276.1, read as the reverse complement.
GGAACACCCTGCGGGTGCGGGTGGGGACCAACGGATTCACGTGCCTGGTCAACGATCAGGCCGTGTTCACCAGCACGGACACGGCCCTGCGCGGCACCCGGGTGGGGATTGCCAAATTCCGCGAGACGGCGGCGCAGTTCCGGGGTTTCGCCGCCGGCCGCGAACTTCCCTCCGCCCCCGGATTGCCTCCGGGGTTGGTGATGGCGCTGGGCGGACGGGACGTGCCCGGGACCCGGTTGTCCGAGGATGATCTGGAGGCGTTGCGGATGAACCTGCCGGCGGCACGGGTTTTTCTGGCCGACCGGGCCCGGCAACTGGAACAGGAGTCGGTCCGATTGCGGGAGCTCGGCGCCCGTCTGCACCGGGAGTCCGTGGGCCGGGAACTCGCCGCAGAATTGGACCACTCGGAAGCGGAGACCGACCTGGCGCGGGCGGCCTTGCTGGTGGCGCGCCATGATCAACCCGACCTGGATCCGCAACCGTACCTGCGCCAACTCGACGCGCTGGCCCGGGAGGCGCGCGGTCGCGTGGCCGCCGACGCCCCGGCGGCGGCCCGCGTGGATGGCCTGCGCACCCTGCTCTTCGCGGAAAATGGATTCCACGGGAGCCGCCATGATTATTATAACCGCGCCAACAGCCGGTTGAACGATGTCTTGGACGACCGCGAGGGCCTGCCGATCACCCTGGGAGTGCTGTTCATGGAAGTGGCGCGACGCTCCGGATTATCGGACGTCTATGGCGTTCCGTTGCCCGGGCATTTCCTGGTCAAGCACGCGCCATCCGGGGCCGAGGAGCGCCTGATCGATGTGTTCAACGGCGGACGTCTTCTGACCCATGGTGAGGCGGATGAATTGGGGAGCGAATATGCCGGGGTGCCGGTGCGCAGTGAGTTCCTGAGGCCCGCCACCAAGCGCGAGATCATCGTCCGGATGCTCACCAACCTGCAGGCGTTTGCGGAACGGGAGGAGGGGGCCGCCGCCTCGCTCCATTATGCCGACCTTTTGGTGAGCATCGCCGGGGAACCGCGTGCCGAGGCCGGCCAACGGTTGGACCGGGCCCGCCTGCGCGTGCGCTGTGGTGATCCGACGGGCGCCCGTGCCGACCTGCGTTGGATCCTGGACGCCGCGCCCCCGGGCGTGGATGTGGAGAAGGTGGCCGAGATGTACCGGAGGTTGGAGAATGACCAATGACCAATGACCAATGACGAATGGCGAATGGCGAATGACCTCTGACCCCTGATAACCGATCTCCAATCTCCGATCTCCAATCTCCGATCTCCGATCTCCGCCCCCCTCCCCTCACTCCCCCAAGCGGACCAGGATCCAGTCCGGATCGATCTCGACGGCGAAGTGGGGGACCGACTCCCGGGCCAACACCTCCGCGTGTCCCCGCTGCAGCCAGTCGGAGAGTCCCGCCGGCCAAAGCAACGCCACATCGGCAACCCGCAGCACCACATAACGCACCCCGCGGCGCCGGAATTCCTCCGGGGCCACGCCGCTTGAGGGACGGATGACCCGATGAGTGCCATAGGGACGCCAGAGCGGACCTTCCAAGAATTGCGCCTGCGACAACATGCCCACCCGGTCGACACCCGCCGGCAACCGGGACAACAGCGGGTCGAAACTGTGGGAGCGCTCGCCCAAAACCGTGTAAACCGTGCGCAATCGGTCGGCCAATCCCCACCCGACACCGAAGTGTGCCAGGAACGCCTGTTGCGGCCATAAGGGCCGCATCGGCGACATCATCATGACGAACACCGTGGACAACCCGGCGACGAGGGCCAACCGCCGCCACGTAAGGGTCCGCACCCAGCGGTCCGCCTGGGATCCGCGCAACAAGGTCGCCAGCAGGAACGGATAATACGGCAACAACAACCGGGCCGCCCCGAGGATTCCGGACTGCGTGACGAAGACGAGGACCGATATCCACGGTGCGCACGCCAGCGACATCGTCCACAACCTGCCCTTCCCAACCGGGACGGGAAGCCCATTCCGGCGCCGGAACCATTGGATCCCGTGATGGATCGTGAGAACCAGGAACGCCCCGGCCGCCAGCGACAACGGCAAACCCAACCCGGCATAATCCTCGCTCGGCATTTCCCGCAACCTATAAGAGTGCACGCCGTCCTCCGCGGCCTCGGACAACCGGGTGCGCCAGGCCGGGGTCAGCACCGTCTCGATCCACTGGTTCAGCGCACCCGCCACGGGCAGGGCCGGCGGATTCAGGTTCTGGCTGAGCAACAGACCCACATTATGTAATAGATAAAACCCGGGCGACCCATGCCCGATCATATCCCGTGCCCGGGTCTCCGCGGCCAGTCCGGTCCAGTCGCCGCAATGCCGCTGGTTCATCAGGGAGATCGGGATGTTGGAGGTCAGGATGGCGACCAGGACGGCGGCCGCCCATCCCAAGGGTCGGCGCCCGAGCCAGGGTATCAGCGGGCAGAAGGCCACCACCCACGGCAACAGCAGGGGCAGGTTGCTCGCCTTGCTTCCGATCATCAGCGCCGCGGCCAACACCGAAAAACGGGCGGCTGCCAGGTCATTGTCACGCCGGGCTTGGAACGCGAGCACGACGGCCGCCAAGGCGAACACCGTGCCGAAAAGATCGTTCAGGATCCCGCCGGCTTGCAGGGCGAAGCCATAGGAAGTGGGCAGGAGCCACATCCACCACCACGCCACGCGCATCCGGACACCGAATCCGCGCAACAACCCGAAACATAATCCGGGCAGGAACAGGAAACTCACCAGCGAGATCAGGGGCACCAGGCGATCGCTGTGGGTGAGGGCCAGGAACGGGGTCGTCACCCATTCGAAAGCCAGCGTGCGCACGTTCAGCCGCGCATCCGTGGTGTCGATCCAATGCCAGCGTCCCTCGGCCAGCCAGTTCAGGACCCGTGGTGTCCGATAAGCCAATCCGTCGCTGTGATTCGGTTCATAGAGAAGTCCGCCGACCAATGCCCCCGCCGCGAGGACCAGAAAAAGGAAGGGCAGCGGCCGACGGAACCGGGCCCAGCGGATGCCGTTCAGGGGCCGCGAAGTCCCCGGTCCCGATTGCGGCCGTCGGGCGGCCCACCAGGCCAGCAACACCAGGGGCGGCAATCCGACACCATAGCCCACGGCGCCCAATTGCCCGATCGCGGACAGGATCCAACCCAGGCAGTTGACCCCCGCCATCAGGCCCAACCAGAACCGCAGCAATCCCATTCCCGTCAGGGTTGGTGTTGGAGGAATTCCCGGAGCACCCGGGGATCGCGCGTCGGGGGTTGGCAGGCGTGACCCGTGCACAGGAAGGCCTGCGTGGCGTCGCCTTCCACCGGCAGCGTGCGGGCGAAGGGCTCGACCGGACCGTGGTTGCCGAGGACGACCCGGTTCGGCTCGAACACGCCGTGAACGGCCCGCAGCAGCGCCGCGGTGCCGGGACCATGGGGGTCCCCGACGAGCACGATGCGTTTGGGTTCCTGCTGGAGGAAATCCAGCGCCAGCAACAGGTGCGGAACGGCCTGCGGCATCTGGTGCAGTTTCTGGGCGAACAACCGGATCGTCTTCTCCGCCGCCTCCCGCCAGTCCGGCCGCTCACAGATCGCCGCCAGTTTCAACAACACCAGCGCTGCCACGCTGTTCGCACTGGGCTCCGCGCCGTCATAATCATCCTTCACCCGCATCAGCAGGTTCGGGGTGTCCGACGCCGACTGCCAGAACCCGCCGTCCTTCGCATCATGAAAGCGCCGGATCATCGATTCGGCCAATTCGACGGCGAATTCCAGGTGCTTGGGATCCACGGTCGCCTCATATAAGTCCACGACGCCGGCCAGCACGTTGGCATAATCCTCGAGCAACTGGACCGAGTCCCGTTCCCCGTCACGCCAACGGTGGTGAAGGGTGTGGGTCGCCGGATCCCACAGGCGCGCCTTCAGGAACGCCACGTTGCGTTCGGCCGCCTGCAGGGAGGCCGGATCGCCCAACACCACCGACGCCCGCGCGATCGCCCCGAGCATCATCCCGTTCCACGACGACAGCACCTTGTCGTCCCGGTGCGGCCGCACGCGCAGCGCCCGCGCCGCCAGCAGTTTCACACGGGCCGAATCCAACGAAATCTTTTCAGCCGGGGTGAGTTTCGGATGCGCCTGGCTGAGCACATTCTGACCTTTGAGCGGCTGGGGATCGCTGTGGTCGGTGAAGTTCCCGTGTTTCGTCACGCCGAAATACCGCACCGCCACCGTCGCCTCCCCGGCCGTCAGCAACTGCGTCATCTCCTCGAGGGTCCAGCAATAGAACTTGCCCTCGTGCCCCTCGCTGTCCGCGTCCTCCGCCGAATGGAATCCCCCCTCCGGATTCGTGAGGTCGGCCAGGACATAACGCACGATATCCCGCGCCACCTCCGCATGCCGTTCCGCGCCGCCGACGGTATGGGCGTCGAGATATAATTGCGCCAGTTGCGCATTGTCATAGAGCATCTTCTCGAAATGCGGCACCAACCATTTCTCATCGACTGAATAGCGTGAGAATCCGCCGCCCAACTGGTCATGAATCCCCCCCGCCGCCATGGTGTCGCACGTGTGCAGGATGGCCTCCGTGGCGGTCTTTTCATGGAAGCGCCGCGCATAACGCAGCAGGAACAGCGGCTGGCTCGGGCGGGGAAACTTCGGCGCACCCCCGAAGCCGCCGTGGTCATGATCATACTCGTGCAGGAAGCTCTGACCCGCGCCCTGCAGTTCGCGTTCCGCCGCCGGATACGCGTTGCCCGCCTCGTGTTCCGCCATCGAGAGCATCCGGTGCGTGATGTCGTCCGCCGACCCGTTGAGATCCTTGCGCCGCGTCGTCCAGAGCTCGGTGATCCGCCGGAGCATGTCCAACAGCCCCGGGCGGCCCTGGCGCGATTCCGGTGGGAAATAGGTCCCGCCGTAGAACGGCTTGAGATCGGGCGTCAGGAACACGTTCAGGGGCCAGCCTCCCCCGCCGGTCGTTGATTGCACGAACGCCATGTAGATCTTGTCCACATCGGGCCGTTCCTCGCGGTCCACCTTGATGCTGATGAAGTGTTCGCGCAGGTAATCGCCCACCGCCTCGTTCTCGAAAGATTCCCGTTCCATCACGTGGCACCAATGGCACGTCGAATAACCGATCGACAGGAACAGCGGCTTGTCCTCCGCCCGCGCCCGTCCGAACGCCACCTCACCCCACGGATACCAGTCGACGGGGTTGTGCGCGTGCTGCAACAGGTACGGCGATTTCTCCAGCGCCAGGTGGTTGGTGTGGTTCGGCGTTTTCGGCACGGTGCTCACGGGGACCCAGCGTAGCCGGCCCGCGGCGGGGGACAACGAACGAATTCAAGGGTGTCCATCCCGCCCGTTTCGGTCTTGAGTCTCCGCCGGCCGCCGGGTGCCTGTCCGGGCCGGCCTCCCACCCGTGGAATCTGCATCACCTTCCGAAAATCCGTCCGCCGGGTCGCTATCCGCGCCCCTGACCGCCCGCTCCTGGCGGTTCGATGCCGTGCGCACGCTGTTGGTGCGCGTGTTGCTCGGATGCGCCGGCCTGTCCTTTGTGTCGGCCGTCGGCATCGCCATCCTCGCCCGACCGGATTCCGCGGCGTCGCCCGTCCTGCGGTTGGTCGCCGGGGAACTGACATTGCAAGTGCCGGTGTTGATCGCCACCCATCTGTTCCTGCAATGGCACGGCACGGACTGGCGCCGGGCCTTTCAACTCGTCTGGAATCCCCGGGCCTGGGCCATGGGCATCGGGGTCGGACTGGCGGCAGTCCTGATCGGGTACCCGCTCCAGTATCTCGCCGCGGAGGGACTGCGGTGGCTGGGACGCGAACCCAAGTCGCAGGAAGCCGTGTTGTTGCTGGCGGAGGCCGGTTGGGGTGGACGGGCGACGATCGGGTTGATGGTGGTGGTGGGGGCCGCGTTCGCCGAGGAGGTGTTGTTCCGGGGAATCTTTTATCAGTCGATCCGCGACACCGGCCGGCCCCGGTTGGCGGTGTGGGTCACGGCGGTGTTGTTCGGGGCGATCCATTTCAACCTGGCGGCCTTCGTTCCGTTGGCGCTGTTCGGCGCGGCGCTGGCCTGGTTGTACGAACGCACGGGCACCCTGGGCGCGGGGATCGCCGCGCACGCCACGTTCAATCTCGTCGGCTTCATCGCGGCCGTCTTCCCGGAGAAATTCCTGCCCTCGCCCTGAGAGCAAACCGACCTCCTCTCCCCGTCCCTCTCCTCCTTCGTTCCTCAGGAAGAGAGGGGGACCCGCTGTTTGGCCCTCATCCCTCATCCTTCATACTTCATCCTTCATACGTCGTCCCTCATCTACCCCCCAGCATGGCCCGCAGGATCTCGTCCGGCGAAGGGGCGGATTCCTCGGCGTTTTTCAGGTATTGATAAAAGGCCCGTGAATCCCGGGTGATCAATGCCAACTGCGCTTTCAGATGCTCGATCTCGCCGCTCAGCGACACGGCGTGGCGCAGGGCCTCCCTGCGGATCCGCTCGCGATCCCGGGGACCGTCCTGCGAGAAATCCAGGATCCGGGCCATCAGGAAATCCTGGCGTCGCACACTTTCGGCGTCCTGCAGCATCCGGTCCGCCTTTTGGTTGAGCAACCGGGTCAGCGTTTTCAGCGTCGTCTCGGTGACCAACTGGCGGTCGGCGCGATCCTGTGATTCGTTGACGAGCACATGGAGCCTCAGGAGTTCCGAGTAATCGTTCTCATCCCGGGCGTGGGTGAGAAGTTTCATGAGCTCCTCCTTCTCCCGTCGCCGGTCCTCGTCCTGCTCCAAGTCCGGATGCAGCTTCACGACCAGGTCCTTGAAAACCCGGTTGAGATCGCGGTCCAAGAGTTCCTGGGCCTGGGCTTGTTCAGCCTCCTTGGCCAGTTGCCGTTTGGTTTTCTTGGGCCCGGAAGCACGCAATCGTTCCGCCGCCGCCTCCATTTCGGCCCCGTATTTCGCATCGAGCCGCGCCTTCTCCTCGGGACCGAGGTCGCCTTGGAAATCCTTGGGGTCGAACTTCACCCCGAACAATTGTTCCAACACCCGTCCGGTCTCCCCGTCCACCATCGGCTCCTCACCGGGTTCCGGGGCCGGTTGGTGACGCTCCAGCAACGGCTCCAGTCCGGTCAGGCCGAGGCCACCGATCGCCTCGTCCAGTCGGGAAATGAGGATGTCCCTCAGGAGTTCCCTCCGGTGCCGGGTCAGCTTGTGCGGACATTGGTCCCACCAGGAATCCAGCAACCGGACCTCCTTCTCGATCCAGCCGGCATAGACCGTCTCGATGGGTTCGATCACCTCGGTCGCGATCGCGGCGGAATGCCGGCTCAACGCCACATAATACTGGTATCGGGTCTTGGCCTTCTCGAGGAGCGCGACCGCGGTGGCGAAGCCGCTTTTCACCTTGCCGCCGGGGCCGCCCTGCGTGCTGAGCGCCATCCGGAAGTCGACCTTGCCGGTCCGGATCTCCTCCAGCTTCGGCTTGGGCTTCGGTTTTTGCTTCGGACCGGGGACCCCGAAGGCGGCGGGGTCGAACAACTCGTCTTGCATGCCCGGACTATTTGACCTCTTTGCCGGTCAACCCCGCCTTTTGCAGCGCGGTGAAGACGTCCTGGTCATTGAAATTGCCGGTCACTTCGAAGGTTTCGGCCTTTTTCACGGCCGTGTTGCCCGTGACGCCGTCCACGGATTCCAACGCCTTGCCGACGGCCTTGACGCATTTATCGCAACACAGGTGCACATTGGCCACGGTGATCTTGGCAACCTTCGCGCCCTTGGCCCCCGTCTTGGACGTCACCTTGATGTCGGCGTCCGAGGTGGTGCCGAAGTAGCCGCCCGCCACCAGGGCATCGACCGCCTTTTGGGCCGTCGCCTTGTCGGGGGCCGTGAGGATGACGGTTCCTTCGTCCTTGTCGGAGGTCGCGGTCACGCCGTCCACTTGGGAGACCGCCTTGTCCACACCCTTGACGCAGCTGTTGCAGCACAGGTGCACCTTTTCAAGTTTGACGGTCTCCGAAGCCTGCGCGAGGCAGGAAAGCATCAGGGCCGAGGTGACGGACGCGAGTTTCAGAAGGCTGGGAATTTTCATGGTTCGATTCCTAAACAATTTTTGTTTTGCGCGCTGCAACGCATAAGTCGGCGAGGCGGGTTTTTCAAGGCAAAGGCAGCCTTCCCGTCCGGGGGGGCGCGTCTGGGCATCGTGGGATGCCGGGCCATCGGAGAAGCGGGGCGGGTAAGAAAACCCGCCCTCCCAGGGCGGTCGCGACAGCTCCGGGGGGCGGGTTTTCCTACCCGCCTTCCCACGATGCCCAGATGCGCCCATCCGGAGGTGCATCTTTGAAACTGGGTGAAACGGGCCTGGGAAGATGGAACAGCAAAGGGGGCAAAGGGTGCCGTGGCCATGAGGCCCGTGAAAGATTGGAGACGTGGAAATTCCGACGAGGGTCGGGTGTCGGGTTGCGGGTCCCTTTTGAACCCCGACCGCAGGGGTCATCCTTGGGCCGGAAAGGATTGCATTTTCGGCGCTTGATGGAGACGCTGCCAACATGACTGACCGTGCTGCATCGGCCGGGGCCCGATCCTTCCCCGAATCCTCCGAATCCAACCGTTCCGGCGGCAATCGTTGGAAAACCGATTACCTCCCGATCCGCCCGTCGCTCCCCCGGCCCCTCCTCCCAATCCGGATTATGGCGGCGCTGGCACTGCTGTTGGGGGTTTGTCGCCCGATCCTGGCCGCCCCGGGTGATGTGGATCCGGGGTTTGCCGCCGGGGTCGGGCCGGACCAGCGGGTGCTGTCGCTGGGCTTGCAATCGGACAAGAAGGTGATTTGCGGCGGGGATTTCCTCAACGTCGGTGCCGTGGCCCGGGCGCGGATCGCGCGGTTGAACACGGATGGCACCCTGGACGCCTCGTTCGACCCGGGGACGGGGGCCAACAGCTCGGTTTATAAGGTCCTGGTTCAGCCCGACAACAAGATCCTGATCGCCGGATCCTTCAGCGTGGTGCGGAACGACACCCACCCGCGCCTCGCCCGGTTCAACCCGGACGGCTCGATGGATCCGGGTTTCGACGTGGGGACCGGCCCGAACAGCGACGTTTATGCGATGGTCCTCCTGGCCAATGGGGACCTGATCATCGGGGGTGCGTTCAGCGTGGTGGCGGGTCAACCCCGGAACCATCTGGCCCGGATCAAGGCCAATGGCAGCCTGGATCCGACCTTCAGCCTGTCCCTCAACGCGAACGTGTATGCGCTCGCGGTCACGGCCGATGGAAAAGTGTTGATGGGGGGCGATTTCACGACCGTGTCCGGGATTTCCCGGATCCGAGTGATGCGTCTCAATCCCGACGGCACGATGGATCAGACCTTCGACCCCGCCTTGGGCCCCAACTCCTCGGTGCGGATCCTGGTTCCCCAGGCGGACGGCAAAGTGCTCATGGGTGGAAGCTTCGGCGACGTCAATGGTGCCGGCCATCCGTACCTCTGCCGGCTCAACAGCGACGGCTTGCCGGACCTCAGCTATTCCCCCGGTATGAACAACGGGGTCTATGCGATGGCCCTCCAGTCGGATGGCCGCCTGTTGGCCGGTGGGGATTTCACGACGGTGAGCACCCTGGTGGGGACCACACTCGTGCCCGTGACGGCCAACCGGGTGGTGCGCCTGCTGGCCGACGGGACGCCGGACCAGACCTTCAACGTGGGGACGGGACCGGAAACGACCGTCAACACCATGACCCTGCAGACGGACGGCAACCTCCTGGTCGGTGGCACGTTCACCCAGTTCAACGGCCCCAATCACCCGCACGTGGTGCGCCTGCTGTCGGCCAGCACGGCGGTCGGGGGCGAGTTCGAGTTCAGCGCGGCCCGTTATGCGGTTTCCGAGAGCCAGGCCACCGCGACCATCGAGGTGCACCGCAATGGTCCGACCACCGCAGCCGTCACCGTGGATTATGCCACGGCCAATGGCACGGCGCTCGCCACGGATTATACGGCTGCGACCGGAACGTTGAACTTTGCCGTGGGTGAGACCAAGAAGACCTTCGCCGTCACGCTCCTTCCGGACACCGGGTTGGAAGACGACGAGTCGGTGGTGCTGGCGCTGAGCAACCCGACCGGCGGGGCGACGTTGGGGGCGCAACGGTCCGCGCTGCTCGTCATCCTCAATGACGACACGACGACGGCGATGGGTGGAGTGGACACCGGCTTTGCCAACGGGGCCTCGGGCTCCGTTTATGCCTCCTTCTCCGGGGTGCAATCCGATGGCAAAGCCCTGTTGGTGGGTGAATTCTTCAGCTTGGCGGGCCAGTCACGGCTGCGCATCGGACGATTGAATGCCGATGGCACGCCGGACAGCACGTTCAAATCCGCAGCGTGGCTGAACGGGGCGGCGTATGCAGTCACGGTGCAGGCCGATGGACGGGTCTTGGTGGGCGGTGCGTTCACCCTGGCCAACGGCGTCACCCGGAACCGTTTGGTGCGTTTCAATTCCAACGGGACGGTGGACACCACTTTCAATCCGGGCATCGGGCCGAACAGCACGGTGGTCTCGCTGTTGGCACTGCCGGATGGCCGGATCCTGGTTGGCGGGTCGTTCACCGCTTACAACAACGACACCCACACCTATCTGGTGCGCCTGTTTAGCGACGGCAATGTGGACCCCGATTTCAATCCCCAGGTGAACAACACCGTCTGGACCCTCGCACGGACAGCCGATGGGAAGGTCTGGGCAGGCGGGGATTTCACCTCGGTCTTGGGGGTTCCCCGCAACCGGTTGGTCCGGTTCCAAGCCGATGGGACGCTCGACACCACCTTCGATCCTGCGGCAGGACCGAATTCCACGGTTCGCGCCTTGGTGGTGCAGTCGGATGGCAAGGCGGTGATCGGGGGTAGTTTCAGTGACGTCAACGGATCGGGCCGGGGCTATGTCTGCCGGTTGTCGGCGAACGGGCTGCCCGACCTCAGTTTTGCCGCGACGGCGAACAACGCGGTGTATGCGGTGGCGCTTCAATCCAACGGACGGTGGGTGATCGGCGGGGAATTCTCCTCGATCTCGGGCGTCCCTTATGTCCGGTTGGCGCGCCTGTTGGCGGACGGCACACCGGACCCGAGCTTCGATGTCGGCACGGGAGCCAACGCGGCGGTGTCGAACCTGGCGATCCAACCGGACGGGCACATCCTGGTGGGCGGCGATTTCACTTTATATAACGGCCTCAACCATCCCCACCTGGTGCGGGTTCAGGGACAAAGCGCGGCCGGCGGGGGGGAATTCGAGTTCAGCGCGGCGAATTATGCCGTCTCCGAAAGCCAGGCCACCGCCACCATCGAGGTCCACCGCACAGGCCCCACCACCGCGGCGGTCACGGTGGATTATACGGCCGCCAACGGGACGGCCACCGCCGGGGATTACTCCTTCGTGCCGGGGACGCTCAGCTTCGGGATCGGCGAGACCAAGAAGACCTTCACCGTCCAGATCGTGGCGGATGCCCTGACCGAGGATGACGAGACGGTCAACCTGACCCTCAGCAACCCGACGGGAGGCGCGGCGCTGGGCGGACAAAGGGCCGCGGTCCTCACGATCCTCAATGACGACGTTTCCAATGCGGTCGGCGCGGCGGACAATGCTTTCGCCACCGTGGGCCTCGGCGGCGTTTTCGGGACGGCGGTGCAGGCGGACGGCAAGGTCATGGTCGTCGGTGATTATTCCGGGTTTCCAGACGGTGCACGCCTGCGGGTGGCGCGGTTGAACAACACGGGCGCGCTCGATGCCACGTTCAATCCGGCGGCCTGGCTGAACGCGGCGGCGACGACGGTCGTGGTGCAATCCGACGGCCGGGCTCTGGTGGGCGGAACTTTCACGGTGGCCAATGGCGTGACGCGAAACCGGATCGTGCGATATAATGCCGATGGCACGGTGGATCCCTCGTTCAATCCGGGCATCGGGCCGAACACCACCGTCAATTCGCTGTTGGTGCTACCGGACGGCCGGATCCTGGTGGCCGGGTCGTTCACCGCCTTCAACAACGACACCCATCCCTACCTGGTGCGGTTGTTCAGCGACGGCAACCTGGATCCCGGTTTCAACCCCCAGATCAACGGCACCGTGTGGACCCTGTTCCGGGGGGCCGACGGAAAACTGCTGGTGGCCGGCGAATTCACCTCGGTGCTGGGCGAGGCCCGCAACCGGATCGCACGGTTCAATCCCGACGGGTCCCTGGATGAAACCTTCGACCCGGGCGCAGGCCCCAATTCCACGGTCCGGGCCCTGGTGATGCAGTCGGACGGGAAGATCCTCATCGGTGGGCCGTTCAGCGACGTCGGGGGGACGGGCCATCCTTATGTCTGCCGACTCAACGCGAATGGGCTGCCGGACGCGGACTATACCGCGGTGCCGAACAACGCGGTTTATGCCATGGCGCTCCAACCGAACGGCCGGTTGGTGGTGGGCGGAGATTTCTCGGCGATCTCGGGCGTGACACTCGGGCGGTTGGCCCGGTTGTTGGGCGACGGCACACCCGACCCGAGTTTCCTCGTCGGCACGGGGGCCAATGACACGGTCCTCACCCTGAACCTCCAGGCCGATGGCAGCATCATCGCAGGGGGCAATTTCACCCTGATCAACGGTCTCAAACATCCCCACCTTGCCCGGTTGCGGGGGACGAGCACGGCCGCCGGCGGTGAAATGGAATTCAGCGCGGCGACCTATGATGTTTCGGAAAGCCAGTCCGTCGCGACCATCGAGGTGCGGCGCACCGGCCCCGCCACCACCGCCGTCACCGTCGGCTACTCGACCTCCGACGGCACGGCCACCGCGGCCGATTATGTGCCGGTCGCCGGATTCCTGGCCTTCGCAGCGGGTGAGACCAAGAAGACCTTTGATGTACCGCTGGTTTCCGACACCGCGGTGGAAGATGACAAAACCGTGATCCTGACCCTGAGCAACCCGACGGGCGGCGCGGCCCTGGGCGGGCAACGGGCCGCCGTCCTCTTCATTGTCAATGATGACAACTCGTCGAATATCGGCGGGGTCGATGCCACCTTCACCCCTGCCCTCTCGGGTCCGGTGTACGCCACCGCCCTGCAATCCGACGGCAAGATCCTGGTCGTCGGTGATTTCGCAGGCTTCTCCGACGGGTCGCGATTGCGCGTCGCACGGATCAACGGGGACGGAACTTTGGACGACTCGTTCGATCCCGAGGCGTGGCTGAACGGCTATGCCGACGCCGTGGTGGTGCAGGCGGACGGACGCATTCTGGTGGGCGGCACGTTCACGGTGGTCAGTGGCATCACCCGCAACCGGTTGGTCCGGTTCAACACGGATGGGTCGGTGGATCCGACGTTCAATCCGGGCATCGGGCCTAACAGCACCGTCTACTCCCTGCTGGTTCAGACGGACGGCTCGATCCTGGTCGGGGGCGCCTTCTCCGCTGTCGGCAACGATCCCTTTGCCTATCTGGTGCGCCTCACCAGCGACGGTCTGCTCGATCCTTCCTATAACCCGCAGGTCAATGCCCCCGTCTGGACTTTGGCCCAGGCGGGCGGTGGCAAGGTGGTGATCGGGGGCGAGTTCACCTCGGTCCTGACCAGCAACCGCATCCGGGTCGCCCGACTGAATGCCGATGGCAGCTTGGATGCGGGTTTTGATCCCGGCGTCGGACCCAATTCCACGGTGCGGGCGCTGGTGATTCAACCCGATGAAAAAGTGATCATTGGCGGGCAGTTCAGCGATGTGAACGGATCGGGCCGTGTCGGCCTGTGCCGCCTGACCCCGGCCGGGGTGCCGGAGCCCGGGCATTCCGGAACCGCGGGCGGGCCGGTCTATGCCATGGCGTTGCTGCCGGACGGCCGTTTGCTGGCGGGCGGGGATTTCACGGCGACAGCGAGCCAACCGGCGAACCGCCTGATGATCCTGTTGGACAACGGCAAGCCCGACCTGAGTTTCAATGTCGGTCTCGGGGCCAATTCCACGGTGTTCGCCGTGACCCTGCAACCGGGCGGAAACATCATCGCCGGCGGCGCCTTCACCAAGTTCGACGGCCTCACCCATCTCCACCTGGTGCGGGTGCGGGGAAGCACGACCCCGGTGGCCGTCCGCTATAAGTTCACCTCGATCACGACGACGCCGGGAGGGATCCAAATGGAGGGCACTGCGGGAGCGGGCCAATCTTATATGCTGGAGTACTCCCTGGACCTGGTCACCTGGGTCGGGGTGACAACCAAGACGGCGACTGGCGCGACCCTCCCGTTCACGGATGCGAATCCACCGGACGACCATCGGGCCTATCGGGTGAGAAACCTCTGAGGGATCCCACTGGCGTGGGGTGTTTAGGTAGGGCGAGGTTCCACCCGAGCCGCTTCGGAGTCTGGGGCGGGGGCAGTGCCAGGATGCGCCCCATCCCTTGCCTCGTGCCATTTCATCGGGAGGCTCCGGGTAGAAGCGGGATGTGATCCCGGCGTTGCCTGGCGCAACCTGTCCACCCCGCTCAACTCCGCTCCCTCCACGAACCGGGTCGCCGATGAAGATGGTACACCGCCGCCACGAGTACGGTGTCGCTGGTGATTGAGTAGATGACTCCGTATCGAAACCGGCGCATGCGGCACCGTCGATGGCCATCCGATAATCTTGCCCAAGCCTCCGGATGCAACAGGATGCGCTGGACCGTGCGCTCCAACTCCTCGACGAATCCCAGCCCCAATCCGAGCGAAATGCCGTCGTAGTACTCGATGGCCGCCATGGAATCCGCAGCCGCGGCCGCGAGAAAGCGGTACGTCATGACAGACACCGACCCCGAAGCTCCCGGATCACCGTGGGGCCATCCATTGCGGCCATCTCGCCGCGATGGTAGGCAGCGAGACGCCTGTCCGCCTCCGCGGCCCAGTCGGCCTCGACCGCACGCACGGCGTCATCATCGAGACTGCAGAGCAATGCATCTGCAAGCGTCGCCCGATCCTTGGCCGACAGACGCAGCATCTCGTGCTCAAGAATAGCTTGGTCCATATCATCCAGAATACGCCGGCACGATGCCATGGCAAGAGCCGCCTCCGTCCCGGAAGCGTCGGATGCTGGAACCCAGTCACTGCCGCCGGGCCCCGCCGAAACCGCGGAAACGGTCCCCGGGTGAAATCGCAGCAATCGGAACGTACCTGTGGGCGGCGGTTGGTTGGGCGGCAGAGAGACACAGACGGCCCGGGTGTATGGCCGCGAAAGAACGCAAAGTGCGTGAAAGTTTAGTGTCCGGATTCCCAAGCCAATCCGTGTGATCCGTGTCATTCGCGGTTCATTCTCCGGGATTGTCGCCGCGGTGCCGATCCTCAGTCTGAGGCCGTCACCCAGGCTCAGGGGACGATGGTCGGGGTGAGGAAGATGACGAGTTCCTTCTTCACCTTGGAATCGAAGGTGCCGGTGAACAGTTTCCCCAACAGCGGGATGTCACCCAGCAAGGGCACCTTGCGCAGGTTCTTGGCGTGCTCGCTCTGGATCAATCCGGCAAGGATGATCGTCGAACCGCTTCGGACCCGCACCAGCGTCGAGGCCTGCTTCGTATCCAGCACCGGGGCGCTGGCGGTGCCGCTCGGCGAGGTCCGGGTATCGACCAAGCTCGTCAGGACCGGCGAGATATCCATCGTGATCCAGTCGTCGGCGGAGATCTGCGGCGTGATCGAGAGAATGGTCCCGACCGTGATGGTGGTGACGGTGTCCCCGCTGAAAGTCTGGCTGGCACCGGCGGTCTGAAGGGTTTGGAAGGTCTCGGCAAAAAACGGGGTCTCCGTTCCCACCTTGATCAATGCCGTCTGATTGTTCATCGCGCGCAACCGCGGTTGGGCAATGACCTCCACATTGCCCTGCTGCTGGAGCGCCTGGACCGCGGCCGCCGTGTTGCCATTCTTGAAAACGACCGAATTGAAATCGGTGCCACCGGTGATCCCCAGATTCTTGAGTCCGGAAAGTGCCCCATCCTGCAGGGCGGCCGCGCCGATGGGGGCGGCGTGGGTGGCGGCGCCGAATCCCAACGAGCCTCCGTAGGCTTCCGCGACGTGCACCCAATCGATCCCGAACTGGAATTGGTCGTTCAGGGTCACATCATAAAGCCGGGCCTCGATATCGACCTGCCGATGCACGGTGCTGGAGAGATTCTCGAGGAATTTGTCCACGCGTTTGAGAGCACTGGGACGGTCGGTCACCTGGATGATGCCGGAGATCCGGTTGACGGCGAGGGACGGCTGACCCGGGCTGACGAGCTTCAGGAGATCCGCTTCCAGATCCTTCCAAAAATCCATCGTGTTATCCTGCCGGAGATTCACCGCCGATCCGTTCATGGTGGTTCCTCCTGAGCTGCCGCCGCCGCCACCGCCCCCACCGCCCCCACCGCCGCCCGAACTCCCGCCGCCGGAACCGCCGCCGGAAGAGGACGAGGACAGGGTGGCGGAACTCGTGCCCATCCCGGTGCGGATCAGGCGCAGGTAATCAATGGCGTACATCCGGGTCTCGAGACCCATGACCCGGATCAACCCGTTCTCCTCCTTCCAAGTGAAGTCCTGCGCCTCCAAGAGGGCCTTCAGCATCACCTCCAGGGAGAGATCGGTCAGGTCGAGCGTGACGGACCCGGTCACATTCTGGTCGGGGACGATATTAAGGTGGTTGGCGCGGGCGAAGAGGGCCAAGGCGGTCTTCAGTTCCAGGTTCTCGGCGCGAAAGGAGAAAAGCCGTTGATCCTTCACGGCCGCCGGCATCATCACCGGGGAAGGATTCAGCACCCGGACCAATGGAACGTCACTGGAGGAAGCCGCGTTGGTCGGGTCCGGCCAGACCTCGAAGACCGGATGTGGCAGGACCAATTCCGTCTCCGTCGGCTTCAAGGACTTCGACAACTTTTTCTTCAGGGGTATTTTTTCCGGTGGCGCAAACGAATTGGTCAGGGGCGGACTCGTGGGATCCTGGGCTCCCGATGAAACCCATGGACTGAGGGCGACGACGGCCAGCCACGCCAGGACCAGCGGACGGACCGGCAGGACCGGGTGGATGGGCTTGTTGATGGGTTTCATATAATGTTGGAAATCATTTCGCGACCTGCGGGCCGGCAACCCGGACCTTCGGTTCACCGGATGCGCCCTCCACGGTCGGAGTCTCAGGCAGGGGTTCCACCGAAACCTTGAATTCCACCGCCTCCCGTCCATTCGGGCCCTGCACCCAGACCCGATCCGTTTCAATGGTTTCGATCCTGAAGGCCAGGATCCCATCGCCCTTGCCCAGGACGTGGTCATTGATCACCGCGAGGGAACTCCCGGTCTGATGCCAGATTCCCTTGAGGGTGAGCAGTTGCATGGCGCTCGGATAACTTTGCGAATTCGTGCCTTGGGCCCGGATCTTGAAGGGATCCCGTCGCGGCGAATCCATCCAGCGCACGGAACTGACGGAGATCGCCGTGAGATCCAGGGGAGGCAACGGTTTCCCCGGTTTCAAAAGGGATTTCGTGGCGGATTCCAAGGTGGGGCGCTGGGCCACCAATTGGGCGGCCGACCGGGCCGACTCGACCATCCGGAGCACCGCCGGGGAGGGCTTCCGCATGCCCCAGCCACTGCGTTGGATGAGGGGCAGGACCGCGGACTTGAAGATCAACACCGTCGCGACAATGGCCAGAACCGTGACCGCGATCGGGCTTTTGAGAAATTTCATTTGGGGACGGCCGGTGTCCCCGGCGTCGCCAGCAACCGCACGACGGCGCTGGCGTGTTGAACCGAATTGGAATTCCCCTGGACCGACAGCTCGAGGAAGTCGCAATGCTTGTCGCCATTCAGCAGGGCCTGGCTGAATTTGAGGACCCGTTGGTAGGCGGAGTTGGTGGCCAGGATGACCTGGGTCGGATTGACTTCCACATTGGCCTGCACCCAGGCGAGTCGCTGTTCCAAGCCGGCATAAGGCCGGGCCGGATCCAGCTTCACCTTGGCCTCAAGCCCCAGGGAGGGTGCTTTGCGCCGGAGCCGGATCTGCCATTCCCGGATTTGGGTCTCATTCGTGAAAAGCAATTCCGTCGACTCTTCGAACTGGGCCTTGACGACCTCCGGCGGCCCCTCCTTGGACCTCATGCGCCATCGTTCGACATCGTCCGCCAAGTGGGACAGTTCCAAGGCCCGCTTCTGATGCTCCCGATTGATGGGTTGCAACCGATAGAAAAGGCTCCAACTGACCACGCCGAGGCACACGAGACAGACCAGCACCATGCCGCTTCGCACCACGAATGCCCGCCACACTTGTCGCGGAATCGAACCGAGGAAACCCCCTGTGGAAGCGCTCATTTCATGGACCCTTCAATCAGGAAATGAGTGACATCCCCGGTCGGTCGGCCCGCCACAGCGAGGGCCAAACCATCATCGGCCAGGGAGTCGTCCTCCTTTTTTGGAGGGGGCGGGACGATGGAAAGATGAAAGGGACCCAGGGCGAGCGCGTTGGTGAAAACCGCGAATGCCTGGTCCATGGCGCCGGGTTGATTGGTCCCGGGGCTCCCTGCCCCGGCCAGGCGGATCACCCAGGAATCATTGGTCCGCGTCACGTGCACGTCCGTGAGCACCAACTCCTCCGGAAGGACCTCGCCCAAATAACCCAGGAACCAAGCCGGTGTCGCCCGGAGGCTCACGTCCCGGGCCGCCTGAGTCACTTGCTCCATTTCCGAGACCTCACGGATCGATCTCTCATACTCGACTTTTTGGGTCCGCAAATCGGCAATCTTGCCCCCCACCAACACGATGGCGTTTTCCGTCCGGTGCCGGAGCACCTCGATGACCAAAGTTGCCAACAAGGTCAGGAGCAGCATGAAAACCAGGAGGGCACCCGTGACCGTCAGCAGCCGTTTGCGCTGGGGCGCCTGCTGGGCATCCCGGCTGAGGAGATTGCCATCGCCGTCCTTGAAAAGGATCTCGCCCTGCTGTGCCCAATAGGAGGGTGAATAAGGGACCGGGCTCACCGCCACGGGCAGTTTCAGGAGGCTTTGCATCACCGGGACCTGCGACTCGGCACCGGCGCCGAACAGCCACACGCCGCTGACCGTGAGCCCGGTCTGTTGTTCCGCGAACCCGATGGAGCGCGTGAGGTCCATGTTCACGCGGTCCGGCTCCGTGTTCCAACTGCTGCGCACGACCCGGCCCAGGCAGACCAAGCCGTCTTTGCGCCCGATCACCACGGTGGTGCAATTGCCGGTCTCGGCGGCGAGCACCGCCAGCTCGTCCTTCTTCAGCGGGAGCGACCTCAGGTGGCTGATGAGGACCGCGGTCGTCGGCAGGACCCGGACGAGGTGAAGCTGGGCCTCTTCACATCCCTTGGTGAGCTGATCGATGACCGGCTTCGGACAGAGATGGAGCAAGACCGATTTCGCCGTCTTGGTGGGGAGCGCGAACTGAAAACTCCAGATGGCATCCCCCGCGAATGTCTTGGAACTCTCAACCTTTCGATAAACCACCTGTTCCAATTTCCATCCCTTGACCGGCGGCACCTCGATGATCTGGTCGGTCAACTTCGGGTGGGCGAGGACGATGGCGATCCGCTTGCAATCGGGCCGGATGCCCTGGAGTGCCCCCTTCAAGGTGGCCCCGAGACTGACCAGGTCATCAGCATTCCCCGGGCTTTGCCAGGTCTGGGCGGACTCCCCCGTGCGGGATGCCGAACTCCGGATCTCACCATTGAGAACACTGATTCCTACGGAGTTCTTATCCATGACAAACTGATTCCTGACTGCCGGGTTTTGGAATTCATCTCACGGGCCGGGTCAATTTGCCGGATTCGGTGTATAGAGACCGACCACGTTGTTCATCATTGTCGCCTGTGTCGTGTTCGCGGTGTTATAGAGCGCTGAAGGCTTTGGAAAACCCGCAGCAGCCCACGCGCTATACGCATTCATATAATTCAACATGCTAGTGAGAACCTGAAGTTGCGTGGTGCTACTTCCGGGGTTGGGGGGCGCTGCGAGAAAAGATGGAATAAGACCTGCAAAATCCAAGATTCCCGCCAATGGAGGAACACCCGAAATGCTGCTGCGCCAGATTCCTTCATCAAAAACAAACGAACTGTCCTTGATCAGAATCTGTTCCGAATCAACCATGTTAGTTGCGTAAAGCCGTAAACGCGAATTCTGGATATAATACGCAACGAGATCGTTCGTCGGCACCGGATTTGTAAAACTATTTGAGGCGCTCCAATCAATCGAATAGAACCCGTTGGTATTGCCTGCTTTCGGGTATATCGAAAGTATCAGCCGCACGAACAACGGAGAGAGATTGATCCGCTGAACTTTAAGATCGTCGCCGCGGGTGAATCCGTTAAAAAGCGATCCGACCGGCGGTGCACTCGTTCCATCCGTCCAGTTCCAGATCGCATCGAAGTCCGTCGACGAAGGAATGCCATTGGTCATGTTGGGAAGAGGTTGCCCGATGCTACTTAGGATGATGAGTCTGGGGCTTACGACGCTGACAGTGCCCGTGGCAGGCTGTTGATAGGGCAAGCCGGCACCGATCGCAAAGTTCGTGTCAATCAGGCAATAGCGAGGCTGGCTGCGCATATTAACGGTGACATCGGTGACACTCATCCCGAGTTCCGCGGCCACAGTGGCTGACCAATTCGTGTAGGTTGGGATATAATGGTTCCGACCTACGCCTGCCACAATGGCATCCCCAAAAGATTTTAAAGTTGCCGCTTCCTTGTCGCCGACGACACGATCCAACTGCTTGAGCAGGTTGGGCACGATGATAGCCGCGAGGACGGCGATGATCGCCAACACCGCGATCGTTTCAATCAGCGAGAACCCTGTCGATCGTGAATCACCCACGGCTCCAGGGGATGAACCTCGTTTCATTGCAGAATGCCTTTGGTACTATTGCTGGAATCGTCCAAGACCGTCTTCACGCCATCACCTGTACCCATGACCATTCTGTATTCCGGGACCTGTGCGATGGGGTTCAGAGGGTTGGGCTTGTGATCCGAGAAGCTCGGGGTCTCGGTCGCCCAAAGGGTGTAATCAAACATATAGCTGTACATGCAGGCGAGGACACCAATTTGAGAAGATCCCTTACCATTCGCGGCGCCTACCGCCGGGTTAGGTGTCGCATTGAAAAAAGTGGTGGCAGCGGCGGTGAATCCCGCGGCATTGGTATTGTTTTGACCGGCGGCGATGCCTCCTTGCCACGCGCCGTTCTCAAAAACGTAGCTGATACTGCGGGTGAGAATATAGCGGGTGAGCGAGGTGGTGTTAGTGCACAGGCTCACGACACTGCCATTAAGGTAGAAAGAATTGGGGAAAAACACACCGTTTGTGACGGTCACAGGACTCGGGGTCGCTCCGTCAATTGAAAATCTCGGATCATTTGCCGAATCATGATTGATCAGGATGAGTTGGTTGAAAAGCGGCACCAGATTGATCCTCTGAATGCAGATCTCCCGTCCGTTGGCGGGCCAACCACCGCCGGTCGTGGCAGGAACGGCATTTGCTCCTGTGTTCCAGATGGCATTGAAATTGGTGGAACTCGGAACCCCGCTAGCGATCGGCGGATTCGTTCCACTCAGGACCGAGACGATCAGCACCCGCGCGCTGGTCGGTGCAGCCACCAGTCCGTCGTTATTGCTCTGCACGTATGGCAGATTTGTGGTCCCGCCGCTTTGTGGCAGACTCAAAGCGGGATCGATCAGATAGGAGCGGGTGCGGTTACGGGACGTCGTGGTGATCTTGCTGAGGGGCAATGCCAACTGGCTGGCAATCTGGTTCGGGATCCCCGTGTAATTCGAAATGGCCCGATTCTGAAGAATGGCTTGGGACCATGCCTGTTGGAATGCCGCCAGATCCGCCGTCTCGTTCGTGACCGTCGCCTGGTCCACCTCCCGGATCACACTGGGAATGATGATGGCAGCCAGGAGTGCGATGACGGCGAGCACCCCGATGAACTCGATCATCGTGAAGGCTCCGCGATCCTCCGATCGGACGGGCCGGTCCGGCCGGTCCGGCCGCATCGGTTCACGGCCATGGGCATCCCGATCCTTCCGCGGCGGAGGTTCGACATTCATCTTCATGGGTATCAATGGATGGCGCCCATCAGGGCCAGAATGGGGAGGTAGATCGAAAGGGCCACCAAACCGACCAGCACGATCATCGAGACGGTCAGCGCTGGCTCGAGCATCGTCAGCAGGGAATTGATCTTCCGCGGGACGACCTCGTTATAATAGTCGGAGACGTTCTGGAGGGCGGTGTCGAGCGTGCCGGTGCCCTCGCCCAGGACGATCATCCGCAGGAGCAAGGGTGGAAACACCGGATGTTTTCGGATGGCCTCACTGATCGTGCTGCCGGTCTTCACCGATTCGCAGGCTTCCGCGATCGCCTTTTCCACGATCGGGCTCCCGAGCATTCCCTCGCATAATTCCAAGGCCTGCACCACGGACACGCCCGAGCGGTACAGCATCGCGAAATTGTGGGCGAAACGGGAGATCGCCAGCATCATGTTGATCTCGCCCAGAACGGGCAGCGCGAGTTTCGCCCGGTCCACCAGGAGTGCCACGGTCTTCGAAACGCGCTTGGCGATGATCAGGCTGATCACTGCGAGCGGAATCACGACGATCCATAACCACCAGGTGGATTTGATGGCGTGGCTCAGGCCGAAAACGATCTGGGTCAACAGGGGAAGCTTGACGTGGACGTTGCTGAGCAGCGCGGCGAATTTCGGGATCACGAAGGTGAACAGACCGATGACAAACCCCATGACCACGGTGAGCACGATGCCGGGGTAGATGCTCGCCTGCCGCACTTCCGCGAGGATCTTCTCAATCCAGGCCAGGTTCTTGCCCAAGTCCTCGAACGCCTCCGGGAGTTTGCCGGTGGTTTCACCCGCCCGAAGGACTTTTCTGAACTGCAGGTCAAACACACCCGGAAACCCCTCAACGGCCTCATGAAAAAGGCTTCCGGCTTCGATCTGTCGGCCGATTGCCAGCAGGACCGCCCGGAACTTGGGATTTTCACAATCATGGGCGGCCACATCCAAGGCCTGGACCATGGGAATGCCCACCCGGGTTTGGAAGACCATGACGGTGCAGAAATCGATCAACTCCCGACGGCCGACCTTGCCGGCCCTCCCTCCCCCAGGCAGGGCGCCCGGCTTGGCCACGGCGGGGGCGGTCTTTTGGAGTTTGGAATGGGTCAACCAGGCGCCCATCGCGCTGAGCTTGGAGTCCAGGTTGGCCTCGTTGTCGGCCAACATGGTGCCGGTCAACCGGCGTCCGGATCCATCGATGGCCTCGTATGCGTAGCTGGGCATAATCTCACTCTTGGGAAAGGCGGGTCACACGGAGGATTTCGCGGGTTGTGGTGACCCCCAGACCGACCTTGCGCAAACCGTCCTCCATCATGCTGTGCATGCCCTGTTCACGGGCCAGACGGAAGTATTCGGGGGCGCCGGCCCGGCTGACGATCGCGTCATGGAATCGCCCACCGATCACCATCAACTCATAGATGCCCATCCGACCCCGGTATCCGGAGTTCTTACACTCCGGGCAGCCCTTGCCTTGCCAGGATCGGCCGGTGAATCCAGGGACGGCATCGGACTTGGGATCGGTCAGGATCCTGTCCGCCTCGGTCACCTCCTCTTTGCATTGTTTGCAAATGGTCCGGACCAACCGTTGGGCGAGAACGGCATTGAGGCAGGCGGGGAGCAGATACGGCTCCACGCCCATGTCGACGAGTCGCGGTATGGCGCCGGCGGCATCGTTGGTGTGCAAGGTGGAGAGGACCATGTGGCCGGTGAGCGC
>JANYCC010000030.1 GCA_025360495.1 Verrucomicrobiota bacterium | reverse complement strand
GCGGTAATTTCCGGACCGATGCCCCCGTGGTTGACGCTGCGGGGCTTTTCGTCGTCCCAACCTCTTTTCTGCGATGGCAAATGTGATTCTGGTCGGCGCCCAATGGGGCGATGAAGGCAAAGGCAAGATCATCGACGTGCTCACCGAGCAGTCCGAGATCGTCGTCCGCACCGCGGGCGGCAACAACGCCGGCCATACGGTGTACATCGGGCGGGACAAATACGTCCTGCACCTCATCCCGTCGGGCATCCTGCGCCCGGGCAAGGTCTGCGTGATCGGCAACGGCGTCGTTCTCGACCCGGTCGCCTTGGTCGGGGAGATCGATGGCCTCGAAAAACTGGGCGTGAAGGTGACGCCGGACAATCTCCGGGTCTCGGAGACGGCCCACGTGGTGTTCCCCTGGCACCGCGAGCTGGATGGCCAACGGGAGGTCCGCAAGGGCACCAACAAGATCGGGACGACCAAGCGCGGCATCGGACCCACTTACGGCGACAAGGCGGCCCGCGTCGGCCTGCGGGTGATCGATCTCATCAACCCGACCCGTTTCCCGGCGAAATTGAAGGAACGCCTGGAAGAGAACAATGAGGTGCTCCGGGCCCTGGGTGCCCAACCGCTCGATCACGACGAAATCCTCGCCGCCTATACCCGCGCCGCCGACCGGCTCCGTCCCTACGTCGCCAACACCGTCGTCCACCTCCACGAGGCCACGAGGCGCGGCGCCAACATCCTGTTCGAGGGCGCCCAAGGGACTTTCCTGGACATTGATCACGGCACCTATCCCTACGTCACCTCGTCCAGCACCACCGCCGGTGGCGCCTGCACCGGTTCGGGCGTGCCCCCCAATCGCATGGACAAGGTGGTCGGAGTCCTCAAAGCCTACACCACCCGGGTCGGCGAGGGACCTCTCCCCACCGAGAATGCCGGGGTCAGTGACCTGCTCCACGGCATGGGACGCGAATTCGGTGCCACCACCGGACGCGCCCGGCGTTGCGGTTGGTTCGATTCCGTCGCCACCCGTCACGCCGCCATGGTCAATGGGATCGATGAACTCGCCCTGACCAATGTCGATGGGCTCGACACCGTGAAGACGATCCGCGTGTGTGTTGCCTACCGGGTGGACGGCCGCACCGTGCAGCACATTCCGAATGATTGGGAGGTCCTGGCCCGCTGCGAACCGGTGTACCAGGAATTCCCCGGTTGGGAGGTTTCCACCGAGACGGTCACCCGCTGGGAGGATCTGCCGGTCAACTGCCGTCATTACCTGCTGAGCCTGGCCCAGCTCACCGGTGCCCGCCTGACCATCGTTTCGGTCGGCCCGGCGCGCGAGCAGACCATGTTCCTGTGAGTCCGTGAGCACCGAAACCCGCCTCAGTGCCCAGGCCCTCGGGAGCCTGCCGCAGCACGTCGCCATCATCATGGATGGCAACGGGCGATGGGCCAAGCAACGGGGTCTTCCGCGGGTCGAGGGGCATCGCAACGGTGTGGAATCGGTCCGCACCGCGGTGCGCACCGCCGGCGAGGTGGGCGTGAAATACCTCACGCTTTATGCCTTCTCGGTCGAGAATTGGAACCGGCCCAAGGACGAGGTCGACACGCTGATGAAGTTTCTCGCCCGATTCCTGAAGAACG
The DNA here is from genome assembly GCA_025360495.1 of Verrucomicrobiota bacterium. Taxonomy (GTDB): domain Bacteria; phylum Verrucomicrobiota; class Verrucomicrobiia; order Limisphaerales; family UBA9464; genus UBA6176. Next base: position 10,127 of record JANYCC010000030.1, on the reverse strand, counting down.
AGATCGGCGAATTGAACCGTAACAACGTCCGGCTCGAGGTCATCGGCCAGATCTGGCGGCTCCCGGAATTTGTCCAGGCCCAGCTCGCCAAGACCCAGGCTGCGCTGGCCAAGAACAACGGGCTCACCCTGGTGCTCGCCCTCAGCTATGGCGGACGGACCGAATTGGTCGAGGCCACCCGGGCCATCGCGGCCAAGACCAAGTCGGGCGACCTGGACCCGGCCGAGATCAATGAACGCCTTTTCAGCGAGCATCTTTACACCCGGCATTTTCCGGATCCCGACCTGCTCATCCGCACCAGTGGCGAGATGCGCGTGAGCAACTTCCTGCTCTGGCAGATCAGTTATGCCGAGTTCGTGGTGACCCCGGTGCTGTGGCCGGATTTTCGTCGGGCCCAGTTCTTTGAGGCCTTGGAAGAATACGCCCGCCGCAGCCGCCGTTTCGGTGCCCTCTGATGGCCGGATCCGATCCCCGATCCCGGAGACCTGATTGTCTTCAAATCATGACTGATCACTGATTGCTGACCTCCGATCACCGATCACCGATCACCGATCACTTCCCCAGCCCCCACCCTCCCGACCCATGCAATCCCGCCCACTCGGTCACACCGGACTCCAGCTCCCCATCCTCGGTTTCGGCGCCAGCTCCCTCGGTCAGGAATTCCGCAGCGTCACCCTCAATGAGGCCGTCGAATCGGTCCGCGTCGCCCTCGATTGTGGGCTTACTTTCATCGACACCGCCCCGTTCTATGGCCGCGGCATGAGCGAGGTGCTGCTCGGGGTCGCCCTCCGCGATGTCCCCCGCGATTCCTATACCCTGGGCACCAAGCTCGGACGCTATGACCTGGGGCATTTTGATTTCTCCGCCCGGCGGGTTCGCGAAAGTGTGGATGTGAGCCTGCACCGGCTCGGCACGGATCATCTGGACCTGGTGCTCTGCCACGACATCGAGTTCGTCCCGATGCAACAGATCGTGGACGAGACGTTGCCGGCGCTGCGGGAAGTGCAACGGGCCGGGAAGGTCCGTTTCATTGGGTTTTCCGGATACCCGCAGAAGATCTTCCGCTGGCTCTGTGACCGTGCCGAGGTGGACTGCGCGCTGAGTTATAACCAATACACCTTGCAGAACACCCGGTTCGCCGACGAGACCGTGCCGTACCTGAAGTCGAAGGGGATTGGTGCGATCAATGCCGGGCCGTTCAGCGCGCGGCTACTGACCAACGCCCCGTTGCCGAAGTGGCTGAAGGAGCCCGAGGAAGTGAAGGCGGCGGCCCGTCGTGCGGCGGCACATTGCACGGCGCGGGGCATCGACCTGGCGCAACTGGCCCTCCAGTTCTCCTGCGCGAACCCGGACATCACCACCACCGTGGCTGGCAGCGCCAACCCGGAAAACATCCGCAAATGGGCCCGTTGGGTCGCCCAACCGATCGATGTGGGTTTGCTGCAGGAGGTGCGGGCGATCTTCGCGCCGGTGCATAACCTGGGGCACACCGAGGGCTTGGCGGAAAATAACAACCCGTAGGAGCGGACGGCAGGATGCTCCAAGGGGCAATCCAAGTGCAGGGTTGGGCAACGGAGTGTAAGCCGGACGACGCCCCCGCCCCGATGGTCTGCGCGACCGCAATCGGTCCCGGATGCACATCGGCACTCTTGATCCGCCCGTCTTCATCGAAGCTCCCCGCGAGCGGACGGCATTGCTGTGTGCGCACTGCGCCACGACGTGTCCCGAGGACCGGTCCGTTTTGGGCGGGAAGAGCTTCTGTTGCGCCGGTTGCCAGACGGTTTATGAGTTGCTCGAAGAAAGCGGTCTCACCCGGTTTTACGAGCTGAGCGCGGAGGCGGGACGGAGGGTGGAATCCGCCGCGGCCTCGGATCATTACCAGTTCCTCGACACCCCGTCGGTGCGGGAACGCTTGGTGGATTACTCGGATCCGCAGACCACGCGGGTCACCTTTGAACTGCCCGCCATCCACTGCGTCGCCTGTGTCTGGCTCTTGGAGAATCTGTTCCGGCTGAAGCCTGGGATCGGTTCGGTCAGCGTCCACTTCCCGCGCAAACAGGTCGCGGTGAGCTTTGATCCCGCGCAGGTCCGGTTGGGCGAGGTGGCGGCGCTGTTGGATGCGCTGGGTTATCCGCCGGAACTCCGGTTGGCGGATTTGGGAAAACATCGGGCGAATCGGGTTCCGGGGCGGTTGTGGTTGCAGATCGGGTTGGCCGGCTTTGCGTTCGGCAACACGATGCTGTTCAGCCTCCCGTCCTATCTGGGCTTGGACGCCGATAGCGGGCCATCATTCCTGCGGTTGGCCGGGTGGCTCAGCCTGGCACTTTCAGTCCCGGTGGTGGCCTTCAGCGCCGGCGATTACTGGCGGGCCTCTTGGAATGCGTTGCGCCAGCGCCGGCTCACGATCGAGGTCCCCATCGTCGCCGGCATCACCGCGCTGTTCCTCCAGAGTGCCTATGACGTCATCCGTCACACCGGCCCCGGCTACTTTGATTCGCTCGCGGGGCTGCTGTTCTTCCTGCTGCTCGGCCGCGTTTTCCAACAAAAGACCCACGATCGCCTGGTTTTTGACCGTGATTACCGCTCGTTCTTCCCCCTGTCGATCCGGCGGCAGACCGTGGACGGCGACGAACGGGTCGCGCTCGACCAATTGGGGGTGGGGGATCGCGTCGTGTTGCGGAATGGCGAACTGGTTCCCTCGGATTCCCGGGTGGTGAGCGGCCCCGCCCTCATTGATTATGGATTCGTGACGGGCGAGGCCACACCCGTCGTGAAGGGTCCCGGGGAATTGCTCTATGCCGGCGGGCGCCAGGTCGGGGGGACGATGGTGGTCGAAACCGTCAAGCCGGTCTCGCGGGGCTATCTCACCTCGCTCTGGGACCAGGAGGTGTTTCGCAAGGTGAAGGACGACACCTTTGACACGCTCACCAATCGTTATAGCCAGCGTTTCACGGGAATCATCCTGGTGATTGCGCTGGGTGCGGCGCTGTTCTGGTTGGCGGTCCGCCCGTCGGTCGCCCTCAAGGCGTTCACCTCGGTGCTAATCGTCGCCTGCCCCTGCGCGCTCGCCCTCGCCGCACCCTTCACCCTGGGCGCCGCCCAACGCGCTCTCGGTCGCAATGGAATCTTCCTCCGCAATGCCGGGGTCGTTGAGGCCCTCGCGCGGGTCGATGCCGTGGTCTTTGACAAGACCGGCACCCTGACCCGACCCGCATCCGCCGGCGGGGTGTTCACCGGCAATCCGTTGACGGAGGCCGAGCTGAATGCCGTCCGGTCCGTGGCGGCGCAATCAACCCATCCCCTCGCACGGCGTCTCGCCGCGGACGTGGCCGGGGCGGGGGATGCGGAGGTGAAGGGGTTTGTGGAGTTGGCCGGATCCGGGATCAAAGCCTCTTGCTCCGGTCGGGAGGTGCGCCTGGGTTCCCGTGCGTGGGTGGGCCACCGCGCCGGTGACCTGTCCACATCCCCGGATCCTGTCGGAAGCGAAGTGTGGCTGGGGTTGGATGGCGTCGTGCGGGGGGCGTTTCGCTTTGAGGGTGAACTCCGTCCCGGGATCCGCCCGTTGCTCCAACGGTTGGCCGGCCGGTGCCGATTGGTCCTGCTGAGCGGGGACAACGGGCGTGAATCGGACCGGTTCCGTTCCCTTTTTGGCGCGGATGCCCCGCTGGAATTCGACCGGGATCCCCACGACAAGCTCGATTATGTCCGGAATCTGCAGGTTTCCGGTCGGCGGGTCATGATGGTGGGCGACGGTCTCAACGACGCCGGTGCCCTCCAACAAAGCGACGTGGGCGTCGCCGTGGTGGAGGAGATCGGGACCTTCTCGCCGGCGAGCGACGTGATCCTGGCCGCGGAACAATTGTCGCGCGTGGCCGATGTGTTGGAATTTGCGCGGGGCTCGGTGCGTGGGGTCCGACAGGGATTCCTGGTGTCCTCCTTATATAATGTGGTGGGACTCGGAATCGCGGCGAGCGGGAACCTGTCGCCCGTGGTGTGTGCGGTCCTGATGCCGCTGAGTTCGGTGACCGTGGTGGGGCTTGCCTGCCTGCTCACCGAGGCCCGGGCGCGGCGGTGCGGGCTTGGCCGCCCGGCGATCACCCCCGGGTCAGGACCCGGGACGGCCATGGGGGGTCGGCCATCATGAGCATCATCCTGCTGCTCATCCCGGTGAGCCTGGCGATCGCGGCCGCCTTCGTCGGGGCGTTCATCTGGGCGGTGCGATCCGGCCAGTATGAGGACACCTGCACCCCCTCGCTGCGGGTGCTGAACGATGACGGCACACTCGACCCTGCGGCCTCCCGCGGCGAGGGACAGGCGGGCGGAGGGATCGTCCATCCCAGCCTGGGAGCGAACAGCATTTCTGCAGCAGCACCACCGGAGAACCAATGAAGATAGAGACGTTCAAATACGACAATCGGATCGTGCGGGCTTTTGCCATCGCCACGATGTTATGGGCTTTCGTGGGGATGTCCGCGGGCCTGCTTGCCGCGGTGCAACTGTTCTTCCCCGGGGCCAACCTGGACCTCCAGTACACCACCTTCGGACGGTTGCGCCCCCTCCACACCAACGCGGTGATCTTTGCGTTCGTGGGGAACGGGATGTTCATGGGCATCTATTATTCGACCCAGCGCCTGTGCAAGGCCCGGATGTTCAGTGACGTCCTCAGTTGGATCAATTTCTGGGGCTGGAACGCCATCATCGTCGCCGCCGCCATCACCCTTCCGCTCGGTCTCACCACCAGCAAGGAATACGCGGAATTGGAATGGCCGATCGACATCGCCATCGCCCTGGTCTGGGTCGTATTCGGCGTCAATGTCATCGGCACCATCCTCCGGCGCCGGGAGCGGCACCTGTATGTCGCCCTGTGGTTCTATATCGCGACGATCATCACGGTGGCCGTGCTGCACATCGTCAACTCGCTCGAGGTTCCCGCCGGCCCGTTCAAGAGCTACCCGATCTATGCCGGCGTCCAGGACGCCCTGGTCCAATGGTGGTACGGGCACAACGCCGTCGCGTTCTTCCTCACCACGCCGTACCTCGGCCTGATGTATTATTTCCTGCCCAAGGCCGCCAATCGCCCGGTGTTTTCGTACCGGCTTTCGATCATCCATTTCTGGGCCCTGATCTTCCTTTATATCTGGGCCGGACCTCACCATCTCCTCTACACCGCGCTTCCCGACTGGGCGCAATCGCTCGGGATGGTGTTCTCGGTGATGCTGATCGCGCCGTCCTGGGGCGGCATGCTCAATGGGCTGCTGACCCTCCGCGGCGCCTGGGACCGCGTCCGCCAGGAACCGATGCTGAAATTCATGGTGGTCGCCGTCACCGCCTATGGCATGGCGACCCTCGAGGGACCCATGCTCGCGGTGAAGAGTGTCAATTCCCTCTCCCATTACACCGACTGGACCATCGCCCACGTGCACACCGGCGCGCTCGGCTGGAACGGTTTCCTGACCTTCTCGATGCTCTACTGGCTGATGCCGCGGCTCTATGACACCAAGCTGTGGTCGGTGAAGCTGGCCAACTACCATTTCTGGATCGGCCTCGTCGGCATGATGTTCTATGTGGTCCCCATGTACTGGTCCGGGATCACCCAGGGCCTCATGTGGAAACAGTTCACCGCCGACGGCTTCCTCCAGTACCCGAATTTTCTGGAGACCGTGCTCCAACTGGTACCGATGTACCGGCTTCGCGCGATCGGCGGCACCCTCTACCTCACCGGGGTGGTGTTGATGATCTATAACCTCTACCGCACCGCCAAGGCCGGCAGGTTCGTGCCCGAGGTCGAGGCCCAGGCCCCCGCGCTCGCCGACGCCCACGGGGAGACCGGTCACGGTCACCGCTGGATCGAGGCCAAACCCCTCCTCCTCACCGGCCTCGCCACCGTCGCCATCCTCATCGGGGGCGCCGTCGAGATCGTCCCCATGTTCCTCATCAAGTCCAATGTCCCGACGATCTCCAGCGTCCATCCCTACACCCCCTTGGAGGTGCTCGGACGGGATCTTTATATCCGGGAAGGCTGCGTCGGATGCCACTCCCAGATGATCCGGCCGTTCCGGTCCGAGACGGAACGTTACGGCGACTATTCCAAGGCGGGGGAATTCGTTTATGACCACCCGTTCCTTTGGGGTTCCAAGCGGACCGGCCCGGACCTGCACCGGGTTGGGGGAAAATATCCCGACGCCTGGCATTTCAACCATATGGAGGATCCCCGTTCCATGTCGCCGGGCTCGATCATGCCGCGCTACCCGTGGCTGTTGTCGCAGAAACTCGACCTCAGCTCCCTCCCGTCCCGGATCTCCGCGCTCCGCCGGGTCGGGGTGCCCTATCCGGCCGGATTGGAGATCGTCGCCCGGAAAGATGCGGAGACCCAGGCCCAGAAGATCAGCGCGGGCCTCAAGACCGCGTTGGTGAACGATGCGAAACCGGACCGGGAAATCATTGCGGTGATCGCCTATCTCCAGCGTCTCGGGACGGACATCAAGGCGGCCCCGACGGCCGCGGTCGTCTCCCCTCAACCCTGAACCGAAACCCTTGTCATGATTCAGAACGTGCTCCGTGAAATAGGCGGTGTCGGGCTGTACGGAATCATCTCCGTGCTGCTGTTCTTCACCGTGTTCTCCACCGCGATGTGGTGGGCCTTCAGCCAGCGAAAGCAACTCCTCAACCAGATGGGCGCACTGCCCCTGGTGGCGGACGACGGGTCGGACCGTGAGGAAGGGGGGAAGACCCATGAATGACCATGAGACCCCGGAAAAGAAGGATCCCCTGTTGCTCGACCACGAGGCCGACGGGATCAAGGAACTGGACAACGACCTGCCGCGCTGGTGGGTGTGGCTGTTCTGGCTCTGCATCGTGCAGGCCTTCGGCTACATGCTATATTATCATGTCTTCAACCAGGGCCGGTTGCAGGCCGCGGAATACACCGAGGAATCCCGGTTGGGCGACGCGCTCAAGTCCGGTGCCCTCCAGAAATTCGAGTCCGCCCTGGTCTCCCTTCAACCTTCGAAAGACCCGGCGATCCTGGCCAAGGGGCAGCAGACCTTCACGACCTACTGCGCACCGTGTCACCGGGCCGACGGCGGGGGATTGGTGGGCCCCAATCTCACCGACGACTTCTGGATCCACGGGGACAAATTCGCCGACAACCTCAAGACCATCTGGAACGGGGCCGAGGACAAGGGGATGCTGGCTTGGAAGAAACAGGGCTTCAAGCCGGACGATGTCATGGCGGTGGCCAGCTATATCTATACCTTGCGCGGCACCAAACCGCCCAACCCGAAACCGCCTGAGAACACCGTCCAGGAAGTGAAACCGAACGAGTTCGAATGAGCCGGGATCCCACCTGCCGCGATTCATGAGCAACCCCGCCGTCCCTGCAGATCCGACGCCTCACGATTCCCGTGGGGTCTCCCGCGACGTCGATTGGACGGATTATCGGGACCATCTCGCGACGGCCCGGAAGGACGGGAGCCGGCGGTGGATCCATCCCAAGAAACCCTCGGGCCGGTTGCACCGTTATCGACTGGGATTCAGTTGGCTGTTGTTGGCGGTGATGTTCGGTGGGCCCTTCATCCGCATCCACGGAAACCCGCTCCTGATGCTGAACATCCTGGAGCGGAGATTCTCGGTCCTGGGTCAGATCTTCTGGCCCCAGGACATCGTGATCTTCGCGGTGGCGATGCTCGTGTTCCTCACCTCGATCATCATCTTCACAACGGCCTTCGGAAGGCTGTGGTGTGGTTGGGCCTGTCCCCAGACAATCATGATGGAGATGGTGTTCCGGAAGATCGAGTATCTGATCGAAGGGGACGGACCGGCGCAGAAAGCCCTGAGCGAAGGGGCGTGGACACCCGGTAAAATCGGCAAGAAGGGCCTGAAACACGCCGCGTTCCTCGCCCTCTCCTTCGTCGTCGGCAATACGTTGCTCGCCTATATCATCGGGTCGGACGCCCTGTTGCACATCATCCGGGACGATCCCCGGAGCCATGTGACCGGGCTCACGTTCATGGTGCTGTTCTCGCTGTTGTTCTATGCGATCTTCGCACGCTTCCGCGAGCAGGCCTGCACGTTCATCTGTCCCTATGGGCGCTTCCAATCGGCACTTCTGGACGAGAACACCATCGTCGTCGCCTACGACAACAAACGGGGCGAGAAGCGCGGTCCGTGGCGCCGCGACCAGAGGATGGAGGATCGTCGACAGGAGGGCCTTGGCGATTGCATCGGTTGCCGCCAGTGCGTCTCCGTCTGTCCGACCGGCATCGACATCCGTGACGGCGTCCAGATGGAGTGTGTGAACTGCACGGCCTGCATCGATGCGTGCGATGCCGTCATGGACAAGGTCGGGCGTCCCCGGGGATTGGTCCGGTACGCCTCGCTCAATGGGATCGAGTCGGGCGAACCGATCCGCATCACGCCGCGCATGAAGGGTTATGCGGTGCTTCTCGCCGCGCTTGTCGGCTTGCTGGCGTTCCTGGTGTTCACACGGTCGGATGTTGAAACGATGCTGCTACGTGCGCCCGGTGCGCTGTTCCAGACCGGGGCCGACGGACGCATCAGCAATCTTTATACGCTCCAGATCGTGAACAAGACCACCCATGACCTGCCGATCGAACTGAGGCTCGAGAACATTCCGGGCCGGATCCAGATCATGGGTCGGGGCCTGACCATCCCCAAGGAGCAGTTGGGCCAGGGCTCGGTGCTGGTGGAACTGGACCCCAACCGTCTCACCGGGGGACACACCGCGCTGCGGGTGGGCGTCTATTCCGGTGACCGCAGAATTGAGACCGTGAAGACCGTGTTTGTTGGTCCCCGTCCGCCCACACTGTGAAACAACGTCGCCAAACTATGATTTCCACCACCACCCCCGGCAGCACGCCTTCCTCCGACCCGGCCCGGACCGGATGGGACACCTGGCCGGTCGCGCTGATCGGCTTCCTGGTCCTGTTCGGAATCTTCATCGCCAGCTATGTCACGTTCGCCATGCGCCAGCGGATGGACCTGGTGGGGGCCGATTATTATGATCAGGAGATCCGCTTTCAGCAGCAGATCGAGCGGGTCGCGCGAACGGCCCGGGTCGGATCGGAACTGCGCTTGGAACTGGCCCGCTCAGGGGACGCCCTGCAGGTGACGATGCCGCCCGTGTACACGAAGGATTTTGGCGGTGGGACGGTGGTCCTTTACCGCCCCTCCGATGCCCGCATGGACCACGAGTTCCCGCTTCGTCCGGGCGTGGATGGAACCCAGACGATTCCCTTGGGCGGATTCAGTCGGGGCCTGTGGAAGGCGCGGGTCACGTGGAAAACAGGACCGGCGGAATACTATCGTGACCAAAGCCTGGTGCTTCCGGGCGGATCCTGACCCCGGTGCACCATGACCCTGCTCTGGACGGCGTTCATGCTGGGATTGGCGGGAAGCCTTCATTGCGCGGGCATGTGCGGGCCGCTGGCACTCGCATTGCCCCACAACGGACGCGGGTGGGGCGGCTTCCTTTGGGGTCGCGGCTTATATCAGGTGGGTCGCATCACCACTTATACCGCGTTGGGGCTGGTGTTCGGCGTGGTGGGACGTTCGTTGGCGATGGCGGGCGTCCAGCGATGGTTGTCCATCGCGGCCGGGTGCCTGATTCTCGCCGGGTTGGCTGCAACCCGTTCCCGATGGACGGAGGGGCCGATGCCGGGGTTGGTGGCGTGGGTGAAGGGGCGGTTCAGCCGTCTCCTCCAGCGGCGAACGCAATCCACCTTGCTCTGGTTGGGTTTGCTGAATGGCCTGCTGCCGTGCGGTCTGGTCTATGTGGCCGGCGCCGGTGCCGCGGCGACAGGCGGGATCGGTTCGGGCGCGGCGTATATGGCATTGTTCGGTTTGGGCACCGTGCCGCTGATGCTGGGCATCTCCCTTTCCGGTCGCGCGATCCCGTTTGGCTGGCGTCTGCGTCTTCAGCGTCTCATCCCGGTGTCGGTGGGCGTGGTGGGTGTCTTATTGATCCTGCGTGGGATGGACCTGGGCATCCCTTATGTCAGCCCGCATCTGGGTGCGGACGGGTGTTGCACAAGGGGCGCATTTTGACACTGTCCCTGCCACGGTCTCCCAGACGGCTCGGGTGGAACCTCGCCCTACCGATTCGAAGT
>JANYCC010000263.1 GCA_025360495.1 Verrucomicrobiota bacterium | reverse complement strand
TTCGTGTTCGGGGGCCGGGAGTTCGTGGAGGAGATCTTCCAGGCGGAACGGGCACGGTTCGGGGAGAAGAGGAAGGACGGGGCGCGCCGCCTGAAGGGTGTGGACGGGGAATTATATGCGCTGAGGGACCTGCGCGTCGGGGTGTTCGGGTGAGTCCACCGTAAGGTGCCAAGGGTTCGACTCGCAACCCCACGGGATGAATGATCAGGATTGGCCCAGGCAACACGCATGAGCGCCCATAAACGCATCCCCACCGACGGCGGACAAGGTCTGGGTCACAATCCCTTCGCCGCGCTCTCCAGCGCAGGACTTCCTTCCGCGCCTGAGCCTCCCGTGACAGATCCCGCCACCTTGACCAAGCCCCCCAAGAAGAGTCGCGGACGCGTGGACATCATCCGTCAGAAAGCCGGACGCGGCGGCAAGACGGTGACGGTGGTCACGGGCTTCGTGGGGATCGGGTTGCCCGAAAAGGAGCAATTGGCCAAGGCGATCCAGCGGGCGTGTGGAAGTGGCGGCACCGTGAAGGACGGCCAGATCGAGATCCAAGGCGACCAACGCACGGAGGTCGCACGCATCCTCACCGAGGCGGGTTTCCGACCGGTGTTCGCCGGCGGGTGAAATCCATCAACCGACCTCAGCCGACCCGGAGCAGTTCCACCTCGAACACCAGGGTCGAATCGGGCGGTATGACTCCCGGATACCCGGCACGTCCGTAGGCAAGGTCCGGTGGGATGGTCAATTTCACCTTGTCGCCCACTTTCATCGTGGCGACCCCGATGTCCCATCCGGCGATGACCTGCTTCCTGCCCAGAAGGAAATCGAACGGCTCATTGCGATCCACGGAGCTGTCGAATTTCCGTCCGTCGGTGAACCACCCGGTATAATGAACGGTGACAGTGCGGCCCAACTGGGCGGCAGCCCCATCGCCCGCTTTGAGCACCTCGATCTTCAAGTCCGTTTCGGCCATCCCGGATTCTCAACATCCGGCAGCCCACGGGTCAACCGGCGGGATTCACTACTTGCCGAGTTCCTGCAACATCGCCTTCAACTGGTCGGCCGGCAGCTTCTTGAGCGCGTCCTTGAGTTGGTCGGGCGTGAGCGCAGCGGTGGTCGCACCAGCCGCAGCCCCGCTCGAAACGGGAATCTTCTCCAAATCCGCCGGGTTCCAAGGCGGCGTGGTGGTGGCCACCTGTTTGCGGATGGCAGCGACTTCCTCGGGCTTCACCATCGATGCCTTGTTCCCCCAAGAGGTACGGATATAGGTGAGCACCGCGGCAACCTGTTTGTCGTCGAGATTCTCCAAAAACGGCGTCATCGCCCCGTTGAAATCCAACCCCTTCACCTTGATGGGACCCTGGGCGCCGTTGAGCACGATGCGGGCGATCCGGTTCGGGCCCTCCGCCTGCACCCAATCCGAACCCGCGAGCGGGGGAAACTGGTTGGGCAGACCGTTGCCATCGACCTGGTGGCACAGGACGCAATTGGCATTGAAGACGATCGCACCCTCCTTGGCGGCCTTCGTGGCCGGATCCTCGTTGCCACCGCCCACGACGGGCGGGGGCGTGGGGTTGATCTGAACCTCGTTGAATTCGTCGGACCGGAATCCGCCGCTGTAATGGGTGAGGTAACTTCCCGCCCAGAAAAGCAGTGCGGCGATGAAAACCACCAGCCATAGACTGAGCGGTTCGCTGCCTTCCACCGGTTCCGGACGCTCGCGAAGGATCATCGCGTGCAATTCCACGACATCGGTGGTCTCGCCCCGGTCGAGCCCATGCTGACCCGGCAGGTTGCTGCCATTGTGATTGGCGCTCATTTCGCGGCCTTCGCGTTGGCGTCGTCTCCGGATTCCATTTTCTTGAGAGGGGCTTCCGGGAGATCGAATGAAGTTTTCAGACTGCGCAGATACTCGACCAGTTCGCGGACGCCCGCGGTGGGGACGACCTCGGTGCCGGGGCCGACCGCGAACTCGCCGGTCAGCTTGAGCGCATTGGTCGACGCCCCACCCGGTCCGATCGGGCGCGTCTCGAACAGGAAGGGATAGGGCGGCATGATGCTGCCCTTGGAGGTGATCTGCGGATTATATAAATGGGACAGGTGCCATTCGGCGGACGCCTGGCGTTCACCGATGTTGCTGAGATCGGGGCCGGTGCGCGAGGTGCCGAGCATCACCGGCTTTTCGTAGATATAATCGCGGCTGACACTGCGTCGCCGGCCCCAGCCGCGGGCGATATCGGAGCCGAACCCCTCGGTGCGGACCTGCTGGCTGTGGCAATAGATGCAGCCGAGGGATCGGTAGAGCTCGGCGCCCTGCTCGGCCTGGCCATTGCGGGCCTGGGGATACACGACGACGAGTCCGGCGGCGTTGGTGCTGGTGTTGGCGGTGAGCGCGCCCAACTGGCGGGTCGGCATCAGGACGAGGCCGAACCAGCTGGAGGCCAGCGTGAACAGGATGCCGAGGAAGAGGAGTGGTCCGTAGTTCATGGCGTCACTTCCCGACCGGCACGGGGGTTTCCACGCCGGTCAGCAGATCCAGGGCGGGCTTGCGGTAGGGTCCGAAGACCCGGGCCAGGAGCCAGGTGAAATTGGCGACAAAGGCGACGTGACCGAGGGCCAGCAACAAACCGGAGGCGGTGCGCAACTTGAGCCAGACCAGGGTGCCGGCGACGACATCGATAAACGGCTTCGCGGCGTCGTTCATGGCCAGTCCCTGGAGGATCCCGCCAAGGCTGAGCGGTCCGACATACAGGATGATGCCCAGGAAACAGCCCCAGAAATGGACGGAGATCAGCCCGGCGGAGGGCCATTCGCGTCCGGTGATGCGGGGCACGATATAATACATCGAACCGAACATCACCATGGTGAAGAACCCATAGAGGCCGAGGTGGGAATGGGCGATGGTATGGTGCGTGAAGTGGACGATCTCGCTGTAGCTGCGGAGCGAGCTGAGGACACCCTGGAGGCTGGTCAGGGTGTAACACATGGCGCCGAACACGACGAAACGCAGCGTGGGGCTGTGCTTCAGCTTGGCGAAATGACCGCGCATCGTGAAATGGTGGTTGATCGCCACCGTGATCACCGGGATGAGCATCATGACCGAGGCCACGACCGAGATGGTGATCATCCAGGCCGGGAGGGGTCCGCCGATCAGATGGTGCAGGC
>JANYCC010000027.1 GCA_025360495.1 Verrucomicrobiota bacterium | reverse complement strand
GAGGCGGCGTTGTTCGACACGGGATTCGATGCGTCGGCGATCCTGTCCCTGCTCGAACCGGAGCAACTCCAACTGAAACACATTTTCATCACCCATTCCCACGGTGACCATGTCGCAGCCCTGGCACCCGTACGCGCGCGTTTCCCCAAAGCCCGGGTGCACTCGGGCAGCCGCAACGCACCTGTTGATCAGCGTATTCGATCCAACGATTTCATCATGCTCGGCAGCCTGCGCGTCACCAACCGTGAAACCCCCGGCCATGCCGAGGACGGCGTGACCTATATCGTGGGCAATTGGCCGGACGACGCGCCTTTTGTGGCGATGGTGGGCGATGCCGTTTTTGCGGGTTCGATCGGCGGCGCGCGCGAACATCTGGACCTTGCGCGGTCGAAGATCCGGGACCAAGTATTCTCACTGCCACCGGAGACCTTGATCTGTCCTGGTCACGGCCCATTGACGACGGTGGCGCAGGAAAAGGAAAACAACCCTTGGTTTGGTTGAAAGGACGGTACCCATGAGAAAGTTGTCGCAGTTGTCGCTCGCGGTCCTGGTGGTGGGACTGGGCACTCATGCGGCCGAAATCGGCGCATCCGGTGCATCCCCAACTAAAACTCCGCCGGCCGGCACCTTGGAAATTGCGCCGGGGCCGGACCAATCCCTTCTCGCCCGACCGGCCACCGAAGCACTGGTGGATCTTGCCCGGCAGGATTTCCGGGCCGGCAACCTCTCCAAGGAAAATCAAGACTCCGTCCAGTCCGGGCTTCGGGCCACAGACCCTCCCATTTCGGTGGAAAGGATGGGTTCCGCGGGCCGCTACCTCGAAAAAAAGCGGTCTTGGCGCGCGCTGGCCGACCTGATCAACCCGTTCGCGCCGACGACCAGGCCGGAACAGCCCGCAGCGATGGCATTCGAGACACGGCAGGTTCTGGACTACTCCGCCCCCGATTCATTGCGCGGCTCCGGCGGGCCACCTGTGCCCCGGGCATTTCGCGATCCAATCAGACAGGAGTCGGGCATCCGGCTGTGGTGACCTCCGCACCCACCGGGGCAGGGATCGGTGCGGGCCGCGTGCACGACGCGATCCGCACCGATCCCCGCCCGGCCACGCCCGCCCGACCGGATGCTGATCCGTGGAACATCAGCGTTCACGCGGCCTCCTGAAGGAAGGCTGCGGAACGGGTCCGCACGTTGCCTTGCTTTTGATGACGTCGGACGGCCCGCAAGGCCAGTTCACCGAACAGGGTCGGGAAGACCAGCAACGGATGCGGTTCCAACCACGCCAACGATGCGGCCTCGTTCGCCGCCCGGCGCAATGCCACCAACAGCCCGGGTTCGGCCGATTGCAATTCCGATCGCAACAACCGGTTCTTCAGGGCTTCCAATTCAGTCTCAGCCGTCCAGCGATTCAGGTTGGCGGGCTCGGGTGCCCGGCCGAACGGACCGGGATTCACCCGTTCATTCTCGGGATTCGAGGGAGGTATCTTCATGGGATGATGATTCTTGGTGTTCTGTCGGGGCTGATGAGTTCCGGCAGCCCGGCCCGGAAAAAAGAAAACCCACGATTGCAGGGCAATCGTGGGTTTTCTAAAAACTGGATGACGCCGTTTGCTAGACCGTCACCCCCACGATGCCCACTGTTCCGGGTTTGACCCAGAAACAGAGGTTGCCAGCCATCGACTGATGGCGGGCGGTTACAATGATGGAGGTGCGGTTCTGCATCTCGGACTCCGCATAATTAGCAAGAAACCGGCTGCAAGGTCAATTCCCAATTTCACGCCCTGACCCGGATCCATGCCCCTGCGTCGCGAGTCTCTTGACCCCGACTGCACCGGCGTGATTCGTTTCGCACCCATGTCGCTGCCGTATCAAGTCTCCACCCTGCTCTATTGTTTCAGCGGGCAGGACGAGATCCTGCTGCTGGAGCGCACCCGGCAACCCAACCGCGGTTTATGGAGCCCCTGTGGCGGTAAGCTGCTTCAGGAGATCGGCGAATCCCCGTACACATGCGCCTGCCGGGAGGCCACCGAGGAACTCGGGGTGCGGTTGACGGCGCCGGACCTGAAACTCACCGGTTTGGTGAGCGAGCACGGTTATCTGGGGCAGTCCCATTGGTTGATGTTTCTTTTTGAGGTCGTCCCCCGGTTCACCACCGTTCCTCCCCCCCATCGGGAGGGAAGATTCCGGTTCTGGCCTCGCGCCGCATTGGACGACCTCCCGTTGCCCGAAACCGACCGCACCCAGATCTGGCCTCTTTTCTGGCAGCACCGGGGCGGGTTCTTCGCGGCTCATTGCCATTGTCGGGCCGACGGTGACTTCGACTGGTCGCTCGAGGAATCCCGGCCCGCACCCCGATGAAAACACCCGACTCCGAGTCCGAATCCCCGGTGCCCCCGGATGAAGGTCCCGTGATCGATCTACGCTCCGACTCGTTCTTCATGGGGGAAGCCCTGCGTCAGGCGGTCCGGGCCTATCAGGACGGCGAGGTGCCAGTCGGGTGCGTGGTGGTGCGGGGTGGCCGGATCATCGCACGGGCACATAACCAGGTGGAACGGTTGAAAGATGCGACGGCACACGCCGAGATGTTGGCGTTGACCCAGGCCCAACAGCAGGTCGGGGATTGGCGCCTGACGGACTGCACGTTGTTTGTGACCAAGGAACCCTGCCCCATGTGTGCCGGGGCGATGGTTCACGTCCGGTGCGAGCGGGTGGTGTTCGGAGCACCCGACGTGAAAGCCGGAGCCGCAGGGGGAGCCATGAACGTGCTGCAATTCCCCACCTTGAACCACCGGTGCGAAATCACGCCCGGTGTCCTGGGGGATGAATCACGCCTCCTGTTGCGCACCTTCTTCGCTGAACAGCGCGCCCGTCGAGGGTCCGACCGAACCGGAAATCCCGGTCCTTTCCCGCCCGGGAGACCGGTCAACTGACCAGGATCATCGAGACTTTTTCACCCTGCGCATTACGGGCAAGACCCTGCGCCCGTGGATCGTTCACGGGGAGGCCATCGACCAGGAACTGATAGTGGTGTCCCCCATGTCCGAGGGGCACCGAAAGATGCCAGGAACCGTCGAAGCTACGATTCATCGGGTGGGAGGTCCGGTTCCAACTGTTGAAGTCCCCGGTGAGATGCACTGTCGCCGCTTGGGGGGCGAGACAGATGAAGTTGACCGGCAGAACCGTCTTCCGGGCCTGCAGTCGTTGGTGCGGAGGATGGGGGCGGCGCAATCCGTGCATCGAGCTATTGAGTGTGGCGATCACTTTGACTTGGCTGCCCCAACGGGTTACGCGGGGACCGCCGGCCGGTTAAAAAGCCAGACCCGTGCCAGACTGCAAGCGAAAGTGACGCCTGATTGTACAAACCCCTTACCACCCAATCTCCGATTTGGGTCCTCTCCCCCAACCTTCCCCGCCCCCTCAGCTTGCAAGTCTCCGTCCCGGGCGGGAAGGCTTGGCGTGGTCGCCTCGGATTCCTGCGCTGCCGACCGCATTTCCCGGTGTCAAAAGATTCGTCCCCGCACCCATGCTTCCCAACCATTTTGGCTGGAACACGTTAAATATAGGCTCCACGCCGGACAAGTCTCATCAACCCCGAAGAATTGTCGGGTTCGTTAACACTCTGTGTTTCGGATCGCATTGCCACTGAATTCATATCAGTTTACACATCAATTAGTTACATCATACATGCGTCGGATGGAACGACAGTTGCTTTCTGTGCCAATAACCAATCCATGCACCACAAAAGCATCACGCTCCATCTCATGAAGAACCCTTTTAGAGGATTGCTGATCTTGTCAGCAACGGGAGGCCTGTTGGGTCTGGCACCCGCTCGCGCCGGGCTCGTTTTCACGATTGAAAACCCCGGGGTTCAAGCGACGACGGTTGCCGGGGCATCCACGGAAACATTTGATGCCGTCCCCCTCGGTGTGATCGGGACCTACGTTTCCCCGACGATTGGCGGCACGTACAGCGGAGGCCAGGTCATCCCGCACAACCAATATGGCGGGGCCGGGGGGACGGGTCAGTACGACGTTGTGGGATTGGGCACCACGGTCTCCCAAACACTTCAGTTTGCCGCCCCGAAGACCTATTTCGGACTGTGGTGGAGTGCCGGCGACGCCTCCAACAAGCTGGACTTCTATGACCCTTCGAATGCGCTCTTGGGCTCCTATGTCATCGGCGACATCATTCCGTTCCTGTCGTCGGCCTATCTGGGAAACCCGGTCACCGGGGAGAACAAGGGCGAATACTACGCCTACTTGGATTTCACGACCACGGCGGGCTCCCAGATTGACCGGGTGGTGTTTGGGAACGTGACTGCCAGTGGATTTGAATCGGACAACCACAGTGTTTTTGACAAGCCGATCACTCCTCCGGGGAACCCGATTCCGGATTCGGGTTCCACTTTTTCCCTGCTGGCGGGCGCGGCGGTGCTCTTGGGTTTGGCTCGTCGCTTGAATCGGCAGCAGTAGCCGCGTGCGCACTTGCCACTTTCGGATCAGGCAGCCCGATCCGGCTCCACCAACCCCGGGTCACGGGAGGACCGCGGGCCGGGGAGTGCCACCGCTACGAGTCCAATAATCGGCGAACCCTTCCGCCGTCCGGGTGCGTTCAAGGCCTCGTCCATCGTGCCACCACACCTCGGCGAGCCCGTGGGAAAACCGCGTCTCCCAAGATAGGTGATAAGCCCCGGCATCCATCCAAAGAAGCTGATCGCCAGGTCGCACCGAACTGGGGAGCGGCCGCCGGGAAAGTTGATCAAAAGCCATGCAGGTCGGCCCGTGGACAACCGTCGTCACGCCTTTGCCACGCCGGGTTGGAAGTGGAACCAAGGCATGCTGTTCCCAGATCGAAATGAGGGCGTTGAGCGTCCTTCCGCCGTCGCACAGGAGTTGCCGGATTCCCGATCGACTTCGCGCGTCCAGCACCGTCACCACCAACACACCGGAGCCCGCGCTGACGAACCGACCGTGTTCCAGCCACCACTCTCTCAATCCGGGAAACCAGGCGGCGGCCTGACGTAATGTTGCAGCATAGGTGTCGAGCCCGCCCGGGTAACCCCCGTCCATGCGGTCGCCCTGCCGGTCCAGCGTGTACCGCGGAGGGAGCCCGCCCCCCGTGTCCAGGTTTTGCGGTCGCCAACCAATTTGTCCGCAGAGCTCCGCCACCTCACTCAGGGCACGATCGAAGAATCCCGGGTCCGGCACGTTGGTGCGCAGGTGAAAATGCAAGGTCTCCGGCTTGAGTCCGGCCTTGCCGAGGCGTCGAAGCGCGGCGGACACCTCATCCCGTTCAAATCCAAACTGGGTGGGGGAATCCGGAAACTCTGGATCGGTCTCTCCTGCAGTCCGAAGACGAAGGCCGGTCCGCCAGTGGTGACGCCGGGCCAGCGGTAGCAGGGCGGCCAGCTCGGCCGGCGAATCAAAATTCACCCGGATCCCGCGCACGGAGACACCCGGCAACCATCGGTGTTTGGCCGGTCCGTTCACCAAGATCCTCTCCGGGGGAAAGCCCTCGGCGATTGCTCCGCGAAACTCAAACTCACTCACCACCTCGATCGGCCGTCCTTGCGCCGCCCACCACCGAAGCAGGGGCGCCAGAGGCTGCGTCTTGCACGAAAGCCAGAGGGTGGCCGGTCTCCCAAGATCGAGGGATTCCAATTCCGCGATGCGCCCAGTGAAGGGTTCCGCCGAGAACAGGTAGAACGGCGTGCGCGCACCCGCCGCGAGCGCCCGGGACGCCAGACGCCGCCACCACGCCACCAACCCGGGCGGGTGGCCGAACCCGCTGTTCATGCGAACACCTGCACCGGCAGGCCGGTTTGCGCGCGAATCCCCGCCGCCGTCGCCTCCAATTCCTCCGGCGAGAGCTTCGTCGCCCAAGGTTCGGGCGTGGGCCGGGCAATGGTGTAGGCGTGCACCTCCATGATCCGCCCGCCGGCGCCAACGATGTCCCGCAATCTCCCGCAGTAAGCCGAGAGTTCAGCGGCCGGCATCGGCTGGCCATGAATCCGGAAGAAAAGACTTTGGATGACGATCGGACGCGCCTTCGCCGTGGCGGCGAGATTGGCGAGGATCCGCTCGAAACGGACGGTCGATCGATTGACGGTGCGATAGTAGTCCTCCGTCCCGGCGTCGAGTTTGCCCCAGACCTCCCCCTGATGGGCATCCATCAGTTCCAGTCCGCGCCGCACCGAGGCCTTGTCCAAACCGGCCGCATCGGTGATCAGCACGATCTTGGTTTCCGGCAATTTGAAGAGGCGCTTGATCTCGACTGCCACCTGCACGCATTCGTCAAAGTTCGGCACCATCGTCGGCTCACCATCGCCACTGAAAGCGAGATCACGGATCACCTGCGTCAAGGCTCCCGCCTCCGCAAACTTGGGATCCTCCGCCAACCGGCCCGACTGGGCGAAACGGATCATTTCCACCAGTTCCGCCCGCAGCTTGAGCAGGTCCAAGGTGAGCGTTTTCGGGGGAATGGCACGGTCGACCTCACAGTAGACGCAGTCGAAATTGCAGACCTTGTCCGGGTTGAGGTTCATACCGATGGACAACCCGCGGGACCGACGCGAAATGACCGGGTAGACGTACGTGAAATCCCAGAAGGACCGCGAATGGTCCTGCACGCTGCGCCAATGGCTTTGTACCGGCGTCTCACCCATGTGCCGATGTTACGATGAAATCCGGGGTGCGTCGTGAGGAAATCGGGTGCCGCTTCCGCACTTCCTCCGCGTCCGGTCGATGGGCAGGCTCTCCGGATTGCGAATCACGCCGGTCATCCTGTTGGCGGCGCTGTTGTCGGGGGCGGGGGCCTTGGGACTCCAAGTCACCTGGACGCGTCGCCTCGCGATCAGCCTGGGCCACGAGCTTCCTGCCCTGCTCGGGGTGGTGACCGTTTTCTTTCTCGGCTTGGGACTCGGCGGTTGGTGGGGTGAGGGTGCCGTGCGCAGGGCTCGCCGACCCGGCCGATTGGCAGCTGGGATTGAACTGGGGATCGCAGGTTGGGCGTTGTTCACAGTGCCCCTGATCAGCTGGTTCAACGACTGCATCCCGGGTTGGAGGGGACCTCATCCGGGCGCGACCGGGCAATGGTTGCCCGCGTTCCTCGCCCCCACCCTGGCCCTGCTTCCGGCCACCCTCGGAATCGGGGCCATGTTCCCCATCACCGGTCACCTGTTGCAGATGCAGGGATCCGTGCGACCCTTGGCCCGTTATTACGCGGTGAACACTGCGGGCGCCTTGGTCGGGGTGATCCTCGCGTTGTGTTGGTGGCAGCCGGCTTGGGGATTTCCTACGACCACTGTGCTCGCCGCCGCACTGCATGGACTCGCGGGAATGGCCTTCCTCTGCACCGTGAGAATTCCGGGTTCACCCCCCGTTTCCCTCACCACTCCCCGGCGAACCCGCCGCACCCCAGCCCTGTGGCTCCTCGCCTTCTCCGGACTGCTCGGGATGGGATTTGAAGTGGTGGAGGTCCGACTGCTGAGCATGGTCCTTGGCGGAACGGTCTACAGTTACGCGGTGATCCTCGGCTTGTGGTTGGCCGGGACCGCCACGGGCGCCGCGCTTTGGAGTCGCTGTCGAACCGCCCCGTGGCAATGGCTTCCTTGGGCGCTCGCGGGGGCGTTGGTGGCGGCCGGGTGGGGACTCGCCCGGTTGCCCCTCGGATTGGAAACGGCCCGGGCAAGCTGGGGCTCTGGATTCGCAGCCACGACTCTCGCCGAGGTGTTCGCGACCGCGTCCGTGATGTTCCCGGTGACCCTCTTGTTGGGCGCCTGGTTCAGTGAATTGCTCGACCGTGCCGTGGCGGACGGTTTCGGAGCGGGACACGCCCTTGCCGCCAACACGCTGGCCGGGGCCGTCGCGCCCGCCGCGTTCGGGGCGATCCTGTTCCCGTGGCTCGGGAGTCGCTTCACGTGGCTGACGTTGATTGCCGGTTACCTCGCATTGGGATGCTGGCACGACCGCCGGATCGGCCGTTCCGGACAGGCAACGGTATGGATGGGATTGGGTGTCGCCCTCGTCGCGGTACTCGTCATTCCGCGGGAGCTGTCGTTGGTCCACGGTCCACCCGGGGCGCGGGTGGTCTGGAACCGCGAAGGAGCGGCCGACACCGTCACCGTCTGGGAGTATCCGGATGGCAACCGCAGCCTGACCGTGGACAACCGGTTTGCGATGGGGGGGACTGCCGCCACCAATGCGGCCGCACGCCACGCGCACCTGCCCCTGCTGATGCACCCGCAGCCACGGCGCGCGTTGTTCCTTGGGCTCGGCACTGGTTTGTCCTTCGCCGCCGCCGGAGATCACCCCGACCTGGTCGCGGAGGGCGTGGAACTGGTCCCCGAAGTCGTCGCGGCCCTGCCCCAATTCAGCCCTTATAACCGACTTCGCCCGGGCTTGGAAGTGGTGACGGGGGATGCCCGGTGCTTCGTGCGTTCCCTGACCAACCGCTATGATGTGATCATCGCCGACCTGTTCCACCCGGATCGGGATGGGGCCGGATGGCTTTACACCCGGGAACACTTCGCCGCGATTCGCTCGGGCCTGAACCCCGGGGGACTCGCGTGCCAATGGCTCCCTTGGTTTCAACTCGATGCCACCGCTCGCGCCGCCATCATCCGGGCGTGGTCGGCCGAATTTCCGGGATCGGAGGCATGGTTGCTTCGCTGGACGACGGTCGATACGCCGGTGGTGGGGTTGGTCGGATGGAAGGATGGCGTTCCCCTTGCCCGCCGATTGCATCCGGTGCAAGACACACCCCCCGGATTGCGCGAACGACTCCGGATTTGCGGCCTGTCCGATGATTGGCAGTTTTGGGGCTGCTGGCTGGGGATGGCGTCGGACCTCCTGCCGGCAACAGCCACCGACATTAGTCCCATGAACACCGATGAGCATCCGGTGGCGGGATGGACAGCGGCGCGACGGGCTGACCGGGCCCGTCAGGAATATCTCGATGAACTGCTGAACTTGCTTCCCCGGGTGGGAGCCCAACCGCCGCGGGATTGGCTCGAAGTCGATCCAGTGCGATGGGGCGGATTCCGGCAGGCGCGAAATGACTATCTCCGGGGGTTGGCGGCGGCGGTTCGGGGTCGACGGGAGGAGTCGGACCAGTGGTTGTGGGCCAGCGCGGCAGCAAGCAGTGATTTCCCATCGGCGTACAGCCACCTGCTCAGTGAAGCCATGGCGGAGTTGCGAACGCGACCCGCGGCGGCGCGGGAGCGATTGAGGAGGTTGGCGCTGATCCGACCGGACAAACCTGTGGCACAGGAACTTATGAATCGAATTGAAGGTTTGTGAACCGGGACCTAATTTATCGCACAAATGCGCGGCCCAAAAATTGCGTCGCGCCCCCACGAGTATGAAAGCGCGTGAGACCGTGCTGGCCTTTCCACCGATGCACCTGAGGGCGGACACCCATGACCCCCTCTCGGTGGCCGCCCAGGTCCGGGCCGATTATCTGGCGATGTTTCCGGAGGGGGAACGTCCGTTTGTACCGCATGCTTTCAGTTGGGCGCTCGATTGTTTCACCGGACGTGACGATGACTTCCTTCCGATCGATGCGCGGTACCACGATCTGGAGCACACCCTGCAGGGAACACTCTGTCTTTCGACCCTTCTTCGGGGGTGGCATGAGACGTCGTCGGAACCACGTTTGACTCGCAAGACATTCGAGTTGTGCCTGTTGGCAATTCTGCTCCATGACACGGGCTATCTCAAACGGCGGGATGACACGTCCGGGACCGGAGCCAAGTACACCCTGACCCACGTCATCCGCAGTTGCGATTTCGCCGAACGATTGCTCGCGGCCCACGGGTTCGGCCCGGAGGAGGTTCTCGCGGTCAAGAACATGATCCGCTGCACCGGAATGGGCGCGAATGTCGCAGCGATCCCCTTCCAGTCCCAGGTGGAACGGGTCTGCGGTTATGCCTTGGGGACTGCCGACCTGTTGGGACAGATGGCGGCCGACGATTACATCGACAAGCTGCCGATCCTCTACGAGGAATTTGTGGAATCCGGCCGTTTCAATGGCAATCCCGGCGCGGTGGGTTTCACCAGCGTCGAAGATCTGATGCGGAAGACGCCTTTGTTTTGGGAGAAATACGTCCTTCCAAAGGTGCAGAATGATTTCTTGGGCATGTACCGGTGCCTGGCCCAACCCGTGACCGCCGGGCGCAATTTTTACATTGAGCGCATTGAAGCGAACCTGAGTCGCCTCAAGCAGCGGTTGGCCATGGCGGCCTGACGGAGGCAGAACCTCAGAGCCCCAGAGCCCCAGAGCCTCGGAACGCCGGAGCCTCAGGGGATCAGATCCGGGGTCCGTCGTTCCCTCTTCGGGTGCGGCCTATCGAAGCGCCGCCGGGGCGGCCTTCACATGGATGCCCCCGCCCGAAGTGTGCAGTTCCACCGTCGGTCCCCCACCATTCACCGGTCCCTTCAGTTGGTTCCGCTTCTTTTTGCCCTCCATTTGCACCGGTAAATCGGAGGAGACACCCCCACCCGAAGTGCTGGCATCCAAATTGAACGCGGCCGCTTCCGGGAGTTTAACCGTGATGCTTCCCCCCGAGGTGTCCAAGCGCACCGCGCCCGGGAAGGGCGAAGGAATCACTGCGGAAATCGATCCTCCCGAGGTCGAACCCGTCACCGCCCCCGCGACATTCTCCAAGGTCAACGAACCACCACTGCTGCGAATGCGGGCCGGTCCGGCGAAGTTGCGGACCCGAATCGATCCGCCGGAGGTGGCGGAATTCAACGTCCCGGAACCGCCATGGACCTCAATGGAACCGCCACTGGTGTTCAGTAGCAATTCGCCCGTCGATTCGGACACTTCGATCTTCCCCCCGGAGGTGCCACCGTCGAGGGGCCCCCGCAGGCCGACGAACCGGAGCGATCCCCCGCTGGTGTGGGCCTTGACCGCGGCTTGGGTGCCGGTGACGCGAATACTCCCGCCGGAAGTATGGAGATCGAGGCTGCAGTCCGCAGGCAATGAGACCGTGTAGAGGCCTTTCAGCTTGGTGTGCCCCCAACCCCAGTTCCCTCGGTTGAAAACCCCTCCCCCCTTCCGGGAACGCACCACCAGTCGGTCCGCCTCGGTTTCGAAGGTCACCGGTCGCTCCGCCAGATACGCCTTTTCCCGGGCTTCCGATCCCAAGTCGACCGTCCGGGCCACCGTGATGACGACGTCACGGGTGGCGTTGGTGGTGATCTCGATCGACCCGAAATCGACATCGATTCCGAACCGTCCGCCCGGCGGGAGAGTCGCGCGATGGTCGAGAGATTCATCGGTGGCCGCCAGGCAACCGGCCGCAGTCGCAACGATTGTCAGAACGGTAAGCAAAGGTTTCATGGAAGGACCAGAGGGTGTGGGCCGCCGTGGATCGATGGCCCGAATGTCGAACACCCGGAAACAGGATGGCAAGTTTCATTCGGGAAAAGCACCGCAAGCCCGTTGTTTTGTGCGGCCGGCTTCAGCAGGCTCCCACCCATGGCTTCTGTCCGCCCGTTCCTGATGGGCCTGCTCACCGTGGGTCCTTTGGCCTTGGCCGCCGAAATCGACCGGCCCAAAGAGGCCGCTCCCAACGCCGGTACGTTCCGTTCCCTGGTCCAGGACGACCGCGCCGCGTCGCCCTTGCTGGCACCCGCCAGCAACGAAGGCGAGGCCCGCCTCCACCAATTCAAAACGTCCCCCGGCGTCAAAATCCAGCTGTGGGCCGATGAACCGATGCTGGCCAACCCGGTCGCCTTCACCATCGATGAACGGGGCCGGGTCTTCACCAGCGAAACCTACCGCTACCGCACCAGCGTCCTCGATATCCGGCATTACATGTTCATGCTGGAGGACGACCTCGCCGCGCGCAACATCACCAACCGCCTGGAGAACATCCGCAAATGGTTCGGCCCGGATGGCGAGCGGGAATTGGGCCGTGAAACCGAGGTCGTCCGCCTCATCGAGGATACCAATCACGATGGTCAGGCGGATCGGTCCACGGTCTTCGTCGATGGCCTCAATTCACCGTTGGATGGCATCGCGTCCGGGGTGTTGGCGCGGGGCGGAAAAGTCTGGCTCACCGATATCCCCAGTCTCTGGCGGTTTTCGCCGGCATCCGGGGACGCTCCGCGACGACGCAAGACGCCCGGGACGGTTCCCCTCGCCTCCGTCCCGCGGGTGGCGTCCGGGTGGCGGGCCGACGAACTCCTCCGCGGATTCGGCGTTCGGTTCAGCTTCACCGGCCATGACCTTCACGGCCTCAAGTTTGGCCCGGACGGACGCCTGTATTTTTCCTGCGGGGATCGCGGCACCCACGTGGTCAACCGCGAAGGCAAAGTCATCGACCTTCCCGACGAGGGCGCGGTCTTCCGATGCGAGCCCGACGGTTCATTCCTGGAGATCGTCCACAGCGGGCTTCGCAATCCCCAGGAACTCGCATTTGATGAGCACGGCAACCTGTTCACCGGCGACAATGACTCCGACCAAGGCGACCGGGAACGTTGGGTGCAGATAGTCGAAGGGGCGGACAGCGGTTGGCGCGTGGGCTATCAACACGCCCCGTTGGGCAACGCCGGCATGTGGAACATGGAACGGCTCTGGGTTCCACCCTTCGACGGCCAGGCCGCATACCTTCTGCCGCCAATCGCGAACATCGGCGATGGCCCGAGCGGCCTGGTTTATGATTATGGAACCGGCCTCGACGAACGCCTCCGACACCGGTTCCTGCTCGCTTATTTCAAGGGAACCAGCGCCAAAAGCGGGGTCTGTTCCCTCGCCATCCGCCCCCAAGGCGCCGGCTTCCAACTGACCGCCCACGACGAGTTCGTCTGGAACGCGCTGGTCCCGGATGTCGATATCGGACCCGATGGTGCAGTCTGGTTTCTGGACTGGCACGAGGGCTGGCCCAAGAGCAACAAGGGCCGGATCTACCGCGCCGTTTTTCCGGGGGCCGGGGATCCCGGGACCACCGGCACACAGAAGTTGCTGGTCGCCGGCATGACGGAGCGCACCGATGACGAATTGATGGGTTTGTTCGCGCATCCCGACCTGCGGGTCCGACAGGAGGCTCACTTCGAACTCGCGGAACGCCTGCAAAACCGCCGGAGCCGGAAGGGCGACAACCTCGCGGTGGATGAACTGGAGCGACGGTTGGGGAGACTCGCCCAAAATGCGCCGGCGGAAAGCTCCCGGATTCATGCCGTCTGGTGCCTCGGCATGGCCGGGCGTACCGGTGACTGGCGTCCCGCGCTCCTCAGCCTGTTGCGTCCGGAACATGGCGAGGTCGCGGTCCAGGCCGCGCACGCCATCGGTTGGTGGGCGGGCCGTCAACGCGCCCGGTTTGGCCGTCAAACTCCCGGCGAATCCGCGCCGAAATATGATCGTTTCCTCAATGAGGCACTCACCATCCTCCTGCAAAGCGGTGACGACCGTCAGCGGGTCGCCGCCACCGAAGTGCTGGGGATCACCGGTTGGCGCGGTTTCGCCGAAACCCTCCGTGGCGCAGTGCTCATCCATCCGGTCGAATCCGACCCGGTCTGGCGTTCGGTGGCGGCCACCGCGCTCAGCCGACATTCCGCGGGCCGTGAACTTTCCGGTTGGATCGGCCACACCAATCACAGCGTGCGACTGACCGCGCTGCTGGCCCTGCGGCGGACCGGGGACGAATCACTGCGCACGTTCCTCGACGACGCGGATCCCCTGCTGGTTCTCGAAGCCGCCCGGGCCATCAATGATGTCCCGATCAACGGGGCGTTGCCTGCGCTGGCCGGTCTGGCCGAACCCACCCGCCTGCCGTCCTTGCTCAAGCAGTTCGCCGCCCTGGCGCCCTTCGGAGAACCGGAAGTCCCCGCCGGCACCATCCGGGATATCCGCGCCGACCAACCCCTGCCTTGGACCAATGCCCCGGTCGACCTGCTCGCACCCATGCTGCTGCGAATCGTGAATGCCAATTTCCGCACCGGCACCCCCGAGGCCACAGTGCGTCTGGCCGCATTTGCCTCCCGTCCCGATGTCCCGGAAATCGCCCGCACGGAAGCCCTCACCGCCTTGGGTGATTGGGCCGAACCACCCGCCCGTGACCGCATTGTCGGGATCTTCCGTCCGCTGCCAAACCGCGACGCCACCCCGGCCCGCGATGCCCTTGGGACCGTCTTTCCACAATTGGTCGGCCGGGATTCCACCCGACGCGGACCCGTCGTCACCGGTGCGGTCGAGGCGGCCGCGCGGCTCGGTCTCACCAATGCCGCGCCCCTGCTCGTCGACTTGATGAAAGATGCGTCCGCCGCACCGGGCGTTCGTGCCGGCGCCCTGCGTGCACTCGCCAGCCTGCATGCCCCGGAGACCGCGGCGGCCCTCAAGACCGCCGCCGGTGACCCGGCCGAAGCCCTGCGCCTCGCTGCGTCAAAACTGAATGCGGAATTGAACCCCAATGACGCCGCCGGACAACTGGCCGCCAAGCTCACCACCGGCACCCTCGCCGAACAACAGGCTGCGTTCACCACCCTCGGGGATCTCAAGTCCGATGCCGCCGACGCTGTGCTCGCCGAATGGCTGGACAAGCTCATGAAACGCGAAGTGGCCAACGAGGTGATGCTCGATCTCGTCGAAGCCGCGGGAAAACGGTCGGCCGACGCCGTCAAAACCCGGCTCGCCGCCTATCAGGAATGGAAACTGCCCAAGGACCATCTCTCGCCCTATCGCGAAGCCTTGGCGGGCGGGGACGCCGCACGGGGACGCAAGATTTTCTATGAAAATGCGTCTGTCGCCTGCACCCGCTGCCACCAGATCGGGGCCGACGGCGGAGGCAACGCCGGACCCTCGCTCGCCGGGGTCGCCAGCCGCCAACCCCGCGAATACCTGCTCGAATCCGTCGTGTTCCCCAACCGACAGATCACCGCCGGTTTTGAGACCGCCATGATTTCCCTCAACAACGGCCAATCCTATGCCGGCATCGTCAAATCGGAAACCGACTCCGAGGTCGTCCTCAACTCGGGCGAAGACGGCGAAGTCCACCTGAAGAAACCCGACATCAAATCGCGGGAAAAGGGGTTGAGCGGCATGCCCGATGGGTTGGGGCAATTGCTCTCAAAACCGGAACTGCGTGATGTGATCGAGTTCATCGGCACCTTGAAATAAGGGGCAATCGCGTGACGCCCCCTCAAATCCATCTCATCCGTCATGGCGAGACCGAATGGTCGGTGTCGGGCCGGCACACGGGCCGGACCGACCTTCCCTTGGTGGCACAAGGCGAATTGCGCGCCCGCCAACTGGGCGAACGGCTGCGCGAAATCCAATTCAGCCAGGTTTTCACCAGCCCCCTTCGGCGTGCCCGCCAGACCTGTGAAGGGGTGGGTATAAGCCCGCCGGCGGTGATCGAACCGGATTTGGCCGAATGGGATTATGGCGATTATGAAGGGTTGCGCTCCGCCGAAATCCTCCACGAACGGCCGGGTTGGAATCTCTTCCGGGACGGTTGTCCCCGCGGCGAGACCCCCGGCCAGGTCGCTGACCGCGCGGACCGGCTCCTGGCCCGGCTCCGGGCCTTGGAGGGTAGGATCGCGGTCTTCTCCCATGGGCATTTCGGCCGGGTCCTGGCCGTGCGTTGGATCGGTTTGCCCGTGACCGCTGCCCAACGCTTCGTGTTGGGCACTGCATCCCTGAGCATCCTGGGACATGAACATGGCAATCCTGCCGAACCTGTCATCTCCCTCTGGAATGTGGATCTGACCGGGAATCTCATCGGACCGATCCATTGATTCGCCCCGCACTTGTGGCTTTCGTTTTCCCCGTCGGGTGAAACACTGCTTCGAAATCTCCCGGCCCGACCCAAAGCCTGCGGATCGACCCGATCCATTCCCGGATCCACCCGCGCGAGACCGCGGATTTGTAAGATGAAAAAGCCCCGTGTCATCGCACCACGCCGCCGCCCGATCGCCGTGGGCGCCCTGAAGAGCCCGCTGGCGGTCGGTCGGCATTCGTCCCCGCCGTCCTTCCCCATCATCGGGATCGGCGCCTCCGCCGGGGGACTGGACGCCTTGGAACAATTCCTCCGACAAGTGCCGCCCCAATGTGGAATGGCGTTTGTCGTCGTCCAGCGTCTGGATCCGACCCAGAAGGGCATGATGCCGGAACTCCTGCAGCGGATCACGCGCATGAAGGTGATGCAGGCGAAAGATCGGGCCGTGGTCCAACCGGACTGTGTCTATGTGATCCCGCCCAACAAGGACATGTCGCTCCTGCATGGCCGGCTTCACCTGCTGGTCCCCTCCGCACCCCGCGGACTGCGCCTGCCCATCGATTTCTTCTTCCGTTCGCTGGCTGCGGACCAGCACGAACACAGCGTCGGCGTCATCCTTTCGGGCATGGGCAGCGACGGGACGCTGGGCCTCAAAGCCATCAAGGAGAAGGCCGGCGTGGTCCTGGTGCAGGACCCGAGATCGGCAAAATTCGATGCGATGCCGCGCAGCGTGATTGACGCCGGCCTGGCGGATTTTGTGGCCCCGGCCGAGGAACTCGCCGCCAAACTCATCCTCTACCAACGGCATCTCCCCCGGATCCGCCAGCCCGACCTTCCGTTGGAGGCCAAGACCCTGAGCGCCTTGGAAAAGGTGGTCATCCTGTTGCGCGCCCAATCGGGGCATGATTTCACCCTCTATCGCCGGAGCACCCTTCACCGCCGGATCGAGCGGCGGATGGGCATCCACCAGATCGGCCGGATTTCCGCTTACGTCCGGTATCTGCAGGATAACCCGCACGAGTTGGGCATTCTCTTCAAGGAACTCTTGATCGGGGTCACCAGTTTTTTCCGGGACCCTGCCGCATGGGATTATCTGGCCAGGAAAGCTCTCCCGGCCCTGGCCTCCCGTCGGACGCCGGGCACCAAGCTGCGGGCCTGGGTGGCCGGTTGCTCGACGGGTGAGGAAGTGTACTCGCTGGCGATGGTCTTCAAGGAGGCCATGGGGATGGTCAAACCCATCCGGCAGGTCACCTTGCAGATCTATGCCACCGATCTGGACCGCGATGCCATCGATCGGGCCCGCCAGGGTTTTTTTCCTGAGAACATCGCCGCCGACGTGTCCCCCGAACGACTGGCCCGGTTTTTTGTCAAGGAAGGCGCCGGGTACCGGGTGAGCAAGGAGATCCGGGCCATGGTGGTCTTTGCGGTCCAAAACCTGATCATGGACCCGCCGTTCACCAAGCTCGATATCCTGAGTTGCCGCAACCTCCTGATCTATCTGGCGCCGGAATTGCAAAAAAAACTCATCCCGATGTTCCACTACAGCCTGAACCCCGGCGGGCTGCTGTTTCTCGGAAGCGCCACAAGCTTGGGAGCCGCCAGCCGGTTGTTCGCCCCCTTGGCGTCCAAGGAGAGGATCTTTCGACGGAATGAATCCCCCATGACGAGCGCTCCGCCGGAATTGCCCCCGGTTTTTGTGCCGGTCATGGCGAACCGGATGGAGGCCCCGTGCCCCACCCAACCCCCCGTCGTGAGCCTTCAATCGTTGGCGGAACAGGTCCTCCATGAGGCCTTTGTCCCTCCCGCCGTCCTGGTCAACGACCAGGGTGACATCCTTTATGTCAGTGGCCGGACGGGCCGGTATCTGGAACCCGCCGCCGGCAAGGCCAACTGGAACATCCTCGCCATGGCCCGGGACGCCCTCCGCTATCATCTGAGCAGCGCCCTCCACAAGGTGAAGCGCGAATCCGGCACCGTCAGCGTCCACGGCATCCGCATCGGGACCGACACCGACCCGAAGTTGGTCGATCTCACCGTGCGCGCCCTCCAGGAACCCAAGGCACTTCGCGGGATGGTGCTGATTGTGTTCATCGATGTCGCCACCGCCGCCGAATCCGGTCCGAAACCCCGGGCCGAAAAAGTTCCGCAACGCAATGCCCGCCTGGCAGAATTGGAACGGGAACTCCAGCATGCCCACGAGGAGGTCCAGGCCAACCGCGAGGAGATGCAAAGCTCGCAGGAGGAACTCAAGTCCGCCAACGAGGAACTGCAGTCCACCAATGAGGAATTGCAGTCCACCAACGAGGAATTGACGACGTCGAAGGAGGAGTTGCAGTCGCTCAATGAGGAACTCCAGACCGTCAACGCCGAGCTCCAGTCCAAGTTGGAGGAGCTTTCCGGGACGAACAACGACATGAAGAACCTCCTCAACAGCACCGATATCGCCACCGTCTTTCTGGACAACGACCTGCAGGTCCGGCGGTTCACACCCAAGGCCAAGACGATCATCAAACTGATCCCAGGAGATGAGGGCCGACCGATCACCGACCTCGCCTCCGACCTTGTCTACCCGGAACTGGCCGACGACGCGCGCCATGTCCTCCAGACTCTCGTCGCAATGGAAAAAACGGTCACCACCCGTGACGGTCGTTGGTTCACGGTGAGGCACCTTCCCTATCGCACCACGGACAATCGGATTGACGGCGTGGTGATCACCTTTGCGGATGTCACCCATGCCAAAAATGTCGAAATCGGCCTCCAGACGGAACACCGCGAAATGAAGGTGCACGCCACCGCACAGGCCCTCAAAATGGAAGATGCAAAACACCGGTTGCAATCGGAAATCGAAGGGCGAAAAGGCCAGGCTCCCCGACGCAAGCCCGCGCCGGGTGGCCGCACCGCCGAGCGCGGTGAATCCTAGGAATCCCGGGCCCCTGATGCAGCGGATCCAGCCCCCATGACCGGGTCCCCATCGAGCCTTCCCGACCGGGCCGTCCTCGGGACCGGGATCGTCGTCCCTGCCAACCGTTCCTTCGGGTGGGTCGACCTGGGCGTGATCGGGCTGCTGGCCACCGCCACTTACGCCCTCGTCACCGTGGCCAGGGAATGGAGTGGCCCATTGCCGGTCATCCCGGGGATCCATCTGGAGGCGCGTTACCTGCCCCTCTATGCCCTGTTCAGCCTGACCCGAGGGGTGATCGCCTATGCCGTGTCCTTCCTCTTCACCCTCGTCTATGGCTATGTCATGGCCCGCGTCGTCGGGGCGGAACGTCTGATGCTCCCGGTGCTCGACATCCTGCAAAGCATCCCCGTCCTGGGATTCCTGCCCGGGTTCGTCCTCGGATTGGTCCACCTCTTCCCGGACCGCAACCTCGGCCTCGAAATCGCATCGGTGCTGATGATCTTCACCGGACAGGTCTGGAACATGACGTTCTCGTTCTATTCCTCGTTGAAATCCGTGCCTCCGGACCTGGTCGCGGTCACCCGGTTGGCCCGGATGTCGTGGTGGGAACGCTTCACCCGTCTCGACCTTTCCTTCGCCGCCACCGGCCTGCTTTGGAACAGCATGATGTCCATGGCCGGCGGTTGGTTCTTCCTGATGGTGAGCGAGGCGTTCGTGCTGGGGGATCACGATTTCCGCCTTCCCGGCCTCGGCTCTTATATGAGTCTGGCCATCGAACGCGGCGATGCCACCGCCCAATGCCTCGGCGTCCTGTCCATGCTGGCGATGATTGTGTTCATCGACCAGTTGGTCTGGCGCCCCTTGGTGGCCTGGTCGCACAAGTTCACCGATGACGAACCGGCCGTCGTCTCCGGTTCGTGGTTCTGGGACCGCATCCGAAGATCCCGCATCGGGCTGGCGTTTTCGAAGTCGCTCGGATCGCTCCGGCGTCGGACCCGACCCACCCCGGTCAGCGCCGTCGCACCCACGGAACCCGGGACGCCCCAGGCCCGTCCCCTGCGCCGTTGGACCCTCCGACTGCTCGCTGCCGCCGGCATCGCGGTGATCCTTTTCGGCGTGGTGATGTATGTCCGTCTCCTCGGCGGCTTGACCATGGCCGCGTGGCTCGGTCTTTTCCGGAGCACGGGCGCGACGTTCCTCCGCGTGATCGCGGCGGTTCTGCTCGCCTCGGTTTGGACCATTCCCATCGGCGTCCTGATCGGTCGCCACCCACGCTGGTCGAAGGCCCTCCAACCCCTGATCCAGATGGCCGCGAGCTTCCCGGCCCCGATGATCTTCCCGGTGGTCGTGGGCGGGATGCTCCAACTCGGCCTGGGGCTGGGCTATAGTTCGGTCGGACTCCTGTTGCTCGGCACCCAATGGTACATCCTGTTCAATGTCATCGCCGGCAGCAGCGCCATTCCGCGCGAGCTTTGGGAGGTGTCCCGGTTGGCCCGGTTCTCGTGGCGGCACCGCTGGCAGAAACTCATCCTGCCCTCCATCTTCCCCAGCCTGCTCACCGGCTGGATCACCGCGATGGGCGGCGCCTGGAATGCCAGCATCGTCGCCGAATACATGAGATACCAAAGCCACACGCTCAGCACCACCGGCTTGGGCGCGACCATCAGCCAGGCGACGGAACGCGCCGATTTCCCCCTGCTCGCCGCAGCCGTCGGACTGATGGCCGCCGTGGTGGTGGGATTCAACCGCCTGGTCTGGCATCCCCTCAGCCACCAGGCCCAGACCCGCTACACCCTGGACACCTGATCTGACATGGCCACGCCACTCCTGGAGGTCCGCAACGTGTCCCAATCCTTCCCCGGACCCGGTGGCACGGCCGTCGAAATCCTCCACGACATCAGTCTCACCATCGGCGAGCACGAGGTCGTCGCCATCCTCGGACCGTCCGGCTGTGGCAAATCGACCCTTTTGCGCGCCATCATCGGCCTGGAGCCACCGAAGGCGGGCCAGATATTATATAAAGGCCGGTTGCAGGAGGGACTGAACCCCAGCACCGCCCTGGTGTTCCAGAACTTCGCCCTTTTTCCCTGGCTCACCGTCCAGGACAACGTCGCCGTCGGCCTCTCGCATCTCCCCCTCGACGACGCCCAGAAGGCGGAACGGGTTGGCAAAGTCATCGCGTCGGTCGGTCTCGGAGGGTCCGAGGAAGCCTACCCCAAGGAGCTTTCGGGCGGCATGAAACAGCGGGTTGGACTCGCCCGGGCGCTGGCGGTCCAACCGGAAATCCTTTGCATGGACGAGCCCTTCAGTGCGCTGGACGTCCTCACCAGCGAAACCCTGCGCAAAGAGGTCATCGACATCTACACCAGCAAGGATTCCCCGGTGAACAGCATCCTCATGGTCACCCATAGCATCAACGAAGGGGTGTCCATGGCGACCCGACTGGTGGTGATGGGCGCGCATCCGGGGACGATCCGGACCGTGCTGGAGAACCCGCTGCCGTTCCCCCGTGACGAACACGATCCCGAGTTCCTCCGACTGTGCCAGACACTGCATGCGCTCATCAGCCAGACCGTGATCCCCAAGGGCACCGTCCCCACTCCCGCTCTGGTCACCCGACCCCTTCCCCCCCAGGCCATCCCGCTGGTCTCACTCGGGACCCCCATCGGGTTGTTGGAGGTGATGGAGGGCCGGGAGGCGATGGAACTGTTCGAGTTGTCCCGCCGGGTGCACATCGATCTGACCCAGTTCCTGCTCGTGGTGAAGGCGGCCGAACTGCTCGGCTGGGTGACCACTCCGGGTGACCGCGTGGAATTGACCGCCGCCGGACGCACATTCCTCGCCGCCGACATCGGCACCCGCAAGCGATTGCTCAACACCCGACTCCGCGACATTTACGTCTTCGACCTCGTCGTGCGACTGCTGTCGGAATCGCCCGGGAACGAGGTGGAGCAAGGCGTCGTGCTGGGCGAATTGGCGCTGACTTTCCCGCGGGAACGACCCCAACGCATCCTGCGGATCATCGTGTCTTGGGCCCGTTATGCCGAGCTCTTCAAATACGACGGCACGCGCAAGGTGTTCTACGGACTTCATCATTGAACCAAAGAAACCAGTTGCCCGACCCCGCCCGGTTGATAGGGTTCGCCCCCCTTTCCGGGTGTTCCGGCGGGGGAAACGGCCATAAAACAGCCGGGCGCTCGGGCGTCCGGTGGCCACAACAACATCGAATGCAATCCGGTCCTTCCGCCGGATGGTCCCGTATCGGGATCTGAACCATCGGAAGCAGCAAGACAGACATGAGCACAGTCACAATTCAGGAACTCTTGGAGGCCGGCGTCCATTTCGGCCACCAGACCCGTCGGTGGAACCCGAAGATGAAGCCCTACATCTTCGAGGCGCGGAACGGCATCCACATCATCAATCTCGACCTCACCGTCGGCCAATTGGAGAAGGCTTGCGAGTTCCTCGCCGGAGTAGCCGGCAAGGGCGGCAACATCCTTTTCTGCGGCACCAAAAAGCAGGCCCAGGAAGCGGTCAAGGAATCCGCCCTGTCCTGCGGTCAGCCGTTCATCACCGGTCGCTGGCTCGGCGGCACCCTCACCAATCTCCGCACCGTCAAGCGCTCCCTTTCCCGCATGAAGGAGATCGAGCGCATGGATCAGGACGGGTCGATCAACAATTACGTCAAGCAGGAGCAGTCGATGCTCCGTCGCGAGCACCTGCGCATCGCCAAGAACCTCGACGGCATGCGCACCATCGATTCGCTGCCCGACGCGATGTTCATCATCGACATCAAGCGCGAACACAATGCCGTCGCCGAGGCCCGCCGCCTCCGGATCCCCATCGCCGGCATCGTCGACACCAACTGCGATCCCGACCTCGTCGATTACCCGATCGCGGGCAATGACGACGCGATCCGCTCGGTGAAACTGCTGCTCAATGCCGTCGTCGGCTCGATCTCCAAGGCCAAGGCGGAGTACGACGCCAAGCGCGCCCGCAAGCCCGCCCGTGAGGAGGACGCCTCCGCGTCGTCCGCATCGGCACCGGCACCGGCACCCGCCGTCGAACCTGCCGCCGAATCGGCACCGACCCCGGCGGCCTGATCCCACAGACCCAACTTGCCGCCGCCGCCCAGCCCACCCGGGCCGGACGTCGGCGGCTCTTTTTACCAAAGCTGCTCCCACCGGAAAATCACCATGGCTGAAATCACTCCCGCACTGGTCGGTCAACTCCGCGCCATGACCGGCGCCGGCCTCATGGCCTGCAAGAAATCCCTCGACGAGGCGAAAGGCGACCTCCAAGCCGCGGTCGACCTGCTCCGCAAACAGGGCGCCGCCGCCGCGGTCAAGAAGTCGGACCGCAGCGCCAATGAGGGCCTCATCGGCCAGGCCGTCCTCAATGGCGGCAAGGTCGGCGTCCTCCTCGAGGTCAACTGCGAGACCGACTTCGTCGCCCGGAATGACAGCTTCAAGGCGTTGGTCGGTGAACTCGCCGCCAAGATCGCCTCCCAGCCGTCACCCGATCTCGAACCCGACCGCGTCGCCGCCGTCGCCCGCATCGGTGAAAACATCCAGATCCGACGCCACCAACGCCTCGAAGTCCAAGGGAGTGGCCTGATCGCGGCCTACATCCACACCGGCGGCAAGGTCGGCGTGTTGGTCGAAGTGGGTGCCACCCAGGAAGCGACCACCTCCCAGGAGGAGTTCAAGCAACTCGTGCGCGACATCACTCTCCAAATCGCCGCCGCCAGCCCGGTCTCGATCAGCCGCTCGGACATCCCGGCGGCCGTGGTGGAGAAGGAGAAGGAAATCGCCACCCAGAGCGATTCCGTGAAGGGCAAGCCCGCCCAGGCGGTGGCCAAGATCATCGAGGGCAAGCTCAACAAGTTCTTCGAGACCTCCTGCCTGCTGGAACAGGGTTTCGTCAAGAACGCCGACCTCAAGGTCATGGCCCATATCGGCACTGTCAGCAAACAGCTCGGTGACGAAATCACCGTCCGCCGGTTCGTCCGGTTCCAAGTGGGCGAACCGATCTGAACGGCCTAGTCTGCGGATTCGTATAACTCGCCCCTCCGAGAGGTCATCCACCCTCGGAGGGACGAGCTCCGAGAGTCCCATCCTTCCCATTCGTCCCATCCTCCCCATCCTTCCCGGCTGTCACTTCGGCCAGACGGAAAAGCCCGCTCGCAAAGGTTCCCAGTCGGCCAGACCGGCAGGCTTCACCGCCCCCCAGGTCGTCACCAAAGTCCCCAGCATTCGCGGATCTTTCAACGCCCGCGCCTCCTCCGAGAAGGCCGTTGCCGACTTCGGATTCCGCCACGTCGACGGCCACACCCGGAACCCCTTTTCCAATAATAGGGGCAGCGACTTATATCGGTCCGGCTTGCCCGGGTATTTGTCCAGCGGCTCATAATGCCAGTCGCACAGGATGATGTCCTTCGGGATCAGGTCGACCGCGGGCGCCGTCCCGTTTTTCGCCGCCTCCCATTCGCCGTAACCGGTGCCGCTCGCGTCCAGAAACCGGTCCGCCCACATCAGCATTTCACACTTCCGACGCCCCACCACCTGGGCATGAAGCCGGTTCACCTCCCCGGCAAACAGCTTCGCCGGATCCCCGCCCTTGCAACGCGGACAATGTTCGGACGCCAGCAGGAACACCTCGTCCATCCCGACGTGCAGCGCGTCGGCGTCGAAGGCATCGATCATCTCATCCATCAGATCCCGCACGAACGGGGCGAGACCGGGCGCCTGCGGACACCAACTCCGGCAATAGATCCCCTTGTTCTCGGGAAACTGTCCCGGTGTCTCGTCGAACTCCGGATGGTGCACCAACAACGGCCCCGTGTTGCTCGACCATGATTGGTGCCCGAGGCAACTGAACTGGGGGATGAGCCGGATTCCATTCGCGTGGCACGCCTCGGTCAGATGATGCGCTTCGGCCTTGCTGAGGAAGCCGGTGCCCCGCACTTCGGGATGCTGGTCGAACGCCAGACCATAATCGATCTGGACGACGAGCACGTTGAGCCCGGCGTTGGTCAGTGCCGGAAGCGACGCCTCCAAATCCCGGACAAATGCCGGGTTGCGGACCAGGACATGGGCGCCGCGCCAGATCGGGTTTTGGAGCCGCCATCCATCGATCCACGCGGCGGACAGCCCGGGGATCGATGCGGCAACCACCAAGGCAATGAAAAGAGCGCGCATGGGAGCGGTCGCAGTTTGGCGGGAACCGGACGCTGGGTCCATCCCCCAGGGGGCGGACGGAGATGCCCGCGCCTTCCCACTTGATGCCCCGGACGGATCGTGAAACCGATGGGAATCTCCCCTTTCCATGACTTGTCACTCGTCAGTCACCCCTTCCTCCCAGCAGGCTCCTCCGTCACCCGATGACCGAGATCCAACATCTGATCGAGACCCTGCGCCGGGGTGAGTCGGACGACCCCACCGAACATATCCGACTGCTCACCGCCGCGCTGCACGATCACCACGCGGACCCCGACACGCTCCTTCAACTGCTGAACTCGGCCCACCCCGGATTGCGGATGGCGGCCGCGGACGCCTCGGCAGGTCGTGTCGATCCGGCACTCACCGATCGCCTCCGGGAACTGGCTGATGACCCCGAACCCGGAGTCCGTCAACGGATCGCCCGCTGCCTTGGGTTCCCCGGATTTCCCCGGTCCCTCCCGTCCCTTGAAAAACTGCTCGAAGATCCGGTGCCATCGGTGCGATCCGCCGCGGTCGAGGCGGCCTCCGGACAGGTGGAACTCCATGCGGTCGTCCGCGCGCTTCTGCCTTCCGATCCATCATGGGAGGTACGACTCGCCGTCGCGAAGGTGATCGGTGACTGGCGTCTCCCGGGTGATTTCGTCCGACTGTTCCGCGCCTTTGCCGAGGAGACCGATTCCGACGTCGCCAACCGTTGCGGAGCCCTTCTCGAGGCGGGGCTCCGGGCCGAATGGCAGGAGCTTCCGGAGACCGCCGTGGGGAACCCGGAACTCCACCACCGGGCCGATAAGAAACTGAAGGAGGCCGCCCTTCGCACCCGTTTCCCACGCCTGGCGGAATGGGTCGCCGGCCATGCCGGCGCCTCGGTCGATGTCCAGGCACTGGCGCAGTTCGGAACCGACCTGACCACCGCCGCGGCTGCCGGCACCGTGCCCCGGGCCTTTGGCGTCGATGCCAGCATTGCCCTGATCCAGGGGATGCTCGCCCGCGAACCCCGCCGCTCGCTGGTCCTGCTCGGGGAATCGGGGGTTGGCAAAACCGCGCTGGTGAACGAACTGACCCACGTGCTCGCCGACCCCGCCCGGGGGGGATGGAGGGTCATCCGGGTCGCCGCCGCCGATTTTCTCACCGGGACCAAGTATATCGGCGAATGGGAAACACGGGCGCACGAACTCATCCAAGCCATCCGGGCCCCGCGCCGCGTTCTTCTTTACATCCCGAACCTCGCCGAACTCTCCAACACCGGCACCAGTTCGACCTCCAAGGGGAATGTCGCCCAGACCCTGGCGCCTCATCTGGAAGACGGCAGCGTGATCCTGTTGGGCGAGGCAACGCCCCGAGAATTCGAACGCGGGCTGGGTTCCATCCCGGCGCTGGCCCGGCTCTTTGACCGGGTTCTCATCCCCGAGGCCGGTTCCGGGCAAACCCGGGTGATCCTCGAGGGAATCCTCGACGAGGCCGACGCCCGGGCAACCCCGGCAACCCTCGACCGCCTCATCGAGGTGGCCGACGCGTTCCTGTGCCAGACCCGGCGCCCGGGCAATGCCGCCAACCTCTTGCGCGGGGTGCTCAGCTCCGGCCGACCCCACGAGGCAGAAATCACTTCCCGGGAATTCCTCGACGTCCTGTCCCAGTCCACGGGTTTGCCCGCCGGCTTGCTCGATGACGACGTTCCCCTGGATCCCGCCGCCGTCCGTCAACACTTCGAAAAGCGGATTCTGGGACAAGCGGAGGCGGTCGAATCCGTCGTGGACGTGGTCACCCTCATCAAGGCCGGCCTCACCGATCCACAGAAACCACTCGGGGTGCTCCTCTTCGTCGGTCCCACCGGGGTGGGCAAGACCGAACTCGCCCGCGCCCTGGCCGGTTACCTATTCGGAAACCCCGCCCGACTCCTCCGGTATGACATGAGTGAGTTCGCCAGCCCGGAGGCGTTCCAGGGCCTCATCGGCGCCCGGGGTGCCAACGGAGTCCTCACCGATGCCGTCCGACAACAACCGTTCTCAGTCGTGCTGCTGGATGAGATCGAGAAGTCGCACCTGAATGTTTTTGATCTCTGCCTGCAATTGTTCGATGCCGGCCGCCTTACCGACGGGCTCGGCCGGACGGTCGATTTCCGACGGACGATCATCATCCTGACCTCCAACATCGGGGCCCAATTGCCGGGGACACCGCTGGGATTCGGTTCCGCCGCGACGCCGACCGCACCGGAAGCCGATCCCGACCGCACCTGGCGCGAATTGACCCGCTTTTTCCGGCCGGAATTCCTCAACCGCATCGACCGGATTGTGAATTTCCGGCCGTTGTCGCTGGAAGCCACCGAACGCATCGCGCTACGGGAGATCGAAGCGGTGCTCCAGCGCAGCGGCGTGGTCCGACGCCATCTCACCGTCAACGTCGATCCGTCCGTCACCAGTCTCCTCGTCCGGGAGGGCTGGTCTCCGCATTTCGGTGCGCGCCCGCTCAAGCGCACGGTCGAACGCCGCCTGCTTCAACCCCTCGCCCGCATCCTCGCCACCGGTCAGGCCCGGGCCGGGGCCGTCATCTCCCTTCACGCCCGGGATGGCCTCGTCGAGACCCGTCTCGTTCCGGTTCCCACCGAGGCCACCACCGCAACTCCCGCCGCACCCCGGCGCACCGCCGTCCGTGCCGTCCAACGCCAACTTCAAGGACTCGCCGAAATCTGGCAGGACCTCGGCCCCGGCCTGCAATTGTTCCGAGACCGCAAAACCCTGCTGGTCGAACGCACCCAGGCTCCGGCGTTCTTCCAAAAGTCACCGGACCGGGTGCAGGTGCTGGATGAACTCCATGGGATCGACCAGTTCCTCGCGCTCGCCGACCGGGCGTCACATCTCCTCGAGCGCTTGCGTGCAGACGCCTCGAATCCGACGTCCGCCGACGACGGAGGCACTGCGGACCGGGGTGCGGAATTATCGGCCGAATTGGAATACCTCCGGTTCGTCGCGACCGCTTCCGATCCGCGGGGATTGGGGGACGCACTGGTGGTCCTGACGCGGATCGATCACCGGGGTGGGCCGTTGAAAGGGGTCGAACAACTGGCCCGCATGATCCGGGAATTCGCCCGTCGGCACCGGCTCACCGCGGAAATCGCTGCCGAACGATTTGATGGCACCACGGACACCGCGTACCTGCAGGTCTCCGGGCTCGGGGCTTTCGGTCTCCTCGCTCCGGAAGCCGGTCTCCACCGCCTTTCCCATCGTGAACGCCAGTCCGAC
Source organism: Verrucomicrobiota bacterium (assembly GCA_025360495.1). Lineage (GTDB taxonomy): Bacteria > Verrucomicrobiota > Verrucomicrobiia > Limisphaerales > UBA9464 > UBA6176. The sequence goes on along the minus strand of JANYCC010000027.1, from coordinate 17,965 downwards.
CCACGGACCGGACGCGAGGGCACCCAGGAACAGAGAGAAATCGTCCGCGTGGACGTCGTGCCCGCGGCGGGGGATCCGCCGACCTCCTTCGCCCGGGCCGCGCGCGTGCACTGCAGCGGACTGACGCCGCCCCGGGAACGGTTGATCGCCGGCCTCGCGTGGGAAGTCTCGGCCTTCGACAGCACTCGCGTCCGCGGCATCGAGGCCTGGACCACCGGCCCCAAATCCTCAGCCGGTGAACGGATCCTGCGCCTGTTGCACACGCTGGTGCAGGCCCCCGACACGTCCGACGCCGCCACCCTGATCCGGACTTATGACTTGGGAATCGGCTCCCGGATCAAGGACCTCCGCACTGGCCGTTCCACCCCGCGACTCGGTGCGGTCTTCAAGGGACAATTGGAGCTGCTCCGGAAGTGAGGACCGGCGCCCAGGCCATAATCCCCCTCGCGCCCGGGCGGTTCTTCCGTTTTCCTCGTCCCGGCCGCCGTGCGGCCCATCACCGTTCCATGTCCAGCGAATCACCGACATCCGGCCGCTTCATCGAGCCGGAGCATCCGCAGTTCAGCGGGTTCATCTTCAAGATCCAGGCGAACATGGATCCGCGCCATCGCGACCGGATCGCGTTCGTACGCGTGGTGAGCGGGAAGTTCGAGCGCGACATGACGGTCCTGCACGTCCAGTCGGGCCGGAAAGTACGCCTGAGTTCTTCCCACAAGCTCTTCGGCAACGAACGCGAAACCGTCGATGAGGCCTACCCCGGCGACATCATCGGATTGGTGGGCCACGACGGCTTCGGCATCGGCGACACACTGACGACCGACCCGTCGATCCGGTATGACGAAATCCCCCGGTTCACTCCCGAGGTCTTCGAGTATTTCCACAACCCGAACACGGCGAAGTTCAAACAATTCCGCCAGGGCCTCGACCAGTTGTTATTGGAAGGCGTGGCGCAGGCTTTTCATCTGAAGGACACCGCCAGTCGCGTGCCGTTGTTGGCCGCGGTGGGCCCCCTCCAATTCGAGGTGCTCCAATACCGGCTGGAAACCGAGTACGGCGCAGAGACCCGACGCGAGGCGGCTCCGTTCACCCTGGTGCGCTGGCTGCCCGAAGGCACCGAACCCGAGACCTTGGACACGCTCTCCCTGCCGACCGGCGCGCGCTTCGCCTTCGACATCGACCAGCACGCCGTCGCCCTGTTCCCGACCGAGTGGTCGATGGGTTATTTCTCCCAGAACAACCCCGGCCTGAAACTGACCCCGCTCGCCCCTCCGAAACGGCATTGAACCCAGGCGCCCCGTGCATGCCCGCCGCCCCTGACCAGCAACCCGTCGTTCTAGCCGCCCACGAAGTCACCAAGGCGTACGCCGGCCGGTCCGTCCTCTGCGGGGTTTCCTTTGAATTGCACGCGGGTGAACGACTCGCCCTCGTCGGCCCGTCCGGTAGTGGAAAAACCACCCTCCTCAATTGCCTCGGCGGCGTCGATCGACCCGACTCCGGCCGGATCGAAATCCACGGCGACCCGATCGAATCATTGTCCGGCGACCAGTTGGCCCAGGTCCGACGCCGTCGGGTGGGCACGGTGTTCCAGTTCTTCCATCTGTTGCCCACGCTCACCGCGGCGGAGAATGTCGAGTTCCCACTCCAGTTGCTCCGCCAACCGCCGGGCGTCCGTGCGGAACGGGTCCGATGGCTGCTCGATCGGGTCGGCGTGGCGCATCGGGCCCACGCGATTCCGGCACAACTTTCCGGTGGTGAGATGCAGCGGGTCGCGATCGCCCGCGCGTTGGTTCATCGACCCGATCTCCTGCTGGCGGATGAACCGACTGGAAACCTCGATTCCGCCAATGGTGCCAACATTCTCGCCCTGCTCCGCGAACTCAGCGACGAGACCGGGACCGCGCTGGTCCTGGTCACGCACAGTCCCGAGGCCACCCGCATCTGCCATCGCGTGATCCACCTCCGCGACGGCGCCGTGGTGCGTGAGGAAAGGCAAGGGACCGGTCCCCCATGAACACGGGGATCACGGTCCTGCTCTGGCGACGTTTCACCGTGCGTCATTGGTGCGCCGCCCCGAGGCAATCCGCGTTGTTGGTGCTCATCCTCGCCCTCGGCATCGCGGTCTATCTCTCCATCCGGCTCGCCAATCGGGCCGCTGTCGCCTCGTTCCAAAACTTCGCCGAACTCATCACCGAGGAAAGCGACTGGATCGTCTCCGCACCCGCCGGATTGCTGCCCGACTCCGCACCCGCCACGATGCGCGCCGCACTCGGTTCGCGTCCCGTCGAACTGTTCCCCGTCCTCGAAAACACCGCCGCCAAACCCCGTCCTCCCATCGACGAAGGCATCGGCACCCGACCGACTTTCCATTTGCTCGGAATTGATCTCGTCGGCGTGCAGAACGCGGCGGTCCGACATCAGGCCGATCACGCATGGTTCAGCCCTCCAGCCGGCCAGAAGGCCCGCGACACGGGCTCGTTCTGGGATGTCTTCACCGATCCCCTCGCCGTCTTCATCGCCGATTCTTTGGCCCGACGCGAAACCCTCCGACCCGGCGGCGAACTCGAACTCGTCATCAACGAGCGGGTCGTCCGATTGCACGTGGCAGGCATCATCCCGTCCTCCGCCGGGAATCCCGCACCCCCCGAAAACCTGTTGGTGATGGACCTGCCGGCATTGCAGGCGTTGACGGGCCGGGCCGGGCACATCGATCGCGTGGAGGTGCGGCTGGAACCGGGTCCCGACCGCACCGCGCGACGCGAGGAAGTGCGACGGATCCTGCAACAAACCGGCGGGGACCAGTGGCTCATCGGGTCGCCGAGCGATCGTCGGGAAGCCGGCGCGATGATGACCCGGGCGTTCCGGTTGAACCTGACCATCCTCTCGCTGATCGCGCTGCTGGTCGGGCTTTATCTGGTCTTCCAGGCGCTCGATGGCGCGGTCGTGAGGCGCCGGCAGGAGATCGGCATCCTGCGCTCGCTGGGAGTCGAGGAATACCGCATCCGCCGGGCATGGTGGCTGGAAGCGGCGGTGCTCGGATTGGTCGGCGGGTTCGTTGGCACATTGCTGGGTTGGGCCGGCGCACAACTTTCGGTGCGCATCGTGGGACGCACGGTGAATGTCTTATATTATGCCACGAGCGCGCAATCGGCGGATCTTTCAACCGCGGAATTCGTCGGCGCCCTGACCCTCTCCATCGTGACCGCATTGGTCGCCGGTTGGATGCCGGCACGCGCCGCGGCCCGGACCCCGCCGGCCCAGATTCTAAGCCGACATAATCCGCCGTCCGTCCATCGCACCTTATGGACCCGCCCCTGGTTCGGCGCGGTGTTGGTCGCCTTGGGGACCCTGTTGATATTCCCACCGCCATTACGATTCACGGACGGCCTGCGACTGCCCATCGCCGGCTATTTCTCAGGATTCTTCTGGATTCTCGGTGGCGGCGTGCTGACCGGAAGTTCACTGGCCGGGTTCGCGCGACTTTTCGAACCGCTGGGTCGCCGTAGCCCCACGTGGCGGATCGCCGTCGCCACCCTGCGTCAACCGTCCGGACGCCACCGTCTCGCCGCCGCCGGACTTCTCTGCGCGGTCGCCATGACGGCCGGGATGGCAATCCTCGTCGCCAGTTTCGACCACACCCTGCGCGGTTGGATCGGTCGCACGTTCCAGGCGGACCTTTTCATATCGAGCGACGGCGCGCAGAGTGCCTCCACTCAAAACCGGATTGATCCGACGGTGTGGCGTGCGCTGTCAAAGCATCCGGCGGTCGCTGATTGGAACGTTGTACAAGTTGCGGACGTGGTGGTCTCCGGAAAGCCCACGATCCTGGTGGGCGCGGAGCTCGGTTTCGCCCAAAGGCACGATTCACTGGCCTGGCGGGACCGACCCCGTGGAGAAGCCGCGTTCGATCCGGCCCGCAACCACGGAATCGCCTTCGTCAGCGAAGCCTTCACCGAACGGTTTCAGGTGAACATCGGGGACACGCTCACGGTGCCGACGCCCTCCGGCGCACAGCGCCTGAAGATCGACGGCGTGTTCTCCGATTATGGCAATGAACGCGGCTCGATCGTGGTGGAGCGGCGGCATTTCGCGGCCTGGTTCGGCGATGAGTTGGGCAGCAGCGTGATCCTGTTTTTGAAACCGGGCCTGGTGGATGAAACCGTCCGCTCCGAACTGCAGGCATCCAATCCCGGCCTGCGCGTGTTGACGAATGCCCATCTGCGCCGCGAAATCCTCCGCATCTTCCGGCAGACTTTCGCCATCACTTATGCCTTGGAACTGATCGGGGTGGCGGTGTCCGTGGCCGGACTCGGATTGACCCTCGTGAGCGTCTTGTTGGAACGACGCAATGATCTCACCACCCTGCGCGCACTCGGCATGGCACACGGTGAGATCGCCCGGGCCGCGGCGGCCGAGGGCGCGGTCCTGGCAGCGGCGGGTGTCGGCGGCGGACTCGTGGTCAGCGTGGCGCTCGGGTGGTTGCTGATCCATGTGATCAACCGCCAGACCTTCGGCTGGACCCTTCAGTATTCCCTTCCGGCGGGGAGGCTCGCGTTGCTGGCGGCGCTGGTCCTGGCGACGGGTGCCGGAGTGGCTTATGCCGTGGGTCGTTGGGGCGCGGCCCTCCCCGCCGACCGCGAGGAATGATTCCGCCAGCATTGGGAAGAATCATAAACCCGCCACCGGTAGCAGATTCTTCAGCCGGCACCTTTCGTGAACAGGCCACCCACTCCAGCCCCCTGCGCCCGGATGACCTGCCCCGTGATCGATGCCGCATCGTCGCCTGCAAGCCGTCGCACCAAACACGCAATCGCTTCGGGGGATGATATCCCATTCGGCGAGTCTTTCAGGAGCTTCGACCTCAACTCGTCGGAAATCCATCCGGTATCTGTGGCGCCGGGATCCACGGCATTGACAGTGATGCCGCACCCGGCCAGTTCGGAGCTGAGCGTGAGCGTCAGCGCATCCAACGCCGCCTTCGTGACCACGTAGGCGATCTGACCCGGCATCGGATTGAGATTCTGTCCCGATGTGATGTTGATGATCCGGCCCGGCCTGTCCCGCCCCTTCTGTCTGGCGAACTCGGCGCACAGCAGGACCGGGGCGCGGACGTTCACGGCATAGTGACGGTCCAACTGTTCGGCATGAACCTCGCCTATCCCTCCCTCTTCCCAGTGCGCGGCATTGTTGACGAGGATGTCGATGCCACCGAATCGCTCCAGTGCCTGACGGTACAACTCCGCTGGTGCTGCAGGTTGACTGAGATCCATCTCGATGCCCGCAACCGCATCGGCGATGGAGCGAAGTTCGCTGAGCAGCAATTCCGGTTCGTTCGGTTCAACCCCCCAGGCTTGCTGGCGGTCGTACGGGCGGAAGAACGTCACGAAGAGTCTTGCGCCGGCCCGTCCCAATTCCCGCGCAATCGCCGCCCCGATCCCGGCGCGTCGGGTGACACCGGTCACGAGAGCGGTCCGGCCGGTCAGTTCCCGAGTATTCATAGGTGCGGATGGGATCGTGTTACTGCCAAGCACGTCCAATATGATCTGACGCGAGGTTCGGAGTCCCGGGGTTTAGCCGGCCGGACTCTCGCACACACGATGACGCCCGGTCGCGCTCATGGCCGCCAACGGCCGGTTCCGGGACGTCGGGCCGCTGGCATTAGAATCAAAGCAGAACGTGTACCCGGTGTTCGCTGTGGCGTCCGGTTAGCTGTCCCATAATCAAACCTCAATCTTGTCTGGGTCGTCCCGGTCACAAAACTCCAAGGTGCGCGGCATCTCTCGATACCAGTCAATTGTCATCGCTCCCCGGTGCACCTTCAAATACCAAGCATCATCAGTCTCAATCTCCCGCTTCCTGCGCAGGTCAATCACCGGTTCCCCGTTCATCGCCGGTCGCAGCTTTCCCTCCACACTCATCCTTCACCCCGCCGCGCTTCCCATAGGGTTGGTGTTGCACGGAATGCCCCCGGCCTGAGTCAATGGTCGCATCGGGGGTTTGCGGTTTCGTCGCCCGACCCCGCATATTGGCCGCGCCGTGAACCTGCCGAAGAGAATCCAGTCTTGTAGCGCCCTCGCCGCCCTCCTCTTCGCCCTCGCCAACCTCACACACGTTACCGCCGCCCCGCCGTCCACCACCGCCGAGGGATTCGCGCTTCCGCAACCCGGCCGTGTCTTCCATTTTCCCAAGGACCACGGCAGTCATCCCGGGTTCAAGGTCGAATGGTGGTATGTCACAGGCCATCTGGAGTCGGAACACGGGCGACCGTTCGGTTTCCAGGCAACCTTTTTCCGGAGCGCCGGTCCGGTGCCCAATCCGTCGCCTCCCACGAACGTTTTCGCGCACGCACCCCTGTACCTCGCGCATGTCGCCTTGCTGGACGTGAAGTCCGGTCGGTTCCTCCACCAGGCACGATTGAACCGGGCGGGTTGGGACGCCGGTTCTTCACCGGACACCTTGCGGGTGTGGAACGGCAACTGGTCCCTCCGATTCGCCAATGGATCGGACGATCGGATGGAACTCGCGGGCGGCGTGCAGGCGGAGGTTACGTTCCAACTTGCCCTGAAACCGGTGAAACCCTTGGTCGTGTTCGGTACCAACTCCGTTTCGCGCAAGGGTGCCGACCCCGCCGCCGCCAGCCATTACCTCACGTTTCCGCGTCTGAACGCCAGCGGCACCGTGACCCTCGGCACCGAACGTTTGCCCGTCACGGGCCTGGCCTGGATGGATCACGAGATCAGCAGCAGCCAGTTGGATCCGGGTCAGGTCGGATGGGATTGGGCCTGCATCCAGCTTGATGACGGCCGCGACCTGATGGCGTATCGCATGCGCCGTCAGGACGGATCCACCGATGCGTTCTCCACGCTGGCCTGGGTGGGACGGGACGGGTCGGTGCGCCATTTCGGGCCGGATCGATTCCGCTGGGAGACCGCCGGGACCTGGACCAGCAAGGCGTCCGGCGGGAAATATCCGAACCGGGTCCGGTTGTTCGCGCCGGACCCGGACGGTGGAGCCGGGGCCGAGCTGTTTTTGGAACCGTTGGCGGACGACCAGGAATTGACCGACCCCCTTGGCGGGGTGGCGTATTGGGAGGGGGCGTGCCGGGTCCGGGATGGGTCGGGGCGCAAGGTGGGGCAAGCCTATCTGGAATTGACCGGCTATGTCGGCCGACTGGCCGACCGTTTCCGGTGAGCGAGCGTCGCCCGGATGTTACCGCAGGAGATCCGAAGATTCCCACCTTTGCCGATCGGGGATAGGCTGCCGCGAGCAATGGCCTACGAACTGATCCCATTTCCGAACGACAACGCCCTGGCCGTCGGAGTCGCGACCCGCTGGCTGGATCGGATCGCCCAGGCAGCCCGGTCTGGTGAACCGCACCGGGCCGCCCTGGCGGGGGGACGCATCACCAAGGGCTTCCTGATCTCAACCGCCACGGAGGCCGTGCGGCGCAAATTATCCCTCACCGGGGTGGAGTTCTTCTGGGGCGACGAGCGGTGCGTGCCGCCGGACGATTCGGACAGCAATTATAAACTCGCCCACGAGTGCCTTTTTGTCCCGGCCGGAGTGTCGACGACGCGATGCCACCGGATCCGCGGGGAAGTGGACCCGGTGATCGCCGCTCGGGAAGCCGCGGTGGAGTTGCGGAATGCAACTGCGACCGGACCCGATCGGGAGCCGATGCTGGATCTGGTGTTCCTTGGCATGGGGGAAGATGGGCATGTCGCGTCGCTTTTCCCGGGTCTCGGGGCGGAGATCACGGAGAGCGCCTCGACGTATGTGGCGGTTACCGGTCCCAAACCGCCGCCGCGCCGGGTTTCGCTGACATTTGGGGCGATCCGTGCGGCACGGGAGGTCTGGGTGTTGGTTTCGGGCTCCGACAAAGGGACGGCGCTGAAAGAATCTCTGGCGGGAACCCGGACTCCGTTGGGCCGGGTGCTCTCGGAACGGGCGAAAACCCTTGTGTTTACCGATGTCCAGGCAACGTGACGACCCTCTGGCCCCTTGGTCAAAATGCCGTTGAACAGAATGTTGGTGAGTCGGTCTTAGATAGTGTTGGTTGGATAGGTGTCCGCTAAGGGTTGGCAGAGAGATCTTGCTTGGCGGTGAGGTGCGGGCACCGGGTTTCCAGTTGGCCTCACTGCCGATCTGAGCGTCTGGGTGAAGGCGTTGTAGATCTCATCACCAAGGGCCGGGCCTGCAGAGGTCCGGCCCTTCTTCTTTCTGGCGACCCATTGCACCGTCGTTCGAGGTGGGTCATTGGTCATTGGTCATTGGTCATTGGTCATTCCCCACCCACCCCTATAAGGTCGCGGTCGTGACACGCCATTGCCACCAGTGCGGCTGGTTTTGGACTCCGGCCCTCCAACCGGGCCGCAGTGAAAGTTGTCCCCAATGCCGGGCGGATCTGCACATCTGCCTCAATTGCATGCACCACGACCGCAGCGCGGCGCACCAATGCCGGGAGCGAAGGGCGGAACCGGTCGAGGACAAACAGAGCGCCAATTTCTGCGAGTGGTTCGAGTTCGCGCGGCGCGATTGGAAGGGCCGGCAGGATGATCCGCGGGCCGACTCCGCCCGCGACGCCCTGAAAAAACTTCTGGGTGACTGAGCCCTGCATGAGGGCGCATCCAATCCTCCGCTGGCTCGCAGGGCTGCTGATTCTGTGCGCGGCCGTCGCCGCAGTGCGGCCGGCGCGGGCCGATGGCGCCCTGTATCCTCCCACCGCTGTGAGAAAATCCACCGCGTCTTGAACAGGATCCCTCCCGGCCGGTCCTTCACTTTGTGCGACAAAGCACTCTTCTGGTGGTGGGCCTTTATGCGCTCGCGATGGCTTGGGTGGAGTCCGCGGTGGTGTTCTACCTCCGCTCGATGATCCATCGTCTCGACCCGCATCAGCCCCATCCCCTGCCCCTCGCCGACGGATTTGGCTTCGCGGAAGTGGTGCGCGAGGGGGCCACGATGGTGATGCTGCTCACGGTGGGTTGGCTCGCCGGAAAGACGTGGCGGAGCCGGCTGGGTTTCGCCCTGTTCGCCTTCGGGGTTTGGGACATCGCCTATTATCTCTGGCTGGTTCCCTTGACCGCGTGGCCGAGATCGCTGGCAGACTGGGATATCCTCTTCCTGATCCCGCTGCCGTGGTGGGGACCCGTCTGGGCGCCGATGAGCATCGCCCTGTTGATGATCGTGTTTGGTGCGACGGTGGGCCTCCATGACACTCCAGCCCGACCCCTGTGGCCGGGCCGTGCCACTTCGGGCGCCGCGGCACTGGGTTGCCTGACAGCGCTCTCCGTCTTCATGGCTGATTCCCTCCGACTCGTGGCTTCCGGGGGTCGCACCGCGCAACTCCGCGACCTCTTGCCCGAGCATTTCCATTGGCCTTTGTTCCTGTTTGCCCTGGGGCTGATGTCCGCACCGGTGATCGAGATCAGCACCCGCACCCGCCGATGGGGAATTCAATCCCGCTGCCTGGAGTCGGGGACGCGTTGACATTCCGGGTCGTTCGACGGGTGATTCGTTGCCTTTTCCCCGTCCCCCCGTAGCTTCGTCCCCACCGAAATCATCATGGCTGAAATCGAAATCCCCCGCGCCGAAGGCAAAGCCGGTGAAAAACACGTCGGAATCCTCATCGCGATCATTGCCGTGCTGATGGCGATCGTCGGGGCGATGGGCCACAACGCGGCCAACGAGATGATCGTCGACGAGGTGAAGTCCTCGAACGGGTTCGCGTGGTACCAGGCGAAGCGCCAGCGCGAGTACGTCAACGACCTCGAATTGAAGCGGATCGAGGTGGAACTGGCCGGCAACCCGACCGAAGCCCAACGCACCGCCCTGGCCCGGATCGCGGCCGACCTCAAATCGAAGAATATCGAGTACCACGCCGAGACCGAAAAGATCCAGTCGGACGCGCGTCATCACGGTCTCCGGGCACGCATTGCGGACGCCCGCAACGAGTGGTTCGACTATTCGGAGATTCTGCTCCAGGTCGCGGTCGTCCTGTGCTCGCTGACCTTGCTCACCGAATCACGCCTTTTCCTCCGGATCGGGATCGTGGTGGCCCTCATCGGCGTGGGCTTGGGCTGCGTGGCTTTCACGCGGAAAGCCGAAGCCGCCCCGGAGGAGTCAACCCCCGCTGCCGCAGGACATGCCGGGGCTGTCCGCTGAGATCCGGCGCGTGAACCTCCCCAACAAGCTCACCGTCTCCCGGTTTGCCCTCACCGCGATTTTTCTCGGGGTGATCTTTGCCCGTTTCCCGGGCAACGAGACCATCGCCCTGATCGTCTTCAGCCTGGCCGGCATCACGGACGCCCTCGACGGCCGGATCGCGAGGCGCCGGGGATTGATCACGAATTTCGGCATCCTGATGGATCCGTTGGCCGACAAGATCCTTACGTGTTCAGCCTTCATCGCGTTTGTCGAACTGGGCCAGATCGAGGCTTGGATGGTGGTGGTGATGGTGGCGCGCGAATTGGCGATCACGGGTCTCCGCCTGCTCGCCGCGTCGCAAAACCTGGTCCTGGCGGCCGAAGGGTTTGGCAAACATAAGACCATCTCCCAAATCGTCGCGATCCTCTCGATCCTGGTCCTGTTGAGCTACGAACAATGGGGTGCGGCCGGCGTTTGGATCTTCGGGCCCGCTGTCGGTGGCCATCCATGGATCTGGTGGTTCGCCGACTGCGCCAAGTGGCTCGCGGTGCTGCTGACCATTCTCAGCGGTGCCATTTATCTCTGGCGCAACCGCCAGATCTACCTGCGCAGCCTGTGACCACCCCGACGAACCGGAACGCGCGGGATCGCTGGATCCTGTGGCTGGCCGAAGGGTTCGGTTCCGGTCGGCTGAAACCCGGCCCTGGAACTTGGGGTTCCTTGGTCGGCGTGGGATGGATCCTCGTGCTTCTCTGGATCGGCAATCCCTGGGTTTACACGGCGCTGATCCTGGCCAGCATTCCGGTGGCGGTCGCCGCGTGCTCCGCCGCCGAACGCATCCTGGGCCGTCACGACCCGGGTTCCGTGGTGCTGGACGAGATCGTGGCGATGCCCCTGGCTTTCGCGGGTTATGCGGTGCATTGGACCCTCGGGACGGGACAACTTCCGGGCCTCGCCGAGATTCGGTTGTGGTGGCCTTTCCTCGTCGTCGCGTTCGTGCTTTTCCGCGTCCTCGACATTTGGAAGCCATGGCCCATCCGCCGGCTCCAAAACCTCCCGGGCGGCCTGGGAGTCGTCGCCGATGACCTCGCCGCCGGACTGCTGGCCGGAGCCTTGGTCTGGTGTTCGGTTTATGGGCTCTTTTGGTGGCGTCTGCTCAAAGGCTGAACGCCCGACTCAGCCCCAGTCGCAGAGCGATTCCAAGTGCTGCGCCGATCCGTCCCGCAACCAACCGTCCAATTGGGCCTGGTCTTTCATCTGCTGCCCACGGAGTCGCGGGATCACGATGAATCGGCTGTCGATCTCCGGCAATGCCGTCAGGTCACTCCATAATTTCTCAAATTGGGCGACCGGGAAAATGTCCTCCTGACCATGACCCCACCGCTTCTTCACATCCTTCACGGTCACGTAGGTCGGCAGGCGCGTCGCCAACTCCCGCACCGCAGCGGCGATCCGCCCTTCGTTGCCCTCCAACACGTCGGCCCGCGTCAGTCCCAGCACCGCCAGGAAGCGGTCGATATCAATCCAGGTCGTCATGGAATTATAATAACTCAGGCGGAACTCGTCCTCCTCGCGCGGCAGGGCCAGACCCTCGACCAGGCGGACCTTTCCATTGACGCGTGCCAGGCCGCCCCCGCGATCCTCCAACCGGCGCGTGATCAGTTCAAACGTCAGGCACGCACCGGACTCCAGATGCCGTCCCAGCAACTCCGCGTCGGCATCGGCCCCGAGGGTGTCGATGTTATGGAGGAGCAAGGTCTGGAGATGCGGACGTTCGCGGAGGAGACGGGCCAGGACCCCGTTGCGCAACAGGTTGGGCACCTCGAAAAAATGACCGACCGGATGCAGGCACTGGAGCGGCAGATTGTCGGTGTAATCCCCCGCCTCACCGGTGGTGCGGGCCCAGTTCATCAGGGCCGTGCGGAGTGATTCGCGGACCTTCTGCTGCTGCACATCCAGCATCTGTTGCGGCATTTCCTCCCATTGGAAACGCAGGTCGCGAACGGTGGGGACCAGACGCAGGCCGACGCTCCGTCCCGGCGAGAGCAACAGCGGCCCGGGGTAGGCGGGTGCGACCATCCGCTCCAGGAACGCCGCGGTCGGCCCATGCGTCAGGTAACTCGTTGTGAAGATGTGCGGAAGGGTCGCCCCAAAGCGAAGGCCGGTCCGGCGCGACTTGGCCAGATGAGTCTCGATGAAGGTGCGATGGCGCCCCCCGAGTTTGCAAAACGGATGCAGCGCCTTGCACACCCCCGCGCCCTGCGTCCACCGGGAACCCGCCCCTGCCGCCAGGGTCACCACGGCGACCGCACCGGCCCGCAACGCCGCCTCACCCCGCGCCCGGAACCGCGACCCGTCCCCGGAGCCCGCCCAGGTCACATCGCCCGCCGCGACGTCCTCGATCCGCGTGTCGGCCCGGAGCCGGTTTTGCATGAGCCCGATCCGTCCGTCCCGTAGGTCCGAGCGGATCCGTTCATGCTGGGCGCGGTCGAAACCATTCTGCTCGAGAAGTTCCTTCAACGAAGGCCCATCGGCCCGGAGACCCGCGCCGCGGGGCAGCAGGACGTCAAAGAGCGTCTGCACCATCCCCCGCAATTCCGGCCGGTTGCGGGCGGCCGCCCCGAACTTGTCGAGTTCCGCGCGGCGCGTTGGCGGCAGGGCGTGGCGTTCGCGGCGGAGCAGGCCGGGGATGGTCAACGCATAATAATTGGCGGGCATCAGGGCGGCTTCCTCCGACAGAAGATCCGCGCAGGTGCCGTTCTCGTTGATCCGGTAGTCGAACACCACGGGGTCCATCGCGAACGGGAGGGCATGCTGCAGTTCCCGCTTGGTCTGGAGCATGATCTCCAGCATCCGCCCCTGCGCCTCCAGCTTCCGTCCGGGTGCGAAGATGAACCCCATCCCGCCGCCCGACATCCCACCGAGCATCCAGAACCCCCAGAAATCGGCCCCAAATGCCTCCTCCGCCCGCGCAATCAGCATCTCCGTGAAATGCGTCGAAGCCCACGGGATGATCGTCTGGATCGGCCCGCGGAAATTGCGGGTGGTCGCCGCCCCCAACGCCCGGATATCCCCGCGTTGCAAGGCCCCGATGACCTCGTCCAATACCCCGAGCGCATCCTGGCGCCCCTTCCATTCGGCGGCGGATCGCAGCAGGTATTTCTCGGTCACCATTTCCAGGATCGGCCCCACGTTCTGGGCCATCCCTCCGTGCACCACCACCAACGAATCCTGCAACGCCTGACGGGCCGATTCCGGGATCTCGTCCCGGGAATACACGTGGTGGACGGGCATGAGTCGGCCCCGCGAGATGCCGTGTTCCGGGTCGCCCTCGCCCGCGGCAGCGCCCGTGATGAGCTTGATGCCGGGCCAGACACCGCCGGAGTCCTGCCAACCGCCGCCGGATCCCCCCAGCCACTCACCCAACAGGGCCCGCGCCAACACCAACCGACGTTCCGATTCCTCCAACGGGCCGGTCAGTGATCCCGCCTGGCCGGTCGCCCGCATGCAGACGCTGATCAACGATCCCAACAGGTTGGTGCTCACGGCGAGGCGCGACCCTTTCGGAATGTCGTTCACCCAGGACACGATCTCCAGGCCCCGACCGGTCCCCACCAAACGGTCCAGCAACGCCGCCAACGATTGTCCGGACCCCTCGATGCCCGGTGGCACGATGCCGGACGCGATGACCGCCGCCTTCAACAACCCGAGATAATCCTTCGCAAAATCGAACACCTCGGCCAACGACGTCAGGTCGGCCGTCGCCCCCAGGTCCACCGAGGTGAGCCGGAGCACGGGTTCATCGAGCACGCGCAACCAGGCGCTCACGGGGGGGCGCGTGGTGGCATCCCGCCCATGCACGCCAAGGTCCACGGAAAGGTTCAGCACCTTCGCACCCTCGGGATAATCCATGCCGAGGAAGAAGATGTCGGACCACGCGGAATGGGTGAGATCCATGCGGACCGGCGTCTGTTCGCGAAGGATCGGGTAGGTGCCGTCGGCGGAAGGGGTCAGCAGATCGGGACGGACGCGGAGCGGTTGGTCGGCGGGATGGCCCAGGCGGAACATCCACTGGTTGCCGCGGACGGTCCGCACACTGCGCCGGACCTGGTCGGCGAGGGTTTGGAAAGCGAGTCGGTGATAGGCGGCGGCCAGGGCGGAGGACACGCCGTCGCTGGGCCCGTTGGCCGTCTGGACCGCGAGAAAGGTGACGATGGCCTCCTCGAACCGGCGGTGGAGCAGCTGTTCGAAGCCACGGAAGGGGATGAGACTGCCGTGCAACTCCCCGGATCCGGACGAAAGCCGTGCGGGCAGGTGAAACCGGTGGAGTGCATACAGGAAGAACAGGGCCCGGACCCGTTCATAAAGATTCTCCGCCCGACGCCGGAATTCCTCGAGTTCGGCGGCGGCGGACAGGAGTTCGGGAACGGCCAGGGGTTCGAGCCAGTCGCCGAGCGGGAGGTTGCGGATCGCGGGATCGGGGGACGTGATCAGTTCGAGGAGAGAAGGCTTGGCCACAGCGGGTTCACGCTCCACGAAGTGCAGGGCCAACGTCAATGGGACAGCGAAGCCGGGTGGGGGAGGAACACGGATCCCGCGTGTTGCCGGCCCTCACAAAGCCGGGCTCCGGCCTGAAACCGGTCAGGTGCCCGCCGCGGCCAGCACTTCGCGGTGACTGTTGAGAACCGGCCGCAGCCGCACCACCCATCGCTGGAAGATTTCCCGCGACAATTCGGCCGCCTCCTCCTCCGGCACCCCTTCGGTCACCGTGTGCGGTCGCAACAGCCATTCGGGCCGCACATGCCATTCCTTCCCGCACAGCTCAACGGGCCGGACGAAGGCATCGAGATCGACGGCCACCTTTTCCTGGGTGGCGTCATAACGGGCTTCCGAGGTCGCGCAGAGTTCGCGTTCCTGGCCGTCCTCAACGAATCGATCCAACACTTCACTGATGAACAGGGGGCGATGCATTCCCCACCATGGGGACGTTCCGTGGCGAGCTCCAGCCCGCAAGTGCCAAAGTCGCCGCCCCGGATGTTCGGTCCATGGCCTCCGTCCCGGCCGATGCGGTAGATTTCTTTTTCCCGGCTGCGGCCTCCTGCGCTGCTCCGCGTCCCGGCCGCAAGTCACCGTGACCGACAACGTTACATCCGGGATAATTATCGGGCTCCGTTCACGCCATTTATTATGGATCTAATCCCCGCATAATTTCCGCTTGCCCAGAACGCGCCCCCCGTGGCATCAAAAAACGTCCCTCAAGGATATTTCATCATTTCCATGCCCTCCCGTTAGGGTCCGAATCCCCCAAGCCCGCCCAAGGCTGAATGAGGACCCGGAGTCGGGGGGTGCAGTGATGATCCCACCCAGAAGCATGCGGTCCGGTGTTTTTCCGTACCCCCTAATTACGGGAGAAGGCCGGCTGTTGGTGACTGGGTGACAATACAACACAGCCAGGACCCTGTCATCTAACGGGTTCTGGGGTTTCCACATAAATAATGCAATTCCCAGCGGTAAAGCGGGGTGGCCTGATTCTGGCCGCCACCGCAGTCCTTGTCACCAGCCTCCCCCTCCGCGCCGAACCTGATCCCGAGCATCATCGCGGCCTGACCGAAGTCCCGGAACTGGACCTCGGCGGTGTCACCTCAGGTCGTGACGCCATCCGCGCACTGGGTTCCCATCTGCCGGACCTGGCCCGTGCGCACCAGATCGGGGCCCCCGAACTGATCACCCGGCTCCAGACCGATCCCGACCTCCAGGTCGACCGGGCGGGACGCCTGTTCTTCGGTTGTCCCGGACGCGACGACCCTCCCCAGACCACGGCCCTGACCGAGCCGGTGACCTTGGGTGGAGCGGTGGCCGGCGCGGCCCCCGCGCCCCTGACCAGCACCTTCCAACTCCACAGCCGACCCGGCACCACCCGGGTCATCTTCCTGGATTTTGACGGCAACACGACCTCCGGAACGCAATGGAACAGCAGTTTCACCGGCGGCGCCTCCTTCACCACGCCCCCGTTCGACATCGACGGCAACCCGGCCGCCTTCAGTGATGCCGAGCTCCAGCGGATCCAGTTGATCTGGCAGCGGGTGGCCGAGGATTACGCCCCGTTTGACGTGGACGTCACGACGCAGGACCCGGGCTTGGAGGGACTGCGCAAGACCTCCTCCGGCGACACTGCCTATGGCATCCATGTCTGCATCGGCGGCTCCTGCTATGACTGGTTTGCGTCTTCCGCCGGCGGGGTCTCCTATGTGGGCAGCTTCGATTGGAGTTCGGACACCCCTAATTATGTCTTCACGGCGCAGTTGGGAAACGGCGCGGAGAAATACACCGCCGAAGCCATCAGCCACGAGGTCGGCCATTCCTTCCGCCTGAGCCATGACGGCCAGTTGCCCAGCACGGCCTACTACACGGGTCAGGGCACCGCGCCGATGGTGTGGGCCCCGATCATGGGCGTCGGCTATTATGCCAACGTCGTCCAATGGAGTAAGGGCGAATATAATGCCGCCAACAACACCGAGGACGACCTCGCCATCATCGCCTCCTATGTGGGTTATCGTCCCGACGACCATGGGAACACCGCCGCGACCGCCACCTATCTGCCGGCCGCGGCGCAGATCGCCGCCAGCGGGCTGATCTCCAGCCTGTCGGATGTCGATGTCATCGCCTTCACCACCGGGGCGGGTGCCGTGAACATCAACCTGGTCAGTGGGGCGGCCGACGCCGATCTCGACCTCCTGGCCGAGCTCCGCAATTCGAGCGGCCAGATTGTGGCCACCAGCAATCCCGCCACCGCCCTCGGCGCGTCCTTCAGCCTGACCCTGCCGGCGGGAACCTTCTTCCTTTATATCCATGGCATCGGATATCTGGACCCCGTCACCACCGGTTACTCCGCCTATGCCTCGATCGGCACCTACCAGATCACCGGGACCGTGGTGCCTCCGACCGGCGGCATCGCACCGATTGCCGTGCCCTCGGCCACCCCGCTCACCGGCGTGGCGCCGTTGAGCGTCACGTTCAGCGGCAGTGGGTCGTTCGACCAGGACGGCTCCATCACCGGCTATTCCTGGCAGTTCAGCGACGGCACCACTGCCACGGGCGTCACGGTCAGCAAGTTCATCAACGCGCTTGGCCCTTATACCGGGACCCTCACCGTCACCGACAACACCGGGCTCACCGGCTCGGGTTCGATCGTGGTCACCGTCTCCGGCGCCAACCTGCCACCGGTCGCGCGGATCGCCGCCACCCCCACCTCCGGCTATGCGCCGCTGGCGGTCACTTTCAATGGTTCGACCTCGTCGGATCCCGACGGGACCATCAATTCCTATGCCTGGACGTTCGGGGATGGGACGACGTCCAGCGGCGTGGCGGTCACCAAGACTTACACCACCGCGGGATCTTATGCCGCGATCCTCACCGTCACCGACAACCAAGGCGCCACCGCCAGCGCCAGTGTGCCGATCTCGGTGCTCCAGGATCCGGCCAAGGTCATCCGCGTCCAGTCGATCGCCCTCACCGAGGTCAGCAACCACGGACAGGCGGTCGTCAAGGTCACCAACCTCAGCGGCGTGGCCATGTCGGGGGTCACCGTCACCGGACATTGGTCCGGAACCACGACCGGCACCTCCTCCGCGGTCACGGATGCCACGGGCTCGGCGATACTGGCATCGTCACGCCTGAAGAAGTCCGGCACCCTGACCTTCAGCATCACGTCCCTGAGCCGGAGCGGCTTCGTGTACGACGCGACGCAGAATCTCCAGGGCACCACCTCGGTACAGGGGGCGGCGACCGTCGAGGACTGATCTCTGGTCAGCCTGTAAGGATTGCC
>JANYCC010000171.1 GCA_025360495.1 Verrucomicrobiota bacterium | reverse complement strand
TGTCGCGACCGCCCTGGGAGGGCGGGTTTTCCTACCCGT
Source organism: Verrucomicrobiota bacterium (assembly GCA_025360495.1). Classification (GTDB taxonomy): domain Bacteria; phylum Verrucomicrobiota; class Verrucomicrobiia; order Limisphaerales; family UBA9464; genus UBA6176. Next base: position 6,035 of record JANYCC010000171.1, on the reverse strand, counting down.
CCCGCTTCTCCGATGCCCCGCCTTCCCACGATGCCCAGATGCGCCCGGCACCGATCCGGAGCCCGGGCGTGGCTTGACGCCGGGGTTCAGGGGGCGCACGGTCGGCAAAACCGCAACCCTCGTTGGGCCATGAAAAACTTTCCCGATGCCTGGAGCGAAGACCGTCGGGGTTCCCGTGGGGCCTTCACGCTGATCGAGTTGTTGGTCGTGATCGCCATCATCGCGATCCTTGCCGGCATGCTGCTCCCGGCCCTCGCCAAGGCCAAGTACAAGGGCAGCCGCACCGTTTGCCTCAACAACATCCGCAACCAATACCTCGCGCAGATCATGTACGCCGATGACAGCCGGGGAAAATTCCAGCAGCACGACGACGGCAGCCCGGATTACCATCGGCTCGGGGGGCGCAAGGACAGCATCGTCGACTCGATGCGCGGCAAATACGTCAACAACACCCAGGTCCTGATCTGCCCCATCACGGCGAAATCCTTCGGCCGGCTCTGGCTCAACTACGCCAGCATGACCAACTTCGCCGACAAGACCACGAAGGACTACGGCGGATGGGACACGACCGCGGCGAATGTCTACACGCCTTATATGTGGCTGGCCAACTTCCCCAACATGAAGTTCCAGTCGATCAGCGGCAGCACCGACCCCAATGCCCAGGACCTGGAACCGGCCTGGCCGCGGACGTCCGAGGAATGCGATTCCAGCCGCGCCTTCATCACGCACCGGATCAGCGACAGTCCCGGTTCGGTCATCTGGGACGTCGGCCACCTGGGGCGGTTCAATGCGACCGGCGTGAGCAAGCTCTTCCTGCAGTTTTCGCTGACGCCCGACCAACCGGTGGGGCAGGCGGACGGCAGCGTGGTGGTGCGTCCCAAGATGCTGGTCAAGAAACGGGCGGTCGGCGGCCCGGGCGGCAACACGGCGTATTATTATTAGATCCGGTCAGCCAATGATTTCGAGGATCGGATTCGCCTCGATCACGCCGGTCAGCTTCTGGTCGAGCCCGCCGTGGAAATAGGTGAGCCGGGTGTGGTCGAGCCCCATGAGGTGCAGGATCGTGGCATGAAGGTCGCGCAGGTGACGGGGGTTCACCGCGGCGCCTTCCCCCAGTTCGTCGGTCTCCCCGTAGCTCGTGCCCCCTTTCACGCCGCCCCCCGCCAGCCAATAGGTGAACCCCTTGGGATTATGGTCGCGACCGCCCGGTTTCCCACCGGTGTTGAACGTCTCCGAGACGGGCATCCGGCCAAACTCCCCACCCCAGACCACGAGCGTTTCATCCAGCAACCCGCGTTGTTCCAAATCGTCCAGCAACGCCGCGATCGGCCGGTCCACCTCGGGGCAGTGGATCCTCAGGTTCTCCTCGATCCCATGGTGGCCGTCCCAGGTGTTCTGTCCCCCGGCGCCGCCCCCTCCGGAATATAATTGGACGAAGCGAACGCCCCGCTCGACGAGTCGCCGGGCGGTGAGGCATTGCCGGCCAAACGGGGCCGGACCCTGCGCGAAGGGGTGCCAGTCGGGCTTCGGTTCATGGAGCCCGTATTTTTCCAGGGTGCGGGGATCTTCCTGCGACAGGTCCAGGGCTTCGGGGGCGGTGGATTGCAGCCGGAAAGCGAGCTCATAACTCGCGATCCGCGCCGCCAGTTCGGAATGGCCGGGATGCGCGACCTGGTGCTCCGCGTTGAGGGCGTTGATGAAGTCGATCTCGCGCCGCTGGGATCCCCGGCTCATGCCCGCGGGAGGCTTGAGATTGAGCACCGGTTCCCCCGTGGTGCGCAGCACGGTCCCCTGGTGCACCGCCGGCATGTAACCGCTCGACCAGTTCGGCGCCCCGGTCGTCGGGCCACCCCGCGGATCGAGCATGACCACATAGGCCGGCAGGTTTTGGTTCACGGTGCCCAGACCATAGCTGAGCCAGGCCCCGACCGACGGATGCCCCTGCAGGATGCGTCCGCTGTTCATCTGCAGGAGGGCACTGCCGTGTGCGAACGAATCGCTATATAATGATTTCACCACGGCCATCTTGTCCATGTGCCGGGAGAGATGGGGGAAAGCGTCCGAACACCAAAGCCCCGATTGGCCGTGTTGGCGGAAGGTCCGGCGGCTGGCCTGCAGGACCGCCTTGGTCTTCGTGTTCCGACGGAATTCGTTGTCGATGGTCTGCCCGTCCCGCCGCTGCAATTCCGGCTTGTAATCAAACAGGTCCAACTGCGACGGCCCGCCGAACATGAACAGGAAGATGCACGATTTGGCCCGCACCGGGCGGTGCGGTGACCGGGGCAACAGCGGGTCCGGCACCGGGACGCCCGCAGCGTGGGCCCGCGGACTGAAGAAGCCGTCGGCGTCAAGCAGGGAACTGAGGGCGAGCCCGGCGAATCCGGCGCCCAAATCGCGGAGGAAGTGGCGGCGGGGCTGGAAGAGATGCTCGGCGGGGTTCATCGACGGTCACTCCACATAAACCATCTCGTTCAGGTTGAGCAGTCCCCGGCACAGGCTCGTCAGCGCGGCGTGTTCCGGCGCGGCAATTCCCTCCGTCATCGCCCGCGCGTGCTGGTCGGTCCACAGGCTCCGGGCCGCGCTGCGTTCGGAAGCAGTCGGCGACCGCTGCAACACCCGTGCGAAGGCGGATTCAATCTGCGCCTCCAGGTCCTTGCCCGCGTCGTGCCGCACCCGATCGGCCAGCGCCGCGGCCTGCCTCTGCACGAAGGGATCATTCAACAACATGAGTGCCTGCGGAGCCGTGGTGGTCGTGGACCGCAACCCGAGCGGCGAGGCGCTGTTCGCAAAATCCAGACACTCGAGCAAAGGGATTTTCAAGGCCCGTTTCACCACCAGATAGACGCTGCGCCGGTCCTGTTCCTCCACGGGACTGTCCGCCCAACCTTTACCGGCAGAATCCTGGGTGCCCTGGACTTCGGCCGGCAGGGTCGGGAACACGCTGGGTCCCCCCGCCTTCCGGTTCAACCGGCCGCTGACCGCCAGCATCGTGTCCCGGATGACCTCCGCCTCGGTGCGACGGAGATTCTGCCTCCAGAACAGGGTGTTGTCCTCGTCGAGGGCCTGGGCCGGCGGATTCCCGGTGCGAGAGGACATCCGGTAAGCACGACTGGTCATGATCATCCGATGCATCCGTTTCAGCCGCCAGCCACCCGTGATAAAGTCCGTCGCGAGATAATTCAGGAGCGGCGGATTCGTGGGACGCAATCCGGTGTGGCCGAAGTCATCCGGTGTCGGGACGATGCCGATTCCGAAGTGATGTTGCCACAGGCGGTTCATCAGGACGCGGGCCGTCAGCGGGTTCTGCGGACTCGCGATCCAATCCGCGAGCACGCGGCGGCGCCCCGTGGTGACGGCATTCGTCGGGCGGACGGGCAGGTTGGGTGCCGGGAGCCCGAACACGGTCGGAAACAGGGGCGCAACCTCCCCTCTTGGAGTGGTTGGGTCGCCACGCGCGAGCAGGTGGGTGACCTTCGGCGCCGGCCCGTTCTCGGCGACCGCCAAGGCGACGTCGAACGGGGCCTGTGACTCTCGCACGGTCCTCAGTTCCTTTTGCCGGCGCGTCTTCGTTGCCTCATCGGTGGCTTCCGCAAGTTGCCGCTCCGCCGCCTTCACGCGCTCTTTTTTCGCGGTCTCCCATTCCCGGATCTCCGACGGCGTGGCGAGGATCCGTTCGATCTTTCCGGTGCCCCGCCCACCGCCGCCCGTGTGGGCCAGCCCATAGGGATCGATGCTGCGGAAGAAGCTGAGCATCGAATAATAGTCCGCCTGGCTGATGGGATCGAACTTGTGATCATGACACCGTGCACAACCGATGGTCAGGCCGAGGAAGGCCGTGCCGGTGGTCACCATGATGTCGTCCAAGTCGTCATATTCCGCGGCCAGGGAGTTGTCCGGTTCGTCATCCCACACATGGAGGCGGAAGAACCCGGTGGCAACGATCGCCTCGCGCCATCCCGGATCTGCGGCCGGGGCCTCGGCCGACAATTCCCCGGCCAATTCATCACCGGCGAGTTGTTCGCGGACGAAGCGGTCATAGGGTTTGTCGGCATTGAAGGAGTCGATGACATAATCCCGGTACCGCCACGCATGGGGTTTGGCACCGTCGCGTTCATAGCCGTTGCTTTCCGCGTAACGCACGAGATCGAGCCAGTGCCGTCCCCAACGCTCGCCGTAATGGGGCGAAGCAAGCAGGCGGTCGATCAACCGCACCCACGCCGCGTCCGTGGGATCCCGTTCGAAGGCCTTCACGTCCGCCGGATCCGGTGGCAGGCCCCAGAGATCGAAGAAAGCGCGGCGCACCTGTTCGCGGGGCGTTACCGGCGGACTTAGGTTCAGCCCCTTTTCCGCCAGTTTCACCTGCACCCAGGCGTCCACCGGATGGGTTTCCGACGACACCGGTGGGGCGGGGGACCGGACCGGTTGGAAGGCCCAATAACCGCGGTCGGCGTCGGTGAGGACAAACTTCCCGGTGCGCAAGCGGGGCGCGGTCGCGTCCGGGGCGGGTTCGGCGGCCCCAAGGGAATCCATGGCTGCGATCGCGAGCACCAGCATGAGCGCGCCTTGCACCCACGCCCGACACCTGGCCACTCCGGGGTGCCAACCGGAAGCGTGGGGCGTATGGGTGGAATGAAACATCATCACTGGAACATCCCTCCGATTGCGGGCGCGGCCGGGCTTGTGAGCTGAAATTATCCGGCTCACGCGGACGCGACAACGCCAAACGGGAGTACGCCGAGGTACGAGGCGGATTCCGGGCAGGCCAAGGGGATCCGCCTCCTGACGTCGTCGGCTACGGAGCCTGCCTAGCCGAGGTGTCGCCTCGGGAACAGCGGGCCAGGACTCTCGGAAGGTTTTATGATTCTGCCAAAACTGGGTGAGGTCCGCCGGGCCGGGCGCGACCGTCGCAGCCGCGACTTGCCACTGCCCGTCCTTCCATGCGGTGATGTCCCGGCCATGAAACACTGTCGCCGCCTCGCCTGGACACTGTTGTTGTTGTGCTTCACGGCCCGGTCCGACGAACCCAGGGGCTTCACCGTCGCCTGGGCCGACAACCTTCTCAAAGTCCGTCATCCCGATCTGCCGGGCGGCCCGCTCGAAGTCTGGTATCTCGAGGCGTTCCTGCATCCGGGCGCCCACCAACAGGAATGGGGCAAGACCCGGATCCCGCATCGCACGACCCTTCTCTCCACTAACCTCACCGGCACCGAACTCCGCTTCCGCACCGTCGTCGAACCGGGGGTCGAAGTGCTGCATGAAGTCCGGGCCGGGACCGACGAACTCGAGCTGACGTTCACCCTGGAAAATCGGGGACCCGTGGCGGTGGATCTTCAATGGTTCCAGCCCGCGTGCATCCGGGTCGCCGGCTTCACCGGACGCGTCCAATCCAATTATACGGCGCGCAGTTTTGTCTTCACCGGGGCCGGCCTGGTGACGCTGGACCGGTTGCATCGCACCACCAACGCCCTGTATCTCGGCGGCCAGGTCTATCTGCCCCCGTGGACCCTGGCCGCGGACGCCAACCCGCGTCCGCTCTGCACCGACCGGTTGGCCAATGGATTGATCGGCTGCTTTTCGGCGGACGGAAAATGGCTGCTGGCGACGGCAAGCAACCGGACCCATGAATTGTTCGAGGGGGTTTATGTATGTCTCCATAGCGACCCGTTGATCGGGGGATTGGCCCCCGGGGAAACCAAAAAGGTCCGGCAGAAAATCTACCTGTTGCCGAATGATCCGGGCCGATTGTTGCGACGTTATCGGCAGGACTTCCCGGGGTCGGGGAAGGCCTGGTGAACGGCCCAGAAACGGGTTGCAAATGCAGGGCGGTCGGGCAGGTTCAAAGTCATGACCACCCGTCCGTCCCCGACCCCGTGGGCTTTCACCCTGATCGAGCTGTTGGTGGTCATCGCCATCATCGCCATCCTCGCCGGGTTGCTGCTGCCCGGGTTGGCCGGCGCCAAGGACCGGGCGAGCACGATCCGCTGCGTGTCCAACCTCCGCCAGTTGGGGTTGGCCGGAACCGAACTTGCCAGGGC
>JANYCC010000160.1 GCA_025360495.1 Verrucomicrobiota bacterium | reverse complement strand
GGCACCTCGACCCCGCGGCGCTGCCGGAAAGTGCGTTCCTCAAACACCTGCCATCGGTTCGCCGGCACCAGTTTGTGCGGCGGTTCAAAGGTGACCAGATCGACGTACGCCTTGCCCGTTTCCAAGAACACCAGGTCGCGTCGCCCATCCCCGTTCATGTCACCGCTCACCACGTCATGCAGGAACCCATCCTTGATCGGCGTCTCATAGCCATCGAGCTCTGACATCTCCCAGATCTCGCCCGAAAACCGCTTCCACGCGACCCCGTTGGCACCGAGGAAAACGACCGAATTCGCCAGGCCGTTCGTGCCCTCAAGGGCCAGCGGAGCGATTGAGGAAAAATCGGTCACCGGCAACGGGAGATTCTTGCCGACCTGCCAGACGCCGTTCGTGCCCCGGGTGCACAACGTCAGGGCCTTGCGGTCGGAATCGAAAAGGAACAGGCCCGGTGAACGACTGCCGGCCAGGGGCACGGCCGCAGCCCCGACAATGCGGCTGCTGCTCCCTGCGCCGTTGATCTGTTCCCGCACCTCGAACGACCACGATCCCGGCTGGCGCCCATCCCCCTTGAGCACGACCGCCCGCACAAAATTCTTCTGCGCCAACAACAGCTCGTTTTTCCCGTCGCCATCCACGTCCGCCACCGCCAGCCAGGGGGCGTCGGTCGCACCTCCCGGCGGCGTGACGTCGATCTCCTCGAACGATCGCCCTTCCACCGGCTCCGGAAGCTGCCGCAACGCCTTGAGCTTTTCATAAGGCGTCAGCACGACCAGATCCATCCGTCCATCCTGGTCCACGTCATGGAAGGCGAGCGTGGACGGGGACCCCTTGAAGCTCTCGTTCAAGAGCTGGATGACCGGCTTCAGTTCGTGGTCGAGGAGGACCAGTTCCCGGACCACAACCGACTCCGGTTTCCCATCCTTCACCCGCTTGTCCTCCCGTTCGCAGATCACTGCGAGCACCCGGCGGCCGGGGCTGATTTCACCGGCCGCCATCACCAACGGGCGGCCGGGCAGCGTCAACGGTTTGGGAAAGGCGATCCGACCACTCTTCTCGACCGTCGCCATCCCCACCTGCTTCTCGTCCGTGCTCAGCAGGAACATCTCGGGTTCGCCGTCGTGATTCCAATCGGAGACCGCGATGTCGCTGACCCCGCTCAGGGTGGGAAAGGTGCGCGGCGCGGCGAGGGAACCATCGGCCTGTTGCGCGTACACCAACAACTGCCCGCCTTCCGGGTCCGCCACCAACAGATCGGGACGCCCGTCCCCATTGATGTCCGCCCACGCCAAACCCCGGCGGGGCTTGTCGGTGCGCGGAAGGGGCAACACCGAAAACTGCCCGTCCATCAATCCTCCGCCGAGTGCCTCCGGCGCCTTGTGCACCACGTTCGCAATGGCCGCCCGCCCCGACTTCGCCGCGATCCAGACAAACTCCGTCTTGTGGTCGCCGTCCAGGTCGTCCGCCCAATAGGAACGCACCGGTGCCAGCGGCAGGTGGATCTCCGGCCCAAGCTGGTGATGCGCGTCCTGAAGTCGGAACCGGAACGGGTTGGGATGATCCCAATTCACCAGCAGCAGGTCATTGCGCCCGTCCCCATCCACATCCAATACCTGGATCGCCTTCACGGTCCCGGTATAAGGCAGCTTCTCCGGCTCGCCCAAGGTCCCGTCCGGCTTCTGATGCAGCACATAGACATGCTTTTCGGCCAGCAACAACAGGTCCATCCGACCGTCGCCATCGATGTCACCGGCGGTCAATGCATTCGAATCCAAAAGACCGTCCCCGAGATCGAATCGCTTGGGTGCGGACCAGGTGTTCGAGCCCTGGTTGAATTGGATCACCAGTTCCTTTGGTTCGCCAAAATACGCGAGGTCGGGCCGGCCATCGCCATTGAGGTCCTCCACCACGAGGCTCGAGATCCGCTTTTCTGACGAAAGACTCTCCAGTCGGAACCGCGAATCCGAGGGGAGCTCGTTGAGATCACGACGCCCGGTACCGGGCCGGATCGGGGTGTTGGTCTTGCCCGTCTGGTTATAAAGCAGGGTGATCTTGGAGCGGGCGTTGTTGACCAGGACGAGGTCGTTCAGCCCGTCGCCGTCCAGGTCCGCGGCATGCAGCAGCGCCCCGAATTCCACCGGGAAAACCTCGGGACCCCGGAACCCAAACCGATTGGTCGCACCGGCACCGGCACCGGCACCGACACCAGCACCGGCACCCGGCACCGGGGCGGCCAGGCACACGACCGTGAGAAGTCCCAAAAGTGCAGCAACGCGGACGAACATGGCGGGACAGGATGGGGAGGATCGACCTGCCCGGGCAAGCGTGGCGTCCACCGGTGGAATTCTCCTCCGCTCATCCACTCGCCAACCTTTTCCGTCCCGTCATCTTCCCCCCATGACAACACCCGCCGCCACCGCCCTGATCGAACTCGCCCTTCAGGCCGCCCTCGCCGACGGCTCCATCAGCAACGGCGAACGCCAGATCCTCGAAGGTTTCATCCTCGGCCTGCCCGAACCCCGCCCTTCGCTCGCCGAAATCGAAGCCAATCTCCAACGTCGCCGCGGCGCCATCGCCGAATTGGTCCAGTCATTCACGTCCCACGCCGAGCGGAAGGGCACCTTTGAAATGTGCACCGCGATCTGCGCCGCCGACGGTCCCGTCACCCCCGGCGAACAGTGGTTCCTCGATGAATTGCAGCAGCGTCTCGGACTCGAACGCACCGTCGTGGCCGACACCACGTCACAGGTCCATGCCGTGACGGGCTCGGTTCCGTTCTCGGTCAATCCGCCACCAGTCCCGCTCGTCCCGTTGACGCCGGCACCGGCACCCAATCCGGCCGAATTGGAACAGACCATCCTCCACCACGCCCTGCTGGCGGGCGGTCTGGAACTCCTGCCCGACACCTTGGCAATGGTCGCGATCCTCCCGGTGCAGATGCGGTTGGTTTATAAGATCGGCAAGGCCCACGGCTTCGAACTCGACCGGGGGCACATCCAGGAATTCCTGGGGGTGATCGGGGTCGGCGTGGCCACCCAGATGATCGAACACTACGCCGCGCGCCTGCTCGGCGGGCTGGCCGGCCATTTCCTCGGGGGATTTGGCCGGGCCCTCACCGGGCAGGCGACGGATTCCGCCTTGGGATTCGCCACGACCTATGCGTTGGGACGCGTGGCCCAACAGTATTACGCGGGCGGCCGGCGGTTGGGCTCCATCGAATTGCGCAGCCTTTTCACCGGCTTGATGGCCGAAGCCCAAGGCCTGCAAGCCCGCTACCAACCGCAAATCCGTCGTCAGGGCGACGCCCTGCGCGGGGCGGACCTCGGCGCGCTGGCGCGGGGCCTGTGACCGTGAAGCCGGATCACTCCGAGATGTACTTGATCACCCGCGACTTCTCGGACCGTTTCCGCTGGTTCTCGTCCAGGATCTTTTTCCGCAGGCGCAGGTGGTGGGGGGTGGCCTCGACATACTCATCGACGTCGATGTACTCCAGCGCACGTTCCAAGGTGAGCTTCATGGGGGCGTTGAGCTGGATGCCCTTGCCGTCGCCCTGCGACCGCATGTTGGTGAGCTTCTTTTCCTTCACCGGATTGACCGGGATATCCGCCTCGCGGGCGTTCTCACCGACGATCATGCCGACATAAACCAAGTCGCCCGGCTCGACCATCAAACGGCCCCGGCTCTGCACCATGTTGAGCGCATAGGCCGTGGCCTCGCCCGTATCCATCGACACCAGCGATCCGTTCTTGCGGGCGGCAATCTCACCGCGATCGGTGCCGTATTCGTGGAACAGATGGCTCATCACACCCATGCCCCGGGTCGTGTTGACCAGGTCCGTCTCGAAACCGATCAGGCCGCGCATCGGGATCAACGCCTCGATCGACACCACGTTGGCGACGTGGTTCATGCCGGTGATCTGGGCCTTCCGGAACGAAAGGTTCTCCATGATCGTGCCGAGGTTCTCGGCCGGCACCTCGACATACAGCTTCTCGATGGGCTCCAAGGGATCGCCATCCGGACCCTTCTTCCACAGGACTTCGGGACGGGATACCAGGACCTCGTAACCCTCGCGGCGCATCTGCTC
>JANYCC010000157.1 GCA_025360495.1 Verrucomicrobiota bacterium | reverse complement strand
CTATGTCCAGGGCAAGGCGCGTCTGCCCCTGGCCTTGCTGAAGGCCGCACTGGGTGATTCGGCCCACTCGGCCGATCAGCGGACCGGCCACCTGTCTTATCCCGGGCTGGATCGGGAGGTGCTGGTGGTGGATGGCTCAACCACCTCCCTGGCCGATACTCCCGCCAACCAGAAGCGCTTCCCCCAGTCGGCCTCCCAAGTGGAGGGCTGTGGATTTCCCCTGCTGAAGTTTGTGGTCCTCTTCAGCCTGGCCAGCGGCGCCATCCGGGATGTGGCCATCGGCAACAAGCATGTGCATGAACTGCGTCTGTTCCGCAGGATCTGGCAGCAGCTCAAATCCGGGGTGATCCTCCTGGCGGACCGCGGATTCAGCGACTATTTCACCCTGGCCGAACTGGGTTCCCGGGGGATCGATGTCGTCACCCGACTCCACCAGGGTCGCGATCCGGATACCCGCCTGGGTCGGCGCCTGGGTCCGGGTGAACGGTTGCGCGTGTTCACCAAACCCGGGAAGCGGCCGGTGGGTGTGGCGCGCCGGATCTGGAAACGACTGGCGCCGGAGCTGAAGGTGCGACTGCTCAGGGTGAGGGTGCAACGCAAGGGCTTTCGTCCGGGCATGATCACCCTGGCCACGACCCTTCTGGACGTGGAGAAGTATCCGCGCCAACTGATCGAGGGGCTCTACCTGCGCCGGTGGCGCATCGAGCTGTGCCTGCGCGACATCAAGACCACCATGGGCATGGAGGAACTGCGCGCCAAGAGTCCGGCGATGGTGGAAAAGGAACTCCACGGATACCTGATCGCCCACAACCTGATCCGCTGGATCATGGCCGATGCCCGGCGCGAGCATGCAGTGCCTCCGCAGCGGATCAGTTTCAAGGGAACGGTGGATGCCGTGAGACATTTCGCACCGGCGATGGCCGGGGCCCGGACCCGCCGCCGTCGCCGGGAATTGTATACGACCCTCCTGGGAACGCTGGCGAAGGATCTGGTACCCGGACGGCCGGGGCGCCGGGAGCCGCGGGCGGTGAAGCGACGGCCCAAGCCCTTTGCAATACTCAACCAGCATCGACACCTCTATCGCGAACAGGAGCACCGCGGCAAGTGCTGGAATAAGGCCGGAAAAGCAGGGGTTTCTAAGCCTTCTTAACTAAGTGCCATTCGGATCATGGGCCGGCAAGGGTTACCGTTTCGGTTTGCGGAGTGTCTTGGCCGGACCAGCCTGACGACGGGCGTGGATCAGGGCCTCGAGTTCGTCGAGTTCGACGGAGGAGAGCTTTTCCTGGGCGAGGAGGGTTTCGACCATGGGTTTGAGGGCGCCATCGAAGGCGTGTTTGAGAGCATATCGCAATTCGCCGAGCTGGGCCTGTGGGCGGGTGACGAGTGCACGGTAGAGGGTTAGATTGCGGACCTTTTCCGCGGAAAGAAGTTGTTTGGCGACCATGCGGTCCATGAGGGTGCGGACCGTGGAACAGGACCAGCCCTTGGTGGGATGGAGGAGCTCCTGGATGCCGGGTGCGGCGCAGGGTTGCAGTTCCCAGACGGCCTTGATGATCGACCACTCGGCCTCGGTGAGTTCGGGGAGGGACGGGTTCATGTTAATGACAGATGTCATCATGACACGACAGATGTAGAGTTGTCAAGGCTCCGTTGCGAAATCCCGGTTGGCGTGGCTCCAGCGAGCACGCTATCCGGGCGGTCGGGCAGACGGCCATTGCGAAAACCCTCCGATCGGCGCTCACTTGTTTGCGGTCGCCGGATTGTGCCGGCGGTCAGCGTTACATGGCCATTCCCGTCAAGCCTTCCCGTTCACCAGCGCACGCCTTCACCCTCATCGAGTTGCTGGTGGTGATCGGGATCATCGCGATTCTGGCGAGCATGCTCCTGCCTTCGCTGGCGGGCGCGAAGGGGAAAGCCCAGGAGACCGTGTGCGTCAACAACCTCCGTCAGGCCGGGCTCGGCCTGCAGATGTACCTGACCGACCATGCGCAAAGATTTCCTTCGGCCTACGTCATGGCCTTGGATGCGGCGGGCGGTCCGGCGGGGTTGGAAGACATCCGACCCACACTCGGAGGTCGTGAGGCGCGGGCGGATCTGGCCGCGAATGTTGCCGCACCGAAACTCCGACCGTTGAACCAGTACGTGCCGTCACCCCGATCATTCCAATGCCCGCAGGACAAAGGCATGACGACGCTGGATTGCGACATCCCCGGACCGCTGGTTTCGAAGTGGACCGACGTCGGGTGCAGCTATGATTACAATGCCGGCGGCCTCACCAAACTCGGGAGCCCCGGCACGCTCCGGCCCGAGGCGGACCCGGTGGAAGGTCTCGGCAACAAGACGGAGAATTGGATGCCGGAACCATCCCTTTATATCGTCATCCATGAACCTCCGGCGCGTCCGTGGGGTTGCTCGGGCAGTCCCCCGGTCTGGGTGCAATGGCATCGGGCCAAGGGACGGTCGAACTTTCAGGATCCGGCCCTGGCCCCGGCCTCGTTTGTATCCGCAGTGCTTTTCGGCGATGGGCATGTGCAGGTCCACAATTTCAGCCGGGCACTGACCCGCGACGCCTTCCATCCCTATGAACCGACGAAGGATTGGGTCTGGTACAAGCCCGCGGATTGAAATCGGGGACCGCTTTCGGCGCAGGCACGGTTTGGCCGCAAGAGGACCCAAACAACGCGGAGAAGACGGAAGGCTTGGAGTCGACCGGGCTCTTGATCTTGGCGTTCTTTTGCGGCCATCCCTCAGAAGAGTTGGCCAAAACAGTGGCGCCGATCCAGCGGGCCGGGTGAAGCTCATCCCATGCGTCCCTTGTCCCGCCGGTTCGGCGTGTCGGTGCTCGCCGTGTCCTCCCTGATGGCCGGACTGTCGGCCGCCGATTGGCCCCAATGGCGGGGTCCGGCCCGGACCGGCGACGCGGCCCCCTCTGAACCCCCGCTCACCTCGATTCCCGCCGAACCGCGTGTCCTCTGGCGCGTCCGTGCCGGCGAGGGTCTGGCCTCGCCCGTGGTCGCGGACGGCAGGGTGTTCCTGTTCGACGCCCAGGAAGGGAAGGAGACCCTCCGGGCACTGTCGACGGCCGATGGCCATGAGCTCTGGCGAACGACGGTGGATGAGACTTTTCGCGATTCCCAAGGGCCGGCCGGTCCGAGGTGCACGCCGGTGGTCGATGAGGGATTGGTTTTCGCCCAATCGTGTCGCGGGGAACTGGCGTGTCTCGGGGTGGCGGACGGGGTGCGGCGATGGTCGGTGAATTACAGCCGCGATTTCGGTGCGGTGTTCACGGGTGAAAAGGGAAATGCCCCCGGTGCCACCCGGCACGGGAACAACGGATCCCCGGTGGTGGACGGCGACCTGCTTTACGCATCGGTCGGTTCGACGAACGGTGCCGGCATGGTGTGTTTCGAGAAGGGCACGGGGAAAGTGCGTTGGAAGTCTGGCAACGAGATCGCCGCCTATGCCGCCCCGATGGTGGCGACCTTGGCCGGGCGTCGTCAGATCGTGAACTTCATGGCCGATGCCCTGACGGCATTCGATGCCGCCGATGGCCGCCAGTTGTGGCGGGTGCCAGTCAAGACGGCCTTCGCGCGACATGTGACCACACCGGTCATCGACGGTGACCATGTGATCGTGTCGTCGCATGAATACGGGTTGTTTGCCGTGGAGATCACGCAGGCGGGTGGGGCATTCACGGCCCGGGAGATGTGGAAACGGAAGGAATCGGCCATGAACTTCTCTTCTCCGGTGGCCGGGGAAAGGTCGCTCTATGGATTGGGACCGGACCGGAACGTGGTTGGCGTCGATCTGGCGACAGGAGCGTTGCAGTGGCGCCAGGACGGTTGGTTTTCCACTTCGGGAGACCATGCCCACGCCAGTTTCCTGAGGGTTGGCGGACGGGTGTTGACGCTGACGGACGGGGGCGAGTTGGTGCTGTTTGCGGCCGGCCGGGAACGGTGCGAAGTGCTCGGGCGGGCGCAGGTTTGCGGGGGGAACTGGTGCAATCCGGCGTACTCCGACGGACGACTCTACCTGCGCGATGGCCTCAAGGGGCCGGGCGACCTGATGTGCGTGGAGCTCCGGAAATAACGGATCCTACGGGTGCGAGGGAAGGGGGACGCGCCCGATTTCCAAGGTTGCGCGCCCCTTTTCGAAGGTGATGGCGTAAGTGCCGTCGTAGTCGCCGTCCTTCCAACGTTCCGGTTCGGGTTTCACGCCCAGTGCGGCGGCAAACTGGGGCATGAATTGGTGCACCCAGCAGACCAGCACGGTCTTTCCCTGCAACTGGGGATCCTTGAGCAATTGATCGGCGAGGCGCGAAAAGTCCTCGGCTGCCTCGGGGGTGCGGATCTCAAGGTGGAGTTGTGCCGCCAGCGGTTCGAGTGTTTCCGTGGCGCGCACACTGGGGTGCTTCGACGACGGTTTCGGGGCGAAGAGGATGTTGGGTTTGTCGGTCGTGGTCGCCGAGAAGTGGGTGGCCCAGAACCGGGCGTGTTCGCGGCCCGTCACGGTCAGGTGGGGATCCCCTTTTTCCACGGGTTTCTCGCCGTGGCGGATGAGGATGATCCGGGCGGGCTGGGCCAGCAGGGCCGACGCATTCGCGATCAGCAGCAATCCCAGCAGGAGGCGTTTCATGGGCGTTTCGACTGGGGCGGTGCGGGCCATCTTCATCGAGATTCGTCGACCCCTGCAAACTCTCCTTGCCCCGCGGCCCATTCGCGGGAATGTCTGGGGACGCATGAAACTCCCGTTCCGTCTCCTCCAATTTGCCTGGCTTGGCCTGGCTTCCCTGACCCTGCTGCAGGCCGCCGACAAGAAAATCATCCTGATCGCCGGCAAACCGAGCCATCCGCCGGGCATGCACGAATTCCGGGCCGGTGTGCTGCTGTTCCAAAAGTGCCTCACCGGTTTTCCCGGTCTCCAGGTGCAGGTATGCAGCAATGGCTGGCCAACCCGGATGATCGACGGCAAGAGCGTGGACGACAATTCCGTGTTCGAGGGTGCCGCGGCGGTGGTCGTGTACGCCGATGGGGGCGGCGGACACCCGGCGATCCAAGGTGATCGGCTCGCGCTGTTCGACCGCTTGGCGAAGGCGGGGGTCGGGCTCGGGTTCGCCCATTTTGGTGTCGAAGTGCCGGCCGGCGACCCGGGCGCAGCGATGCATCGGTGGGTGGGTGGATTTTACGAGCACCAGTTCAGCGTGAACCCCATGTGGAAGCCGGCGTTTGAAAAATTTCCCGATCACCCGGTGTCCCGCGGGGTAAAGCCATTTGCCACCCACGACGAATGGTACTTCAACATGCGCTGGGTCCCCGGCGGCAAGGGGGTCACCCCGATCCTGGTGGCAACCCCGTCGGATACCGTCCGAAAAGGCCCCTATGTCTATCCTCAGGGTCCCTATCCCCACATCGTCGCGGACTCGGGTCGGGCCGAGACGATGATGTGGGTTTACGAACGGGAAAACGGCGGACGCGGTTTTGGTTTCACGGGCGGCCATACGCATCGGAACTGGTCGGATCCCAGCCAACGCAAGGTTTTGTTGAACGCATTGGTGTGGCTCGCCGGTTTGGAGGTTCCGGCCCAAGGAGTGGAATCCGCCCCGGACGAAGCGGCGCTCACGGCGAATCAGGACACCAAGTCGCGCTGAGACAGGTCGGCGGCGGGGGATCGGAGATCGGAGATCGGGGTTCGGAGATGGGAGGGGTTGAATTCCGGAGGGTTTCCAACCGGCAAGTTGTTGATAGGCGGAGTTGCCGGGGCGGTGGAAACACGGGACGGCCGGTAACTTCCGGGCGGGTGCGCGGTCATCGTGGGGGCAAGGATCCAGTGCGTTGTCGGGTCATCCAGATTAAGAATCTTCTAATCGGAAAAGTCCGGGGTGCCTAACCCGGCGGCGTGCATCCTGCTTTCGAACGATGCGCATGAGTTCAACAAAGGCTGCCAACACCCGGGTGCCGGCCACGCGGGGACCGGTCGGGGCTGCGGGTCTGCTGGCAGTGATGTTGCTGGTCTGGCCGTTGCGGCGGCTTTCCGCGGAGAACCGGGTCGAGTACCGGTTCTCGGACTACGTCGAGGACGCCGACCGGATCAAGGTTCAGACCCATTCGGTCTGGTTCGAGTACGACCTCCAGAGCAAGGTCACGGTGCGGGGCAATTATGTGAACGATGCAATCTCCGGGGCGACGCCGACCGGAGGAGTGGGATTTCCGGGGACAGCGTACGAGTCGGTCCGATTGACGGACGAGCGCAACGCGGGTTTTTTCGAAGCCTCGGTGAAGGCGGGGCGGACCACGACCACGCCGCAGGTTTCGTACAGCGAGGAGAGTGACTACCGGTCATTGGGCCTGTCACTGACCGAGGCGATCGATTTCAACGAGCGCAACACCACCTTGGTGCTGGGGGTGGCGCGGAACAACGATGATGTGGGCCGCACGGGCCAGGCGCTCCGCTACAAGGGGAACTGGGATTTTCTCCTCGGGTTGAACCAGTTGCTGGGCCCGCGCACCACGCTGACGGTCAACCTCACGTTGGGTTACTCGGACGGCGCCTTGAGCGACCCCTACAAGGGTGTGAGCTACGCGTATGATCTGCCGCCCTATGGACCGTATGACCCGGCGAACCCCAACTTTGATGCGAATCCCTATGGGACCTTCGGGCCGGAGCTGCGACCCAGCCACAAATTCCGGCAGGTGTTGTACACCGAGGTCACCCAATACCTCACCCCGCTCAACGCGAGCATCGTCGCCTCCTACCGGTTTCATCACGATGACTGGGGCGTGTTTGCTCACACGGCCGGCTTGGAATGGAACCAAAAACTCGGCAAACGCGTCATCCTGTCGCCGATGTTCCGATACCATTACCAGACCGCGGCCGATTTTTACCTGCTCAAGGTCCCGACCGACCCGACCCTGGCCGGATCGACGGTGGCGTTCACCTTGGACAACCAGTTTTATGCGGTGGAAGGCGACGGCGTGTTTGAATCGGACGTGCTTCCCAACCCCGGCGCTTATCAGGTCATCAATGTGCCGCCGTTGCCCAAGTATTACTCGGCGGATTACCGGTTGAGCGAACTGCAGACGTTCACCTTCGGGGCCACGCTGGCGGTGAAGATCTACGAGGGCGACCATGCGCACGTGACCTTGAACCTTGGGTATCAGCGGTATGAAATGTACGGGTTGGATGGGGTCACTCCGTCGTCGGTCTATCCGAAGGCGCACATTTTCACGATCGGCGCGGGGGCGAGTTTCTGAAACATGAACGCGGTCGCAACACCCAAGACCCTCCCCGATGCCGCGGGGCTGCCGCACGTTGCGGTGCGGCCATTCCCGTCGGCCGTGGTGCTGTCCCGGGTTCGCGAGGGAATGCGGTTGGAAGGACGGGACGGATCGCACGCACTCTCGTTTCCCGCGATGGGGACGAATTGCCGCGTGCAGTTCACTTCGCCCGCGTCGGCGGCGGGTCGTCTGGCGGATTCCGTGATGCAGTGGGTGGCCGCATTCGAGGCCAAGTATTCCCGCTTCCTGGGGGATTCCCTGGTGTCACAGATCAATGCTGCCGCCGGGAACGGGTGGGTGCCTTTGGATCCGGAGGCGGATGCCTTGCTGGCCCTGTGCGATCAGTTGGTGTTCCTGACCCGTGGGATTCTGGATCCCACCGCACTCCCGGTGATCCGGTTGTGGGATTGGAAGACGGCCCGGGTGCCCTCGGATGCAGAGGTGGAGGCGGCGCGGGCTTTGGTCGGTTGGCGCCAGGTGCAGCGGTTGCCGGGACGGATCCGGCTGCCACGGGCGGGCATGGCCTTGGATTTGGGCGGCGTGGGCAAGGAGTACGCCGTGGACCAGGTGGTGCTTTTGCTGGCGCGGGCGGGCGTGACGAGTGGGTTGGTTGATTTCGGGGCCGATATCCGGGTGTTGGGGATGCCGTCGGACGGCCGGCCGGCCTGGAAGATCGGTCTGGAGGATCCCCGACATCCGGGAACCACCTGGACCAGTCTGATTTTACGCGAGGGTGCGGTGGCGACTTCCGGGGATTATCTCCGGGGCTTCCACGCGGGGGGACGGCGTTATGGCCATATAGTGGATCCCCGGACGGGCCGACCCGTCGATCACGGGGTCCTCGCGGCCAGTGTCTATGCACCGAGCTGCACGCAGGCGGGGATGATGAGCACCGCCGCCTGTGTGTTGGGACCCGAGGAAGGCCGTCGTCTCCTCGAGGCCGCTCCGGGAGTCCATGGCTGTCTCGTCACTTTGCAGGGAAACTTCACCACCTCACGCTTCCATGAATATGTCTCGTCGTAATCTGTTCGCGGCGGCTTGCGCCGTCGTCCTGATGTCCCTCCCCGTGTTGCGCGGCGCACCGGCCAAGTCCGGCGACACCTTCCCCGACCTCGCGGCTGCCGGATTGGAGGGCACGGTGCCCGATCTGGCCGGCAAGGTCGTGATCATCGACTTTTGGGCTTCGTGGTGTGGCCCGTGCAAAAAGGCCATGCCGCTCCTCGCCGAGCTCCAGAAACAATACGGTGAAAAGGGCGTCGTCGTCGTCGGCGTCAGCGTGGATGAGGTCAAGTCCGACATGGAAGCCTATCTCAAGAAGAACCCGATGCCCTTCGCCATCCTGCGGGATCCGAAGGGGAAGTTGGCCGAGCAATTGAGCATGCAGGGCGTCCCGACCTCCTACGTGGTGGGCCAGGACGGGAAGATCCGTGCGGTACACCGCGGTTTTGATGGTGAAAAGACCCGTGCCAAGTATTTGGTGCAGCTCGACGAGTTGCTGAAATCCAAGTGATCGCCCCCATGAAGCCCTCCTCCGTCCGCCGTCAGATCCTGGTTTTGACGATGGTGATCCCGGTCTTGGCCGGGACCGGTTGCCAGACCGTGAAGCCATGGCAACGCGGCACGCTCGGTGATGCGATCATGCGACCCGATCGCGATCCGCTCGGGCTGGCTTTCTCCGAACATGTTTGGTTCTCACGCGAGGCCGCGTCCGGGGGCCGGGGGGTCGGGGGCGGCGGCTGTGGCTGCAACTGACCCGATTGAGCGCGCGAATTCTCCGGCCCAGAATAGGCATTGAACCAGTTCCCAAGACTTCCTCCCATGAATCTCCGTCGTATCCCCGCATTGTTGGTCGCCGTCTTCCTGCAATTGGCGCCGTTGGCCCGCACCCTCGAGCCGGTGGTCACCAGCGTGCTCCAACCCTTGATGGTCCTGTTCCGTCTCGCCGCCACCGCCGCCGCCGTGGCCGGGGGTGCCCACGCTGTCTCCGGTGCCACCGGGCTCATCAGCGCGGCCACCGCCAAGGGAACCAACGGGATCGCCTTCAGTTACCGCGCCCAGATCACCAGTGACCAATACGGAAAGGCGAAGTCTTACAGCGCTTCCGGCCTTCCGACCGGTCTCACCGTCACCAGCTCCACCCTCGGGGCGATTGGTGGAATCCCCGCCAAAGTGGGCATTTTCTCGGTCGTGATCACGGGATATGAGAATTCCAACAAGAGCGGCCACAGTTATTCCGACACCCTCAAATTGACCATTGTCGCGGGGCCGCCGGTGATCACCCAGGGACCGTTGACCCAAACCGTCACGGAAGGCGGTGCGGCGACCTTGAGCGTCACCGTCACTTCAAGCGACACACCGACCTACCGATGGATCAAGGACGGTGTCGAGTTGGCCGCCGCCACGGGTCCCGCGCTGCAGTTCTCGCCGGTCCAACTCACCGACGCCGGCTCTTATGTCTGCCGCGTCCAGAATAGCGGTGGCATCGCCTTGAGTGATCCCGCAACCCTGACCGTCACCCCGGCTGCGAAACCCCCTTCGATCCTCTCGATCTCCCCGGATAAGTCGGTCCACCCGGGTGAGACAATCACGCTCCTCGTCAATGCGACTGCGGACGTCGCCCTCGCCTATCAATGGTTTCACGGTGCGACCCCCGTTCCCGCCGGCACCCTGGCGGCCCTGACCCTGCCCCAGGTCACGTCTGGGGCGGCGGGCTCTTATACAGTCGTCGTGTCCGCCAACAATCTTTCCACGACTTCGTCACCCGTGGTCGTATCGGTGGCGGGTTCTTTGGTGGCGGGCCCCATCAGCAGCGACTCGGGTGGCAGCACGATCCACTTCAATTCGATCCCCGGACGACATTATTTCCTGGAGTCCGCCCCCAACCCCGACTCGGTGTCCTGGCAGGCGGTGACGGATCTTGTCCCCACCGGGGTGACGGCTTCCCTCACGGATCCCGCGCCACCCAACGATCTCCGGTTTTACCGGGTCCGGGTGCAATAGGGATCCCGGTGCGACGCTTTGCGGGCCGGCGTAATCGAAGGGCGTTGCCGACCACCACGATGTCGCTCAGGCCCATGGTGAGCGCGCAGACCACGGGGCTGAGGAAGCCCAGTGCGGCCAGGGGGACGGCGGCGGCGTTGTAGAAGAACGCCCAGAACAGGTTTTGCCGGATCGTCCGCAGGGTGGCCTGGGCCAGCGCCAGAGCCTCGGGCACCGCATTCAGGTCCGCCCGCAACAACACCAACCCGGCCGCCTCCCGCGCCACGTCGCTGGCCCGGGCAACGGCAATCCCCAAGTCCGCCGCCGCCAGGGCCGGGCCGTCGTTGATACCGTCGCCCACGAACGCGACCCGTCGCCCCTCGGCCTGCAAGCGTCGCAGTTGCCCGGCCTTTTCCTCCGGACGCACTTCCGAAAACACCCGGGTTTCCGGAATCCCGGCGGCCTTGGCAATCGCCGCCGCCGCCCGGTGGTGATCACCGCTCAGCAAAAACACTTCGAGTCCGGAGGCTCCCAACTGGGCGATCACGTCCACGGCCTCGGGTCGCAATTCATCCCGAAGTGCGAACGCGCCCCAGAGGCAGCCGTCGGCCAACAGCAGGGTGGGCGTCGCCCCCTGTCGGGTCCATGCCCCGATGAATTCCGCTGCTGCCGTGAGATCGGGTCCCGCGGCGTGAAAGGAGGCCACCGACCCGATTTCAAGTTTCCGGTTCCACCAGCGGGCCGTCACTCCGGCGCCGCGGAGCTCTTCCCAGTCTGAGAGTTCCAGTCCGCCCGGGGCCAAGGCCGCGAGACTGCGGCTCAATGGATGTTGTGAAGGCCGTGCCAACGACGCCGCCAATTCTGCGAGTGGCACCACCCGGTCGGCGGCGGGGCGAAAGTCTTCCTGCGCCATGACAACCGGCCGCCCCAACGTGAGTGTCCCGGTCTTGTCGAACACCACCGTGGTGATGCGTCCCGAAGTCTCCAAAGCCTGGGCGTCCCGGATGAGGATGCCGCGGCGGGCGCCGGCGTTCACCCCGGCCATGAGGGCCACCGGCGTCGCCAATCCCATCGCGCAGGGGCAGGCCACAATGAGAACGCTGCAGAAAACCAGGATTCCTCCGGCCACCGGTGCCGCGGGCGGATGAACCGGCCACAGGTGAACGGCCAGTGCCTGATGAATCCGCAGGGCCTGCGCCGGAGCCAGGGCCCACCCCAAGCCCGCCGCCACGGCCACGGCCACCACCACGGGGACAAAAACCGCGCTCACCCGGTCGGCCAGACGTTGGACGCTGGCGCGGGTCCCTTGGGCGCGTTGTACGGCGGCCACGATCTGTGCCAGAGCCGTGGTTTCCCCGGTGGCTGTGACCCGTGCCCGCAAACGCCCCGATTGGTTCAGGGTTCCCGTTAGAAGCGCCGTCCCCGGAATTTTCTCTACCGGGAGCGATTCGCCGGTGAGCAGCGATTCATCCACGGCCGAATTGCCGCTGATGACGATGGCATCCACGGGCACCCGGTCACCCGGTCGAAGCAGGATCTCATCGCCCGCCTGGAGTTCCCGCACCGGGACCTCCGTGGCCGAGTCGCCGGTTCCGGCGCGCCACGCGGTGGCAGGGGTGAGATCCAAAAGCGCCCGGACGGCAGAACCCGCGCGAGCACTCATCCGTGCCTCCAGGAAATGGCCGAGACTGACCAGCGTCAGGATGCTGACCGCCTCGCCGAAGTACAGGTGCCCGCCGAGTCCCGCCAAGAGGGCCCATAACGAATAGAAGAAGGCCGTCGTGGAACCGAGCGACACCAAGGTGTCCATGTTGGCCCCGCCAACGCGCAGTTGTTGCCAGGCTCCCCGATAGAAGCGACCCCCGAGCCAGACCTGCACCGGCAACGCCAGGATGAACGCCGCCCATTGGAAGGAACGGTTCATGCCCAGGCCGAAAACCCAGTCGGCTGCGAGCAGGCCGACGGTCACCGGCAAACCCAGCGCCAGAGGCGATCGCCACGGATTGGTCACCGGAGGGGCGGTCGCTTCCGGTGACGATTCCTCCACGGGCTTGGCTGCAAATCCCGCGGTTTTCACGGCATCGACCAGACCCTGCGGAGAGGCCGCGGATCCTGGCTGCCACCGGACGACTGCCGAAGAAGACGCCAGGTCAACGGTCGCGAAAGCCACCCCGACGACGGATTGGAGGGCGTCCGACACATGGCGGACGCAATTTCCGCACGTCATCCCGCTGACGAGAAGGCGGGTGATCGGGCCCGGCATCGACCCCGCGGGCGTGGAGGTCAGAGCCGGACTGGGCACTGATAGGGAACCCGGCTGCAAGGGGATTTGCCGGCCTCCGGGCGGGGGACGGAACGGGCGGGGACCTTCGACCATAACGATAGCTTCGACGGCTGGGAGCACAGGGGCAACCGGAAGTCCGGGGCAAAACCCGCCTTGCCAGTGCGGAATCGGTCCCGAGACTCGCGGCCAAGTGTTCCGGTTCCTGCGACAGCTTTGGCAATATGTGCGTCCGTATCGCGCCCGCCTTTTCACGGGGGTGGCGTGTGGCATCGCCTATGGGTTGGCGACCGCCGTGTTCATGAGCGCCGTGAGCTTCGTTCCCAAGGTGGTGTTCGCGAAGCCCGGCGAAAATCCTTTGGCGGAATCCCTGGCCAGTCTGCCCACGTGGACGCCGAACGTCGTCCGGGGCCGATTGGAGTCCTGGGTCCCGGCATTCCAGGCGCCGGTGCCGCGCGGCGGGGCTTTGTGGGTGGTCATCGGCCTGCTGCCCGTCGTCGCCTTGGTCCGCGCCCTCCTCGCCCACCTCAACGCCTATCTCATGAACTGGGTCGGGATCAGGGCTGTCACGGACCTCCGCTCGCGCCTCTTCTCACATCTTCAGCATCTGTCGATCGATTTTTCCAATCGCGCACGGGTGGGCGAACTCATCTCGAGAATCGCCAACGACTGCAATTCGTTGCTCACGGTGATTTCGGAATCCTTCGGGGTGTTGATGCGGGACCCGGTCACGATCGTGGCACTGGTGGCCTGGCTCCTGTGGCAGCAACCGCGGCTCACCCTGATTTCACTGGTGGTGTTCCCCCTCTGCGCGGTCCCGATCGCGATCTATACGCGGAGGATCCGGCGCTCGGTCCGCGGCACCCGTGAGTTGACGGCCGAACTCACGCAAATCATGGCCGAAGCCTTCACGGCGCAACGGGTCGTGAAAGCCTATAATCTTGAGGACAAACTGGCGGGCGAATTCCGTCACACGGCCGGGGGGATCGCGCGTCAATTGATGCGGGGAGTGCAAGCCAAGGACGCCTCGGGCCAGGTGATGGAGGTCCTTGGCGCGGTCGGCATCTCCCTGGTGTTCCTTTATGTCGCCGGTGGCGGGACACCGGGGATGAAGCTGGCGGATTTCATCGGCTTTTTTGGTGCCATGATCCTGATTTATCCGGGATTCAAGGCCCTCACCCGGCTCCACGGGCAACTCGAGCAGGGACGCACGGCCAGCGAACATGTGTTCACCCTCCTCGCCCAGGAATCCGAGGTGCGGGATCCCCTCCATCCGCTCCCACTGCATGCCGCCGGGGCCGCGATCCGGTTTGAAAACGTCACCTTTGGTTATGAGGACGAACCTCTGTTTCGCGATTTTAAGCTCGTGATCCAACCGGGTGAATTTGTCGCGCTGGTGGGTGGCAGCGGCGCCGGCAAGACGACGCTCACGAGTCTCCTGCTCCGGTTTTATGACCCGCAGGGGGGACGGGTGTGCATCGGCGAACGCGACCTCCGGGAGGTGCGTCAGAATGATCTGCGCAACCAGATCGCCGTGGTGACCCAGGAGGTTTTGCTCTTCAACGACACCATCGGCGCCAACATCGGCTTGGGACGACCGGGGGCGGGTCCCGCCGAAATCGAGGCCGCGGCCCGTCACGCCCGGGCGCATGACTTCATCATGGCCCGACCCGAGGGTTATGCCGCCACGGTGGGTGACAAGGGGGCCCTGTTGTCGGGTGGACAAAAACAACGGTTGGCCATCGCGCGGGCACTGCTGAAAGATGCACCGATCCTGCTGCTCGACGAGGCGACCAGCGCTCTTGACACAGAGTCCGAGCGGGCGGTGCAGGCGGCGTTGGAGGATTTGATGCAGGGGCGGACCACGGTGTGCATCGCGCATCGGCTGTCGACGGTGCAGCATGCCGACCGGATCATCGTGTTGGAGAACGGGCGGATCGTGGAGGAGGGACGCCACACGGAATTGCTGGTGAGGGGCGGCCCCTATGCGCGGCTCTATTCGCTGCAATTCGCCCCGTGAGATGGGAAATGGCACATAAGCCTATCCAATTAGAAAAACTAAGAACTTTCGAACCCCATCTCACCCGAACACCCCGACGCGCAGGTCCCGCAGGGCATATAATTCCCCGTCCACGCCCTTCAGGCGACGCGCCCCGTCCTTCCTTTTCTCCCCGAACCGTGCGCGTTCCGCCTGGAAGATCTCCTCCACGAACTCCCGGCCCCCGAACACGAACCCATCGCTGAAATAGCGCACCCGGCACCGCAGGTAATCCCGCAAGGGCAACCGACCCCTGGCCGCCAGCACCCGCAATCCCTCCTCCCGCGAGAGGGACCCCCGCACGGTCGTCCCGTCGGGTCGCAGGGTCTCGCGCCGTTCGTTGCCCTCCAGGTACAGGTGCACCCGGTAGGTTTCCAGGGATTTGGCGGGGGATTCCTCCCGGCCCCGCAACAGGGCCCGGACCAGGGATTGCAGACCGTTGCGGGCCCGTTTGCGGCC
>JANYCC010000153.1 GCA_025360495.1 Verrucomicrobiota bacterium | reverse complement strand
CCCTGCCAGAACAGGTCGCCATCATCCGTGTTGTTCAGCGAACTCAGCTGCAACAGTGACGCCGCACCTGGCCCGGTTGTGTCCACGAAGATGTCGAGCAGCAGCGTGTATTGGTTGACCCTGGTCCCGCCGCCGTTCGGTGAGATTCCATGGTCCATGATATATCCGATGTTCCGGTCCAGGTTGCCCGGCACTTCCATGATCTTGGCGACCTGCCCGTTGATGTCCGGGACACCGAGATCGGTCGTGGTGCCGAACTTGGTGGCGAAATCGACACCGAAACGGTCCACACCCGCGGCACCGTTGAAGTATTGGAGCGGTTTGCCAACGTTGGCGCCGAGATCGCCGAAGTCGAAGTCCCACTGGCCGGTGACGGTCGAGTTGGGAATGACCACGGGGATGCCGTCTGCGGAAGGTCCGCCCAGCAAAGCACACTGGACATCGGAGAGTTTGCCGGCACGGATCTGGATCGCGTTCACGAACATCGTGCGACGCTCATCCTGGTCGCCGTCACCGAAGAGGATCGCCGTCGCCTGCAATGCCCGCCGCGGATTGTCCAGACCTTGGTTGGCAGTCCAGTCGTCCTGCTTGATGCCATCGACATACTTGGTCACCACGGGAGGGGTCGCGCCCTCGTCATAGGCCGCAATGATACGATGCCATGCGCCGGCGGTGAAGGTGCCGCGGCCATTATAACCGCCGCCGCCCTGGCCGAAGTTGCTGCCCTGCCAGAACAGGTCGCCGTCATCCGTGTTGCTCAACGAACTGATCTGCAACAGCGAGGCCGCGCCCGCGCCGGTCGTGTCCACATACAGGTCCATGATGAGCGTGTACTGGTTCACCAGCGTGCCGCCCCCGTTGGGCTTGATGCCGTGGTCCATGATGTAACCGATGTTCCGGTCCAGGTTGCCCGGCACTTCCATGACCTTCGCAGCCTTGCCGTTGATGTCGGGCACACCGAGATCGGTCGTGGTGCCGTACGTGGTGGCGAAATCCACACCGAATCGGTCGGTGCCCGACTGACCGTTGAAATACTGCAGCGGCTTGCCGATGCTCGAGCCGAGATCGCCGAAGTCGAAGTCCCACTGTCCGGTGACCGTGCTGCTGGGGATCGACTGCGGGATGCCGTCCGCAGAAGGCCCACCGAGAACGAAGGCCTCGGCGTCCGTGATCTTGCCGGCACGGATCTGGATGGAGTTCACCCACATGGTGCGACGCTCGTCCTGGTCGCCGTCGCCGAAGAGGATCGCCGTCGATTGCAGCGCCCGCCGCGGATTGTCGAGACCCTGGTTCGCGGTCCAATCGTCCTGCTTGATGCCGTCCACGAACTTGGTCACCACCGGCGGGTTGGCCGCCTCGTCGAAGGCCGCCACCACCCGGTGCCATGCGCCGGCGGTGAAGGTGCCGCGACCGTTATAACCGCCGCCGCCCTGGCCAAAGTTGTTGCCCTGCCAGAACAGGTCGCCGTCATCCGTGTTGTTCAACGAACTGATCTGGAGCAGCGAGGCCGCACCCGGACCGCTCGTGTCCACGAACACATCGAGGATCAGCGTATATTGGTTGACCTTGGTCCCGCCCCCGTTGGGCTTGATGCCGTGGTCCATGATCAGGGCGATGTTGCGATCGACGGCGCCGGGCACCTCGATGATCTTCGCCACCTTGCCATTGATGTCGGCAACACCCAACGCCGTCGTGGTGCCGAATTTGAACTCGAACGGGTTGCCAAAACGGTCGGTCCCGGATTGGCCATCGAAATACTGGAGGGGCTTGCCCACCGTCGCGCTGAGATCGCCACCGTTGAAGTCCCACTGCCCGGTCACCTGCGTGGCGGACCCGCCCGTCGTGAGGCTGCCGAAGGTCCAGGATGCTGAATGGGCCACCGTGGCGGAATCGGTGTAATCCAATTTCACCGTGTTGTTGTGGTCCGGACGGGTCGCATTGGGGTTATAGGTCAGGCTGATGCGGTCACCGGTCTTGGTGAGTGACTGCGGGGTGACCACCACCCCGTTGAAGGTGAGCGTCACGCCGGAGGTGGCGACCGTTGCGGCCCCGTCCACGATGAGCGCGGTCACCGGTGCCGAGG
Organism: Verrucomicrobiota bacterium; assembly: GCA_025360495.1. Taxonomy (GTDB): domain Bacteria; phylum Verrucomicrobiota; class Verrucomicrobiia; order Limisphaerales; family UBA9464; genus UBA6176. The sequence goes on along the minus strand of JANYCC010000153.1, from coordinate 31,738 downwards.
CGGCATTGCCATCGGAACCCGGCGCCGGGAAGGCCTCGGCGACGAAGGGCCCGTTGGCGTCCGCAACCGAACTGTCGCGATACACCGGGAGCGCCCGGGCATCGGTGGCGTCGTTCAACGACAGGCGTTCGCCATCGTCCAGGATGGTGTACCATTGGAGATTCGCGCCATGGCTGCCCTGCCAATAGACGAGGCGGAGCGGGTAGAGGCCGGCCACCGGGGCATTCACGGAGAACTGGTTCTCATTCTTCGTGTTGCCCTGGAACGGAGGCGCGAACCGCTCAAATTCGCCGATCTTGGCGTTGAAGGCGTCCCGCGGATTGCGACCCACGTAAACCACGTAGGAATCGTCGTCGTTCACATCGGTGCGGTCGGTGCCGACGCTGACGCCGAAAGTGGTGATTCCGGCCGGGATTTGGACGAAGCCGATGACTTCCACCGCGAAGTTGTCCTTGCTGCCACCGGCACCCGGAATCCCGGGGAAGAGGGAGGGGGCAAAACTGGCCAGGGTGTTGTTATCCAGATCCACGAGGTCAAACGGGGCGCCATCGATCTCGAAATCCACCGTGTCTGCCGCGTAGGCCCCGCCGGCCAGCGGACCCGGAGTCGCGTCATTGGGGATCAGGGTTCCCGCGGGGTCGCGCAAGGTCCCGTTCAATTGGGCAATCGCCCGGACCAGGTTGTTGGCGACCACTGAGTCGGGTGGCGCTTGGACGCTGCGCACCACGAAACCGCGGGTGGTTGAGGTACCAAGACCGAGGGCCGCGGAAACGGGAAGACTGTTGGTCGCGGCCAACCCCTGTTGGGTGACCAAAACCGCCAGTCCGACGCCCGCCGAGGCGAAGAATCTGAGTTTGTTCATGTGTGATGGAGGAAATAAGGACACTTCCCGGCGAGCAGATCGCGGCTCCTCCGATCCATCCATCCTTGAAACCGGGTATTTTTGGCGATGTCACCTGATTGCATTGTCGGGGCCCCCGGACATCACCCCCTCAGCTTGATCTTCCCGGTTGCCGTCGGTCGACCGACCCGATGGACTCGACCGATGCCGAAGAACACCTGGATCTTTGCCGGGATCCTGTCCGTGCTGCTGATCGCCACGGTCGCTTTTCTCCAGGTGCGCGAGAACAGCCGACAGTCGGAGCAGGCCGATGCCTTGGCGCACAGTTCCGCGTTGGCAGCCGAAGGTGCGACCCGGACCAACGCGGTCCTGGCCGCCGAACTCGAATCCCTCCGCGCCCACGCCGCCGAACTGGAACAGCAGGTGAACCAAGCCGCCGCCGCCCGAGACAATCTTGCCCAACAGATGCGCACGGAACTGGAAAGCCGGGACGTCACCATCTCGGAACTTCAAGGTCGCCTCACGGTCAATATCCTGGATCGGGTGCTCTTCGACTCCGGCGAAGCCGACCTCAAACCCGAGGGCCAGGCCGTGTTGCTCAAGGTGGCCCGGATCCTCACCCAAAACACCAACCGCCAGATCCAGGTGATCGGGCACACCGACAATGTCCCCATCGTCAATCGCACCCGGGGCGGCTTCACGGACAATTGGGGCCTGTCCGCCGGCCGCGCCACCGCCGCCGTCCGGTTTCTCCACGACAAGGCCGGCGTCGATCCGCGGCGGTTGAGCGCCGTCGGCTGCGGGGAATTCCGTCCGATCGCCGACAACTCCAACCCCGAGGGACGCGCCCGGAATCGTCGCATCGCCGTGGTGATCCTGCCGGAGGAAATCAGCGACCTGCCCCGACCCACGCCGTCGGGAACACGACCCGGTTCCCCACCCCTGTCCCCGCCCTCGTCCTCGTCCCCGTCCGCCACCCTCCCGAACTCCGAGCCTCCGCCCACCCCTTGAGGAAAATCTGCGTCTATTGCGGGTCGAGCATCGGATCCAACCCCGCTTACCGGGAGGCCGCCCAGGAACTCGGGACCCTGCTCGCCCACCGCGGACTGACCCTCATTTACGGTGGGGGTCGCATCGGGTTGATGGGGGTCCTGGCCGATGCCGCCCTGGCCGCCGGGGGAGAAGTCATCGGGGTGATCCCCGGATTCCTGGCCCTCCGGGAAGTGGCACATCCGGGCCTCACGCGCTTGGAGACCACGGGTTCCATGCACGAACGCAAGGCCCGCCTGCTCGCGTTGACCGATGCCGTCATCGCCCTCCCCGGCGGCTTGGGAACGTTCGACGAATTGCTGGAAACCCTGACGTGGGGGCAGTTGGGGCTGCACCGGTTGCCCATCGGCGCGCTCAACGTCGCAGGTTTCTTCGACCCGTTTCGGGCGCAATTGGACCGCGCGGTTGCGGACCAACTGCTCCAGGGGGTCCACCGTGATCGATTGCTGATCGACACCGAACCCGGCCGGTTGCTGGAGCGGTTGGCCACCGTCGGGATCCCGACCGTTCCCAAATCGTTCGACCGGGTCTGAGCCGGAGCCGTGGTTGTGCACGAATCACTCCCCAGCCTTGGCGGGCTTGGCGTTCTCTGCGTGAGACACCCCGTCACCCCCTCGACAAAACGCGCCGTCGCCGCCACGGTTCGCGGCCGAATGTTGTCGAAACCGCTGGTCATTGCCGGGCGCGAGTTCCAGTCCCGCCTTTTTTTGGGCACGGGGAAATTCCCGTCGCCTGAGGCCATGCGGGGCGCGCTCGCCGCCAGTGGCACCCAGATCGTCACCGTTGCCTTGCGCCGGGCCGACCTGTCGGGGAACAAGGACCCGTTCGCGGACATTCTCGATTACATCGACCCGGCGAAATACCTGTTGCTGCCCAACACCAGCGGCGCAATCAACGCCGCGGAGGCCGTGCGCCTGGCCCGCCTCGCCGCCGCCGCCGGCCTGCCCAAGTGGATCAAATTGGAGATCCATCCCGACCCGCGCTATCTGCTCCCCGATCCGATCGAGACCCTCGAGGCCGCCCGGCAACTCGTGCAGGAGGGATTCGTGGTCCTGCCTTATATCAATGCCGACCCGGTCCTCGCCAAGCGCCTGCAGGAGGTCGGCACTGCAACCGTCATGCCGTTGGGTTCACCGATCGGTTCCCATCGCGGCCTCCAGACCCGGGACCAGATCCGCATCATCCTCGAACAGGCGACGGTGCCGGTGGTGATCGATGCGGGCATCGGAGCCCCGAGCCACGCGGCGGAAGCGATGGAGATGGGGGCCGACGCGGTGTTGGTCAACACGGCGATCGCAGTGGCCGGGGATCCGGACCGGATGGCGAACGCGTTCCGGATGGCGGTGGAAGCGGGTCGGATGGCCTATGAAATCGGACTTGGCGCCCCGATTGACCACGCCCGCCCCACGAGTCCTCTGACCGGTTTCCTGGACCGCTGACCCACGAAGATTTGGCGATCGTTTTCATTCGCTTCCACCCGACGCCTCCGGTATCCCGCGGGAGACGATGGGCATTTCGCCAAAGCAATTCGCCGAACTCCAACGTCGGGTCGCCTCTCCACGCCGCAGCGACGAACCCGACCCGGGGGCGACGGCCCGCCCGGCGGTGGCCCCGGTGCGCGTCATCCTCGGGATCGATCCCTCGCTGCGGGGCACCGGTTGGGGAGTCCTGAGTTCCGAACGTCCTCATCCCCGGGCCGTCGCCTATGGGACGATCCGGTGTCCGGCGTCTTGGGAACGCTCCCGCTGCCTGATGCGGATCGCCGAAGTCCTGGGGGATGTCCTGCGCGATCACCCCGCCGAGGTTTGTGCGATCGAGGGATTGTTCTATGCCCAGAATCTCCAGACCGCCCTGATCATGGGGGAAGCTCGCGGGGCCGCCTTGGCCACCATCGCGGCCGCGGGATTGCCCATCTATGAGATCCCCCCGGCCAAGGTCAAACTGGCCATCGTCGGGCATGGCGGCGCACAAAAATCCGCCGTCGCGAAAATGGTCCAACGCCTGACCCACCTCACCGAGATCCCCGATCCCGACGCAGCGGACGCCCTGGCGATCGCCCTCGCCTACGTGGGTGAATCCGGTCGTTTTTCGACCAGCCCGCCCCGGCGCGTCTGATCCATCCGCCCCGGTAACCTCGGACGGCGCCCCTTGTAGAATCGGGCGTCCGCCCATGAACAATCCATCCCAACGCCCGCCCCGCCCATCCTTCCCATCGGGTCCCGCAAACCCCAACCTCAATCCCACCCCCAGGCCCGATCTCAGGCCGGATCCCGAAGTGGCAGCGCCGGATCCGGCGGCGGAAATGACGTTTTTCGTGCAACTGCGTTTGGCGGATGCCCTTCCGCCCGGCGGCGTGGAAGAATGGCGGGCCGAGATCGAAGCGGATCAGGGCACGGACGGTCCCGACGAGGCGGAGGTTCGACGCCAACTGGCGCGGCGGATTGAACAGGAACTGAACGCCGGCCGGGGTGCGTGCTGGCTCCGTCAACCGGAGATCGCCGGAATGGTTGCCGATTGTCTCAAGGCTTTTGACGGACAACGATACCAGCTTCGCGCCTGGGCCATCGTGCCCAACCGACTCCACGCCGTGGTGACGGTTCCTTCCGGTGTGGACATCATGCCGCTGGTCCGGCAGTGGCGCAATTTCACGTCCCGGGAGGCGGCACAGAAGCTGGGTATCAACCCGGACGAATTCTGGGATCGTCTCGCGTTCGCCCGTCCGTGCCGGGACGCCAAGGACCTGATGTATCGGATTCGGGCCGCGGAATTTCTGCCCGTCAATGCCGGCCTCTGTGTGCGCCCACGCGAATGGCGTTGGAGCAGCGCCTATCAGGCTTCGACGCCCGGGAACCCGGCCCAGTCGGCACGGCCGGCGCCTCCCACTTCTGCCGCCCAGGTGGTCCCGCAGCCCCGACGGCCCTCGCCCCCGCCCCGCGGTTGACCAGGTGGAGGGACCATTTGCCGGCGGATTCCGCGGAGGAGGAACGGGTCGGACCCCCGGGTATGAGACTCGCAGCGCTCGCTCCTCAGAAAGGTTAGATCCGACAGCCGCGAGTCCGGGATCCTCAATGAAAGATCTCGGTGAAGAACTGCTTCATCGCCTCCCACGAACGGCGGTCCGCCTGGGCATTATACTTTGACCCGGGACTGAATGACCCGTCTTCGGTCGGGATCGTGAAGCTATGGACGGCACCTCCATAGGACACCAACTGCCAGTCCACCTTGGCGTCGCGCATTTCCTTCTCGAAACCCGACACCTCGGCGGCGGGGACGAACGGGTCGTCGGCACCATGCAGGGCCAGGACTTTGCACCGGATGTTCTTCGCATCCTCCGGCGCGGAGGTCCCCAAAGCCCCGTGAAAGCTCACCACCCCGGCGACATCCGCGCCCGAACGCGCGAGCTCGAGGACCGTGCTGCCTCCAAAGCAGTAACCGATGGCCGCCACTTTCCCGAGGTTCACCTGCGGCAGTTTCCGCAGTTGTTCCAACCCGGCAATCACCCGCGCCCTGAGCAGGGGCCGGTCCGACTTATATTTCCCGGCGAGGGGACCGGCGTCCTGCGGGGAGGTGGGTCGCACACCCTTGCCATAGATATCCACCGCCAGAGCCACATACCCCAACTCGGCAAGCATCACGGCCCGTTTCCGTTCGTACTCGCCCTGTCCCTTCCATTGGTGCACCACCAGCACCGCCGGGCGCGGGCCCTTCACGGCATCATCATAGGCCACAAATCCCTCAAGGACCGTCCCGCCCTGCAGGTACTCAATCACTTCGGTCCGGACCGCGGCCCGGACCCCGGGGCACAGCACCAACAGCATAAGAACCGCCAGGTGTTTCATAGATAAAGTCATCGGGTTCATCGGACGCTGCGAGCCCGGTAAAAACGGAAGTCGTCGTGCCCCGCCGAGGCATCCTGGATGTCCGCCACGCCCCCGGGCGATTGCGCCACACCCTGGCCGCCGGCAAACCAATGCGCGAGGTCGCTGCTGTATTCCAATGCATAAGTCACCCCCGGTTCGCCCAACACCCGCACGATCACCGGGCCCGTGGTCAGGCGGCCCAGCAATTCCAAGGTGGGCGGTATTTCACTCACCGGCAGCACGGTCAGGCGGTAATCGTCGAAAATCATGAAGTTATCGCCCGCTTTCCCCGGGGTCCGAACCGCCCACACGGCGTCCATCTCGTTCAGGTCCAGCTTGGATCCCCGGGTCGTGATCGGCCGCGCATTCACCACCACCGCACCATTGATATCCGCGGTCCAGAGGTTGCGCGCGAAGTTCAGCGTGATCCGCAGGTCGTACGCCTCGCCGTCCTTGAAACGGAATCCCGTCGGTTGGAATCCCTGCGCATCGTCCAGGGCGAAATTCACGGCCAGGGCGTCATTGTCGAAATCCAAGGTGAACAGGCGTTGCTCGAGGGTGTTATATGCGCTCCAGCGAAAATCATCGAAATACGGCGCATTCGTCGTGGAATCAAAGACCTGGAACGAGACGGTGAAGGTGATCAGCGGCAGGCTTCCCCCCACCGGCACCAAGGCCACGGGACGGAACACGTTCAGGAGGTCATCTTGGGCCGATGGCGCCAGGAACCCGACATAACCCACCTGTCCTTGGAACCCATCAATCGGCCCGGGCAAAACCCCGTTGCCCCCGCTGCCCAACGCCATCCATCCGTTCTGTCCGCCCAGATTCAACCCCGGATCGTATCCTTCGACCGGCTCGAATCCCGTCTCGAATAACACCCGCTCCGATGCGGGTGCCGCCAGTCGGATGGCCGCCGCCGAAGTCCCCGGCCCACCCGACACCCAGAGGGCAAGCCACACCCAGCACAGCGCCGACCATCGACTGGTTTTCATCGGTTCAAACCTTCAGGAAAACACCAACGCATTCCGGGACCGGATCCCTATCACCGCGACTGCGGATGAGCCGGACCCGTCGAACGGTTGGGCTCGCCGCGGCTGGGGGACGACGGGGCCGGACCCGGTGCCGGGGAACTGTTCACCGGCGGAGGGGAATATCGGTTGTTGACCGGGGGGCTGGCAGGGGGCGGTGCATAATACCGCGGCTCCGGACGCACCACAGGAAGCGGGGCCACGTCACGCCGGGAATCAAACGACGGCGTCGGACGGGCCGCCGGTGCGGTATAGGTCGGTGCGGGACGGTTGGGCGCCTCGAAGCGGTTTCCGCTTCCGGGCGGCACCCCGGCGATCTCTTGGGCGGCACCGGACGGAGCATAAACCGGAGTCCTGGCCGGCACATCGAACTTGCGCACTTCGCCCCGTCCAGTCGGCAACGGATTCACCGCGACCGGATCCTGTCGGGATGCCGGCGCCGCGTAATGGGGCTGGATCGGGTTCGGAGCCGGATTGGCGGTTCCGCGGAGGGGCACCGCAGGCGGAGCCGACGGATAGGGACGGGCTGACTGGGCCGGGGCCGGAGGGACAATTTCGGAACGTCCCGATGAGATCCCGGACAAATTCCCGTTCTTGCCGGGAATGAATCCAACTCCGGAAGAAGCCCCGGGACGAGCCGACGGGACATTGTTGTTGTTGGGGCGGGTCGGGACGGTGCCGAGGGGGTCGGTCGCCGGAATGCCCGCCGTTTTCCGGGCCTCCTGACGGGCCAGGATCACCGACGGCGGCGCCGAAGGTTGTTGGGTCTCGGGAGCCAGGTGCGGGCGGAACACCGCCACTTCCGGGCGGGCCACGTTGGAGCCGGTCGATACCCGTCGGGCGGCGATCCCGGGCGCCGCGGCATCCCGGACGGCGACCTTGCGGATCTCCTCGTGGGTGTGCTGCTGCACCTGTTCACGGGTCACGCCGTTGTTGATGATCACCGTGTTGTTGTTGCCGACAATGTTCACGCTCTTGTCGCCGGCGATGATCGGGCGGCTGCCCCGGACGAAAGAGGCCATTTCATGCCGCGGCAGGCCGTGCGGGGCCAGCACGGGGTCGCAGAATCGTCCCCACGGGCACGCAAACCAACACTCTTCGCGGAGCCCGAACCCGATGCTCACCGTGCCGCTCCGGCCATACCACGCAAACCCAACACCGGGCCGCCAATGACACTCGGGAGGCAAGGGTGCCCAACCGCAATGGACATCCGAATGACGCCAGGCCACCCACGCCGGCCCCCAATCACTGCCCGGCGTCCAGACCCATCCCCGGAGGGGCGCCCGATGCCATCGGCCGTAATGGAAGGGAGCCCAACCCCACGAATAGTTTGAGTGCCAGTACCAGCCGTAATCACTCCACAACCACTGCCCACCATCGCAGTACGGCTGCCAACCCGGATTCACCAATCCAACGGTCGGCTGCCAGCACCATCCTTGGTCCTCCACTTCCACCCACGAGCCATACGAGCCCAAGGAGGAATAAAAGGTGTCATAGGTCACTGGTTGGCCGGGCGCGACGGCCACCCCGGGATCCGCCGCACCCGCTCCGTCCGGAGGCGGACCGTAAGCCGGGGCGGCGGCCCCACCCACAGGTCCGGAGGGGCCGCCCGGTCCGCCGGGGACACCGGCCAACGGGTTGGACCCGGCCGGCGCCAGATAATTGGGCGGGACCGGATTCGGTGTTGGGGGAGGGACACCGGCGATTCGGGCGGGATCGTTCGCCCCAGCCGGAACTGGGACCGGGGGCGGTCCGCCGGCCCCTTCTTCCCGGCCCGGCCCTGGGCTCGAAGCCGCCTTCGTCAACAAGGCGTTCAGGACCGGGGTGCCGAAGCCCAGGTCACTCAGGTAAATGATCTGGTCCGCATTCAGCGTGAAGGGCTCCCGGATGGACTCGATGAAATGGATCACCACGGTGTCGCCGAGCGTGCTCTGCGCGAGTTGAACCACCTCCATCACGGGGGGAGAAAGATCGTGGGCGGGCTTGGACCGGATCACGACCGGCACGGTTTCGGGGGCCTCAGCCGGGGCGGAGCCGGCTTGGGCGATGGACTCGGACGGCACCGCTGCGTCGGCCGACGCAACGTCCGGCGCCGGCGGTGGGGAATCGGTGGCAGCGCCGACGGCGTCATTGGCCTTGTCGATCCGTTCTCCGGCATCACAGGCGACCAGAAGGACGGCGCACAAGGCCGGCAAGAGGTAGCGCTTCATAAGGGTGGGAATGAAATTGCTTGGAAAAGCGGAGGTGTTCAACCCAATGATCCGCCCAGATTCAGGCCGGATGCGATGCACCCCGGGTCGGCGGCATCTGAAAGGATTGTTGACACGATGGAACAATCGACGGTCAGAGGGTGAGGGTATTCAGCAGCCTCCGCAAGGGTGGCGGGGCGACCGAAAGAGGGGGGCGCCGCAGCCCGTTCCCAAAGAATCACCTTGCCCTGCCACGGCTGAACCATAGATTGCGCGCCGTCCGACGGTCCGCGCGGTTAGCTCAGTGGTAGAGCACTACATTGACACTGTAGGGGTCACAGGTTCGAACCCTGTATCGCGCACCATCTTCGATCTGGTTTCCGACTCCGCCTCCCCACCCCGTCCGACCCGCCCTCTGCGCGACCCGCTTTGGCACCGTTTCCGACCCGTTTGTTCCCTTAATGCGGGTTGAAAGTCGAAGTGTTGGTGCGCCACAACGGGATCACCGCCCAAAAGTTCAAGGGCGTGATCGATCGTCCGAACTTCAGAAAGCGCGTGCTGCCGTCGGCAAACGCATAGTTCGATCCCTGCCCCCGGCTCGCCCCGGCCCGCCCGTGCCGCCCGTGTTCCAACTCCTCGATGTCGTCCCCGAGCTTCCCCGACAGGAAATCCATGTGAAAATGACCGTGGCTGGCGTCATCCGAACGCTTTTCCCCAAACACGATGGTGTCCGACGGTTCCGTCACCGCCGCTTCCTTCAGCGAAGGCGTGATCTCGTGGGCCAGGTATTTTTGAAAATCGGCGGCGGAGAGCGTGGTTTGGAAGTAATCGTTCCAGCCGTTGTAAATGTAGCTGCGGGGGGAGTTGTCCGCGACATGGTTCGCGTTGGTCGAACCGAAAGTCGCCGGGGGTTTCGGACCGTCCGTCGGACAGCGCAGCACGCGGACATCGCGGAAGTAGACGGACAAAAGGGTCGGCCAGGACGGGTAATAAGTCCGGGGGACGAACCGGCCCTCGTGATCGCCGGTGTAGAGCATGTGCGACAACCCCAATTGACGAAGGTGGTTCACACACGCAATCCGCCGGGCCGCCTCCTTGGCACTCGACAGGGACGGCAGGAGCATTCCCGCCAGGATGGCGATGATCGCGATCACCACCAGCAACTCGATCAATGTGAACGCCGCACGGCGCGACGCCCCATCCGGGGGATTCTGGGCCGGGATCATGTTCGCAGCGTGACGCAAATCGTGAATGCAGGCTTCAAAAAAATCCGTCCAACGCCCACCTTTGCACCGGTCCATCGCCATGCTGCATTCCCACCATCCCCGGCCCAAGCCGCCGCACGGATGGTTCGTGTTGGCACTGGCCGGTTGCCTCGCGCACGCCGCGGTTCCTGAACCCACCCGTCCCGCCCCCGATCACTGGGCATTCCAACCCGTCCGCAGATCCGTCCTCCCATCCGTCCGCGACCCGCACTGGTGCCAACAACCCCTCGACAGCTTCATCCTCCATCGACTCGAACAGGAGCACATCGTCCCGTCCCCGCAGGCCGACCGACCCACCTTGTTGCGCCGACTGTCATTGGACCTCACCGGACTGCCCCCCGATCCGGAGGCAGTCGATGGGTTCACGTCGGATCCGGACCCCGCGGCCTACGAACGGCAGGTCGATCGATATCTGGCTTCACCCCATTTTGGCGAACGTTGGGGACGTCATTGGCTCGATCTCGCGCGGTACGCAGACACCAGTGGCTACCAGGTGGACCGCGAACGACCGTGGGCTTGGGTGTATCGTCAATGGGTCTTCGATTCGATCAACCGCGACCAACCGTTCGACGAATTCACCGTGTGGCAATTGGCCGGTGACCTCCTCGGAGGCGACCCGCGCACCCTTGGATCCGGGCCCCTGATCGCCGCCGGATTCCATCGGATGACCCTCAGCAACCATGAGGACGGCATCGATGCCAACGAATTTGCGGCCAAGGCCCTGGTGGACCGGGTGTCCACCACCGGAACGGCGTGGCTCGGGCTGACGCTGGGTTGCGCCGAATGCCACTCCCACAAGTACGATCCGGTCAGCCAGCGGGAGTTCTACCAACTGTACGCATTCTTCGCCGGTGCCGTGGAAACCGATCGGGAAGTGGCACCGGGAATCAGCGCTTACACGTTCACCCAACTCACCAACCCGCCGGCCACCCACATCCATGTCCGTGGAGATTTCCTCCGCCCCGGTGAATCGGTCCAACCCGGCGTGCTGGACTGTCTCGGAGGCTGCGCGACGAACCCGCCCATCGGCCCGCGCACGCGTCTGGATCTGGCGCGCTGGATCGCCTCACCCGTCAACCCGTTGACCGCGCGGGTGGCCGTGAACCAGATCTGGCTGCATCTCTTTGGCCGCGGCCTGGTGCCGACCCCCGAGGATTTCGGAACCCGGGGCGAACCCCCGTCGCACCCGGAGTTGCTGGACTGGCTCGCCGACGAATTCGTCCGTCAAGGCTGGAGCCGAAAGGCCATCGTACGGCAGATCCTCCTTTCCTCCACTTACCGTCAATCGTCGCACCACCGTCCGGAATTGGCCGACCGCGATCCGGACAATCGGTGGATCGCCCGTCAGGCGCGGTACCGGGTGGAATCCGAGGTGATCCGGGACGCGACACTGTCCGTGGCGGGCCGGTTGGATCGGAGGATCGGCGGCCCGAGCTTCCGGCCCGTGATGCCGGAGGAACTGCGTTTTCTGGGCACCGCAGGCGGTTGGACCTGGGTCAACGACGCCGGACCGGTGTTGTCGCGGCGCAGCGTGTACCTGTTCTCGCAACGCACCGTCGCGCATCCGTTGTTGCCGACCTTCGACCAGGCGGACCCGAGCGGACCCTGCACGCGGCGGGATCGATCGAACACGCCCCTCCAAGCGCTCACTTTGCAGAACAACGAGGTGTTCGTGGAGGCGGCGCGGGCGTTGGTGGACCGGGTCATCCGCGAATGTCCGGACCCGGCCGCACGATTGGAGCGGACGTTCCGGCTCTGCGTGGGGCGCGCCCCCACCCCGGCGGAGCGGCGGCGCCTCAGCAGATTATATGGGGAAGTCGAAACGACGTCACCGGGGCGGGCCGGGCTGGTGATCGCCCAAACACTTTTGAACCTCGACGAATTCCAATGCCGCGAATGAGCGCGCCCATCCCTTGGGGGGAACCCCTACCGCCGGTCCCGATCCCATGACCCGGCTGCGCCACCGCGAACTCCTGTTGTCGCTCAAATCCTCGACCATCGAGGCGAGCTTCAGCGTGCCCATGCTCAACCTCACGATGCCGAGCTTTTCGTTCGTCATCGCCTTCGCCGTCGTGACCTTGGGCTGGGGACCCGCAGCCGTCGGGTTCATGGCCGCGCTCCCGCACCTGTGCAACCTCCTCCAACCCGTGCTGGCCACCTGGCTGCGCGGCCGGATGTCGCTGTACCAGATCATGTCCCTGTCCTTCGCATTGAGCGCCCTGCCTTGGGGATTCGCCGCCCTGCTGCCGTTTCTTCCCGGCCCGAAGCGGGACCTGGTGTTCGGCCTGATCATCAGTGTCGCGACGTTGGCGAACAGCCTGGGCAGCGTGGCGTGGTCGGCGGCGATCTCCGAACTCGTGCCGATCGGGATCAGCGGGCGGTTCTTCGGCCGACGCAACCTGATCTTCGGGTTCTGGACCCTGGTCACGGTCATTGTGGCCAGCAAGGCGGCCGACCTGGGTGACAATTCCCTGACCACTTTCGCCCTGATTTTTGCCGCCGCAGGTTCCGCACGCCTGGTCGGATTCCTGTTCCTCACGCGGATGAAGTTTCCTGCGCGGGTGATGAAACGGGAACCGGTGCCGCCCGACCTCACGGAGATCTTCCAACCGTTGAAGAACCGGAATTACCTGCGGTTGGTGGCCTTCATCGGGGTTTGGGGACTCCTGCTCAACCTGGGCCAGCCGTTCTACCCGGTTTTTCTCCTGCAGGGCCTGCACCGCTCCGTCGGCGACGTGGGCCTCCTCACGGCGCTCGCGGGCGTGGGCGGGCTCCTCACCCTCAAAGGCTGGGGTTGGTTGGGTGACCGTTTTGGCAGCAAACCGGTGCTCTATGTCAGTTCCCTGCTGTGGGCGGTCACTTCCCTGGTCTCCTGGAGTCTCGTTGGTGAACGCTGGTTCTGGCATCTCGCCGTCACCTATCTGGTGGTCGGGGCCGCCACGGCGGGATTCCAACTCTGCCAGTTCAACCTGATGCTCAAGCTCGCCCCCGCCAACAAGGCACCCTATGTCGCCGTGTTCCTGGCCCTCAGCAGCCTTCTCACCGCCGCGGGCCCGCTGTTGGGCGGACTGATCCTCCAGCTGTTGCCGGACACTCTCGGGACGTTTCTCGGCCAGAGCATCCGTCATTACCAAGTGCTGATCGCCGGTTCCATGGTGGGATGCCTCTTGAGCGTCCACCTGCTCGAACTGGTCGACGAACACGCCGCCCATCCGCCCGAAGCCGTCTGGAAAACCATGCGCCGCATGCGGGCCTTCAATCCCATGCTGACCTTCACCTCCGGGGCTCAACTCATGTTCACGCCGGGCGGATTGGTCGGCCTCACGCGCTCGTCCCTGCGGCTCTTGCGACGTCAGGCGCGCGTGTTCGGCGATGTCGGCGGTGGGATCGTGGAAGGCGGCCGCGACGCTCTCAAGGCCCCGTTTGAGCGGGATTGAATCCGCTAAGGAGCGACCGGATCCCGCGCGACACGGTAATAGAGAAAGTCGTCCGGCGCCGCGATCCGGAACACACTGAATCCCTGGGTCTTGATGATCGGCGGAAGGATCTGCTGCCAGACCAGGAGATCGGTCGAACTCTGCACCCGATAGACGGATTCCGGCAGCGTGAAGGTCGTCAGTTTGACCGCCGGCAGCACGTCCACCGTCCCATCCGGCGCTTCCGAAGGCGTCAACGGATCCAGGCCGCTCAGCACCTCCAACCGGTCATCCAAGCCGTCGCCGTCCGTGTCCACCAACAGCGGGCTCGTTCCCACCAGGCTCTCAAAATAATCGTCCAACCCGTCGCGATCGGCGTCCACCGGGATGTTCAGCGCAAGGCTCCGGTTGGCCCCGGCGACCACCAGTTTGGGCGAGTGCAGGCCGGGCGGAATCCGATTCTGGCCCTCGCCCTTCCCACCCCAGACCACCACCTCGCCAGTCGCACGCAAGGCCACATTGTGGGTGAAGCCCGCCGCGATTTGGACCGCGTCGTTCAGGCCCGCTGGCGACGTGCTCTGGCCGTCATAATTATTACCCCACGCCACGACCCGACCGCTGCGCAGCAAGGCCACCGTATGCCCCGCGCCCGCCGCGATCGCCGCCACCGGGGGAAGGTTCGCCGGAACCACTGTCTCGCCATAAAGATTCCGTCCCCAGCACACCACCGTGCCGTCCGCCCGCAAGGCCACGGAATGGAACCACCCCGCGGCAACGGCCGTGACCCGATCCAAACCCGCCGGAACCGTGCTCTGACCAAATTCGTTGTCGCCCCAGGACACCACGGTCCCGTCCCCCTTCAAGGCCAGGCTGTGATCCTCGCCGGCCGCGATCGCCATCACCGGTTGGTCGATGGACGGCACGTCGGCATGCCCCAGGAACCGACCACCCCAGGCCACCACGGTCCCGTCCACTTGCAAGGCCATCGAATGCCAGGCCCCGGCGGCCACGGCCGTCACATTCCCCAAGGGGATCGGCGGCGAACATTGCCCGTCAAAATCGAGCCCCCAGCACACGACCGAACCGTCGTCCCGCAAAGCCAGGGTGTGATTCCACCCCACCGCCAGTGCCGTCACATTCGTCAGGTCCCGCAACACGGCGCCCAGGTGGAAATCGTCACTGCCCCACGGGATCACCGTGCCCAAAATCGGTTGGGGTTCCCCTCCCGCCGGTGGTTCCGCCAATCCCAACGGGCGAAGGCGGAAGAATCGCTGCCCCGGCGACGGATCATAAAACTCCAGCGTCCTCCCCTGCGGATAAACCTTCGGTTGGCCCACCTCCGACCAGTCCACCTGGTCGGACGAGCTTTCCAGTTGGTAAGGGCCCGACTGGCGCGCAAAAGAATTCAATTGCACGATGGGTTCCAACCGCAATTCGCCGTCCGCCGCCTCCGTCGCCACCGTCGGATCATATCCGTGCATCAATTCCACGCGATCGGGCAAGCCATCCCCATCCGAGTCGGCCAGCAGCGGATTGGAGCCCAACCGGAGTTCGACGCCGTCCTCCAATCCGTCGCCATCCGTGTCAAACCTGGCCGGGCTCGAACCCAACGCCGTTTCAAACGGATCGTCCAAGCCGTCGGCATCGGAATCGATGGCGCTTTGGAGGGCCATGGCGTGAAAATACCCGGCCGAGATCCGGACGACATTGGTCAGGCCAACCGGCACTTTCAGGACAGGATTGCCCTTCTCACCCCACACGCGGACCGTGGTGTCGGGAAGGATCACCCCGGTGAACGCGTATCCGGCCATGATCCCGATGGCCTTGGGCACCGAATCGGGCACGGTGCATTGGCCGAAAAAGTTGTCGCCCCAACAGACGATGCGGCCGTCGAGCAGGACCACCGCGGTGTGGTTGCCGCCGGCCGCCAGCATCGCCACGGGTTCGAGGTCGGGGGGCACATCGGTCTGCCCGTAATCATTGCCGCCCCAGCACACGACCTGACCGTCGCTGGTGAGCGCCGCCGTGTGCGAAACCCCGGCCGAGATGGCGATGACCGGGTTGATGTTCAGCGGAACCTCGGTCTGGTTTTGCGAGGAATCCCCCCAGGCCACGACTCCGCCGTCCGCCCGGAGCGCCACGCTGTGAAAGTATCCGGCGGCCACCGCGATCACGTTGCTGAGGCCGGGCGGCACATTGGTCTGGCCCAATTTGTTGTCGCCCCACGCCACCACGGTCCCATCCGAACGGAGCGCCACAGTGTGGGCCGCGCCCCCGGCCACGGCGATGACATTGCTCAGGCCCGCCGGGACATTCGTCTGGTGAAGGTTGTTCGTTCCCCAAGCCGACACCAATCCGTTGACGGCCGCCGCCGCGGAATGGGCGAGGCCACCGCCAATGGAGCGCAAGGACACATTGGTCAGCGCGGTGGGCACATTGGTCTGTCCGAATTGGTTGTTGCCCCAGGCCACCGCCCGTCCCAGCGGTTGGTCGATGCGCCGGATCGGGTTGAATGCCAGCACCTCGGCCGCAAGGGTCCGACTGTGCTGGGTGCTCGTGAGCAACCCGGCATCGACACTGTACTGGCCGGTTTGATTGGTGCCCACCCGGTGCAGCACCAGGGCGGCGTTGGTCTGGGTGAGCAGGTTCGTGCCATTGAAAGACCATTGGAAGGTGACGAAATTGGTGATGACGACCTTGTTGGTCGTGAAAGTCGGGTCCACGTCCGGCGGCACGGGATCGTTGGTCAGGATGACCGTGTTGGTCTGCAGCGTGAAATCCACAATCGGCTGGACGCGGAAGACCAGGGTGTCCCCCAGCAACAATTGACGGTTGCGCATCGATTCCCGGAACAGCGGAAACACCCCTTTGTCCCGCGGATCCGTCCCCGCAATGTACTCGTCAAGGTCGCTGAATCCGTCGCCGTCAGTGTCGACCTTGTTGGGATTGGACCCGAATTGAAGCTCAATGAGATCCGGCAACCCGTCCCCATCGGTGTCGGGACCCAACAGCAGTGCCGGATCAAGCCACGGCGGGATCGGGACCGCATTCGTCCCCTGGGCCCGGAGAAGCGGCCGGAAAAGCCCTGCGGTCACGATCAGGCAGAGCGCCAGCAGGCGCATCCGGTTCAACGGGGTCATCATGTCGGTATCGTCACCTCCCAGGACCCGGACTCCGAACATCTCGGGTCGTCCGGGGCCACCGTGGGGACGGGCCGGGTTTAAGCATGTTTCATTCCGTGCAGTGAGGCATCCGGCAACTATTTCATGACACAACTGTCACGACTTGGGCATCCGCCCGTCCGTCGGCATCCCGGAGGTCATCCTGTTCTTCTTTGCGCCCCGGCCGGTTTCCATTGAAACTCGGCCCGACAAGAAACTGCGATCCCACCGCCTCCCCACCGTCATCCATGACCCTCAAAGACAACGAACTGGTCGACCTGCCCACCCCCACCGGTCCGATGCGGACCTACATCTACCGGCCCACGGCGGCGGGGAAATATCCGGGGGTGCTGTTGTATTCGGAGATCTTCCAGGTCACCGGCCCGATCCGGCGGACGGCGGCCTTGCTGGCGGGGCATGGTTTCGTGGTCGCGGTCCCGGAGATCTACCACGAGTTCCTCCCGGCCGGCACCGTGCTGGCCTACGATCAGGCGGGAGCGGATCGGGGCAATGAACTGAAAACGACGAAGGAACTCGCCAGCTACGATGGCGATTCCAAGGCGGTCTTGGACCATCTCAAGACGCACCCGGCCTGCACCGGGCGATTGGGCGTGATCGGCATCTGCATCGGCGGACACCTTGCCTTCCGGGCGGCCATGAATCCCGGCGTGCTGGCCGGGGTGTGCTTCTACGCGACGGATATCCACAAACGCGGGCTCGGCCTGGGGAAATGCGATGATTCACTCGCCCGGATCCCCGAGCTGACCGCCGAGATGCTGATGATCTGGGGTCGCCAGGATCCCCATGTGCCCCGCGAGGGCCGGGCGGCGGTTTATAACGCGCTGGCCGATGCCAATGTCACCTTCACGTGGCACGAGTTCAACGGCCAGCATGCGTTCCTCCGGGACGAGGGACCCCGCTATGATCCGGAGCTGGCCTTGCAATCGTATGGCCTGGCTTTGGATCTGTTCCATCGCAAACTGGGCGAAGGGGATCACCGCTCCACCGAGTCCGCCGGCCCCAGGGAAACCAAACATTAGATACCGGTCCGACGCCATGATCATCCCCCCGAGTTGGAGCCTGCCCGAACCCATCCGACTCCGCTTGGGCCAGACCACCTATGGGCGTCAACGGGCCATCGCGGAGGAGGGGCACGTGCTCCTCGTCCTGCACCTGCCGCCCTCGGCCGACGACTCACGCCGCGAGGGCATCCTGTTCTGGCGTCAACCCTCCGGTGAGTGGCTGGTCAGCCGCGGGGGTTCCGGAGCCGGGGCACTGAAACGCCATCTGCAGGTTTATGCCGACTTGGAAACCAGCCTGGCCCGGCAATTCGAGGAGGCGACCGGCATCGGCCCGCTCTATGACCTGATGGAGACGCTCACCCCTCTGGCCCGGGCAACCCGGAACCTCCATCTGGCGCTGCAGTCGGCCCGGGAGGCGATCAAGGGTGACACCTTCCTGATCGAGGCCCGGGACCTCGCCTATGAACTGGAACGTAACTATGAACTGCTGCTGGAGGATGTCCGGCTGGCGGCCCAATACCGTTCCGCGCGGGAGGCGGAGGAACAGGGACGGATGGCGCAGGAAGCCCTCCGCGCCAGCCATCGCCTCAATGTCATTGCCGCCCTCTTTCTGCCTCTGACGGCCGTCGCCGGTCTTTTCAGCATGAACTTCAACCACGGCCTGAACCAGGAGGCTCCGGCGGTGTTCTGGCTCGTGACCGCCGCGTCCGTCGCCGTGGGATTGGCGATGCGGCGCTGGGTGCTGGCCAAGCCCCGGATTCATTCCACCGTCGGAAAAAACCCGGTCCCGAACAAGAAACCCGCCCGGTCGGCCGACCGACAGGATTCCGCTTCCTAACACTCCCGCGCCGCTTCCCGAAAATGAACCGCCGCCACCAGAGATGACGTGGAGGCACGAGGGCATTCTTTCGGGTTGATCCGCGTCATCCCTGTCATCCGCGGTTGGATTCCTCCTTAGGGGTCGCCCCTCCACCCGGCGAACGAGCACAGTAGCACCCCCGCATCAGTGATCGCCGTGCGCACCCGCGGATCACAGAGGGTCCGGACCTCGATCGCACGTTCGTCTCGATAAACCGAATCCACATCCCCGTCCTCGCCCGGGTGGCATCCCATCTCGGTCACCCCCACCGGAAGCCCCGCTATGTTCCGGATCAACGCCTCGACCCCGATGTAGCCATGACAGGGATCGCCCCGGTTGGATTGTCCGTAGAAATCGCCACAGTAACGCACTTCATGCCCCACGCGGCGCAGGACGATCCCCATTCCGCACGCCTCCCGTCGCATCAGGCCCAGGATCGGCTCGGTCAGATGCACGTGCTGGTGTGAGTCGAGATGGGTCGGATCACGCCCCATCCATTCACGGAACCCGGCCAGTTGACGGTTCACTTCGGCACCGACGGCGTGGAGATCAGTGACATCAACCACCTGATAGACGGGGAGCCAACCCTCAGCCCCATAAGCCCATTCGCCCAAATCCAAGTGCAGGCCCACTGAGAGCCGCGGATGGCCCCGGGCATAATCGGCCGCCGCGCCGACCGCCGCGCCGCGCACCATGAGACTCGCACTCGTCAGCACGCCGTCCTCGTGCGCACGGATGATGCCCCGGTTGACACCGGCGCTGAGCCCGAAGTCATCCGCATTGATGATCAACCGACGTTCCGTGCTCATCCGATTCCCAGCCGATCGGCGAGTCGGAGGGCCTCCGCCAGCCAGTTGTGAGTGTGTTCTTCCGGGGGGGCCCAATCGGATGCCCATCCCAACAACTGGATGGCCAGGTGCAAACGGCAATGATCGATCGTCTCGATCAACTCTGCCAGCGAACAACCCCCGACCCCTGCCAAACCCGATTCATCGCGGTAGGCCGACACCATCCGCTCGCGCTGCCGGTCATTCCAGTCGCCCGACGTCAGGGCCGCCAGATCAATCAATCCGGAACCGATCGCCGCCAGTTCCCAATCCACCGGGCAGATCTGGCCGACTCCTTCACCCTGGGACCGGACGAGGATGTTCGAGGGATAATATTCCCCATGGATGAGGGTCGCGGGCAGGGCCGTCAGACGGCGGATCACGGTGGGATAATGTTCTGCCAATCGCGCGAAACGCCGGCCCGTCACGGGGGAATCGGACGCGGGCCCGGACCGCAGGAATCCCTCCGCGCGGGTCATCCAGGTTTGGAAAAACGCCTCATCATACCTCAGGAGATGCGCCAGGCCGGGATGCCCGTGGGAGCGTTGCCGGGCATCAAATGCGGTGTGCATCCGCGCGAGCCAGCGGGCGGCGTCCTCCCACACCTCCATCGGGCCGATCTGCCAGAGGGGCACGCCTTCCACCCGTTCCAGGAAAAGCCAGTAACGCTCCGATCCGCCCGAGACCACGGCCCCAAACCACACGGGCGTCCCCCAATCCTCGACCGCCAGGATCCGCTCATAAGTCTCGATCTCCCGTCGCGGTTCATACAGGAAATGGGGACGGACCTGCCGCGCCATTTGCAGCAGCGAGGAAGGGCTCAGGTCCTTCAGGACCAACTGCAGGGACTGGTCCTGGTCCAGCAGGACGTCCAGGTCATCGATCGTATAAGAGGACGAATAATCACTCCGGCGCCGCTGCAACTGTCGGACCCGTCGGGGCCGCCGGAAGTGGCGCTGCAGCACCTCCTCCAAGGCGCCTCGGAGTTCGTCAGGGCCGACCTGATGTTCCGGGTCGGATGCGAGTGCATTCATGCGCCCACCTCGTCCAGCAGTCGGCCCAAGACTTTGTCGGAATCAAAATGATCCTCGGCAATGCCCCGGGCCGCCCGCCGGTGGCCCGCATAATCGCTGCGCAGCGAGTCGAGGGCCGCCAACACCCCGTCGGCGTCGGTGAACCGGAAAAGTCCCCGGCCCGTCGGCAGATGCCGGCTGAACCCGGTATCCTGCGCGATCACCGGGCGCCCCGACGCGAGATAACAGGCGCTCCGATCGCTGAACCATCCGCACCGGGAGGCCACATAGCCGCTCTTGGCAACGCCGAACTCCGCACGCGAACCGGCGACGAAATCGCGGTAGTCCGACGGCGTGCCCGTCACCAGTGCCGGATCGACCAACTCCCAACCGTTCTCCGCGAGCGCCGCGAGGTCCCGCGTCTCATCGGGGTGGATCGCGAGCGCCAAACGGAATTTCTCGGGGGTCCGCCGGGGCAGGCCGAAGAGGGGGCGGAGCGAATGGGCCTTCTGTCCATACGTGACCCCACCGTGCTCGATCGACCCGTACCCGCGCCAGTTGGCCACGGTGGTGAGCGCATCGTGACACAGCGCCCCGGCGGGCGGCCAGTGCTGCAGCACGACCGGTTGCAGGGTCCGGATCCAGGTCCTCCCGCAATCCGGCACCAGGCAATCCGCATCGCCGATCGCCAACCCGACGGTCACAAAATGCGTGTGACCGCCAAACCGCATGTCGATGCCCTGCGTCGCGCTCCACAACTGGTTGAATGCCGGGTCGAGATCGACATACACGCGGATCGGGATTTGCCCCCCCAGGTCCCCGAATGCGAGCATGCCCGAGAGGTTGAACAACACGCCGGCACGCCCCGAGGCCTCCCGGAGCCGGCCCACGGAAAGCCCGACGGATTCACCGGTCCCCGACAGCCATAATGACGACCGCTGCCCGAGGCCGTGCTCCGCCATCACCCGTCGGAAATAGCGCGCGTTCTCCGAGGCCGCCAGCGGGGCCCCGGCCGGGCGCAGGGAGGCGGCCCGGATCGGCTCGATGAACAGGACCTCGTGGCCCAGCCGTTCCAGTCCGAGCAGGTATTGCAGCACCGCCCAGACGGCCCCGCCCTGCCCCGGGTCGGCCGCGATCATGCCGCTGACGATGATGATGGACTTGGTGCTCACGCTTGTACGGGTGTCATCCCTACCCACGCAGGGGAAACCTTGACACCGGAAACCCCGGAGGGCAACGTCTGGCATCGGCCGTCTTTCCGGGCCGGGGCTCCCGCCGGCGGATCGTCAACGGCCACCATTGCACGGGCACTTTTATATAATCCCATCCCCATCCCCCCCTCGCCACTCCCCGCCCTGTCCCCGGCACCCGCGCCCCGGGACGGACCCTCTTTGGCGAAGGTCAGACACCATGAGCAGCAACCCCCCGGGCCCGACGCCCGAAAACCCGACCCCGGAATCCGTCCTGCGCATCTGCGACAGCCATGGCATTCCCGCCTCCGACTACCTGAAGGCGCACATCAAGCGCTTCCTGACGACCCATTCCCTCGTCTCGGAGCAGTGGAGTCCCGGGGATGGGCGGCGCGTGCTGGATATCGGCGCCCACTGGCTGCACAACGCGATCTGTTATGCCCTGAGCGGCTTCGAGGTGACGGCCAGCGACCTCGCCATCAATGACACGCTGACGAATCCCGCGGTCCAGGCCATGGCCGCGGATCATGGCATCCGCCTGAAGCCGTATCGCGACCTCTCCGATCCCGTGGAACTGGAGTCGCTCCCGATGGATTCCTTCGACCTGATCCTGTTCACGGAGATCCTCGAGCACATCACCTTCAACCCGGTCCGGATGTGGTCGGTGCTCTACCGGTTGCTGCGCCCCGGCGGACGGATCATCGTCACCACGCCCAATTACCACGTGGCCGCCTTCCTCGACGACGCCAAGAGCCTCCTGCGCGGACGGAGTTCCGGGATCCAGATCGACCGCCTTCTCGAGACCAACACCTATGGGCCGCACTGGAAGGAGTATGCGGGCGGGGACATCCGCGAATACTTCCAGAGATTGTCGCCCGATTTCCGCGTCAACCGCCTGCTTTTCACCGACCCTTATCCCCCCGCCCCCGAGGAACAGTCCGGATTCATCTCCCGGATCCGCCGCGAATTGGCCGAAGCCCTTCCGGACAAACCCGAACTGACCCGCGCCCTCGCGGATCACCTGATCGGGATGGATGAGGTCCGCTGCTTCAAACGTTCCCTCCACGCCGAGATCGATCTGGTCGGAAAAGCCCACGGGATCGTCGTCAAACCCCACTGGTGAACCGCACGGCCTTCCACGGTCTCATACCTGTCGTCCTCCGTTCTCAGAGGGCCGATAGGATCCCTCCCAGCACCCGGTCGGAGTCGAAGAATTCCCGGGCCAGTTCCCGGGCAAAGCCACATTGTCGGGGATAATCCGCCGCAATCCGCGCGGCCCCCTCCACCGCTTCGTCCAGGGTCCGGAAGGTCAACAGTCCTTTCCCCACCGGATAGTGTCGGCCCAACCCGGTGTCCTGCACCAGCGCCGGCCGCCCCGAAGCGAGATACCGGACCGTGCGGTCACTGAACCAACCGCTGTGGGTGTCGACATAAATGCCCTGCGCCACCGAGAACTCGGCCCCCGATCCCTGGATATAATGCCGGAATTCCGCAGGGGTGCCCGATGCGGCCCTCGGATCACTCAGGTCCCATCCGTGGGCCTGCAGGCGGTCGATGTCGGGTTGGTCCGCCGGATGAATCTGCAGCGCCAGCTCGAAACGATGGCGGCACCGTCGGGGCAACTCCAGGACCTTGCGGAACTCATGGGCTTTCTGGCCGAACGTCCGCCCACCATGCCGCATCACCCCATAAGCCCCGCGCCAGGAGGCCACGGTGGTGAACCCTTGGAAATCCCCCGGCGCCACCACCGGCCATTGCTCCAGTCCGACCGGGGGTCGCGTGGGATGCCAGGTGCGCCCACCCGTCGGTATCAGGCAATCCGCCGCGCCCACGTTGCACCCGAGGGTCAGATAATGATCGTGATTCCCCAACCGTGCCCCCTCCTTGCCGGCGTCCTCCCACATCTGCGTATGGCCCGGATCGTCGTCATAATAAATCCGGAGGGTGGCGGCGGCCCGCAGTTCGGGATGCACCAGATGCCCGCTGATGTTGAACAGCAGGCAGCCGCCTCCCAGCCTCGACCGGGCCTCCTCCAGCGGCACTCCCACCACCTCGTCACCGTCGTCACAGACCAGCAGTGAGCGGTGCGTCAGGCCGAAGTCCTCCATGACGGCGCGGAAATAGCCCGCGTTCACCGACGCCGCGAACGCCACCGGGTTGCCCTGGGCGTCAACGCACTCGGCGCCGCGGATCTGCTCCACGAACCACACGTCAAATCCCAGCCGCTGGAAACCCAGCACCCAGCTCAGGCGGCTCCACGCATTGCCGCCGTTGAAGGGCTTGTTGGCCAGCGCCCCGCTGACGACGACGGGCAGGTTCTTCACACCGCAATCAGGGCTTGGCCCGGGTGACCTTCACCGATCCCAGCAGCCTGGCCCGGTCCGGCGCGGCATAAAGTCGGAACTCATAGGTCAGCCCGGCACGGATCCAATTGGCCGTCTCGGTCCCGCCGGTGCGTTTCGCAAAGATCTTCTCCTCGCCGCCGTCGACCGCCACATAAACCTCCCCCACCTGGCCGTCGCCCGCATCCCATTGGAGGGTCGTTGTCCCATCGCCGTCGCCCGCCGGGACCGGGTTGGGGCTCGCGGAGATCGTCGGCCCTTTCGCCGCCGCCGGATCCGGACTGCCCGACTCCTTCGGCGGCCGGCACGCCGTTGCCATCAACAGGGTGATCGCACCCAGGAGCACATTCCGGCAACCGGTGGATGCGATCCTTCCCACCCGGGCAAGCTTCCCGGGTCGCAACATATCATTGGTCTTTTCCATGGCTCTCTTTCTCATCGGTCGCGGACTCCGATGCGAACCCGCGACATCCATTACCATTCCATTTCATTTCATTCCGGCAGCCGGTTCCACGGCCTCAATGGACGGTCACCCGCACCGTTGACAACGTGTTGGCGGAGGTGAGCGGGAGACCGTTCGAGATGTCCTGCAGATAGAACGTGAGTCCGTCGGAGACCCATTTCCCGGTCGTGGCGGTCCACGCGCCCGCGCCGGAACGGGAGAACAGGGACCCAGTCGGCGAACCCAGGTGAATCTCGACGTTCCTGGTCCCGCTGCTGTTCCAAGTCAGCGTGGTCACACCCAAACCACTCCCGTCCGTGACCGTGATCGGATTGGGACTCGCACTGATGGAACCCGACCGGGTGACGATCCCCACCTGGACGGTTGCGAGCGTGTTGGCCGCCGTCAACGGCAGGCCATTCGACACATCCTGAAGATAGAAGATCATCCCATTGCCGACCCATTTCCCGGTGGTCGCGGTCCAGGCACCCGATGCCGAACGGGAAAACATCGGACCCGAAGGGGAACCGATGTGCACCTCGACGGTCTTCGTTCCCGCGCTGTTCCAAGTAAGGGCTGTGACCCCCAGGCCGGAGCCATCTGTGACGATGACCGGGTTGGGATTGGCACTGATCACCCCGGACCGGTTTATGGTCGTCATCTGGACAGTTGCCAGCGTGTTGTCCGATGTCAGTGGAAGCCCACCGGAGACATCCTGGAGATAAAAGATCGTCCCATTGCCGACCCATTTCCCTGTGGTCGCCGTCCAGGCCCCGGAGGTCGAGCGCGAGAACATCGGCCCGGAGGGGGAACCGACATGGATCTCAACACTCGAGGTGCCCGCCGAGTTCCAGGTGAGCTGGGTCACGCCGAGTCCGCTGCCATCGGTCACCGTGACCGGATTCGGATTCGCACTGATGGATCCGGTGCGGACCATGACCGTGGTCGTCGCCAGGGTGTTGGCCGATGTGAGGGGCCGCCCGCCGGAAACATTCTGGAGATAGAAAGTGGTTCCATTGGACACCCATTTCCCGGTCGTCGCCGTCCAGGCCCCGGCCGACGATAACGAAAACATCGGTCCGCTGGGTGAATTGACGTGAACCTCGACCGCGCTGGTCCCGGACGAGTTCCAAGTCAGCGTGGCGATCCCGAGCCCGGTGCCATCGGTGACGGTCATCGGGTTCGGAAGGGCGCTGATGGTGCCGACCATCCGGACCTGGTAGGTCGCCGTATAAGTGGTCGGGACTTCAGGAGTTGGGATCTGATGGGTCGCCGCGCCGCCGTCGGACCATCCCAAGAAATCATAGACGACATTGTTATTGGTCTGGGGGGTGACGCCGCCGATGATGCGCAGGAGGTTCACCACGCTGAGGGACGACGCCGGCGACGTCAGCGGAACACCGTCCAAGGCCACTTTCAGCCCATTGGGAACGGTCGCCAGGCTGATCTGCGAGAGCCGTGGGTGGAGGTCCACCGACGTGCTGGTGCTCATCCCCTGTGAGTCGGTCGCGGTCAGTGTCAATTGATAGTACACGTCGGTCGAGACCTCGCCCGTGTCGGGGATCGTGAAGGTGCCGCCGGAGGTCCCGCTGAACGGATCGATGAAGGGATGGGTGTGGCTGTCGTGGTGGAAAACCGCCTCCCAGGTGAGGGCGGCAGGCGCAAGAACCCCGTCCTCCAGGTCCACCGCCCCCCCGGCGAATGTGATCACATCCGTTGCCGAATAGAGTGTCCCGGCAATGGGCAGGGTGATCACCGGCACCGGGGCGTTGTTGGTGGTCACCGTCAGGATGGCCACGGCACTGGTCGCGGTTCCGTTCGGATTCGTGACCACACATTGATATTGCGCGCCATTGTCGGCGGGCGTGGTGGGCGGGGTGACATAGGTTGCCGCGGTGGCACCCGCGATGGCCTGTCCGTTCACCGACCATTGATAAAGCAGCGTCGGGCTCCCATAGGCGGTCAGTGCGAAGGTCGCGGCATGACCCACGGTGACCGTCGATCCCAACGGTTGCGTGCCGATCTGGGGGGCAAGACTTCCGGAGTATCGGATCTTGAACATCGCCCCGATTCCCGCGGGGTCGGCCGAAGTGAGATAATAAAGGGCGCCATCCGGACTGAAGGCGATCTGGATGGTGTTCCAAACCGGGATCCCGGTGGCGAACGCGCCCACGGTGTTGTCGGCCGGATCCAAGGTCCGGATCCAGCCGTTGCAGAAGTCGATGAAGAAGTACTTGCCGAGGTAACCCGCCGGGAACTGGGGATTCGGCGGGTTATAGAATCCGCCGCCGGTGATGGCGCAGCCCGACGAATCGCCCTGGCCGTGGCCGTAGGCCAAGATCGGCGCGCGGAACCGCGGGTCAACCGTGGGGCCCTCGGTCTCGGGCCATCCATAGTTGGAGCCGGCGACCCCCTCATTGATCTCCTCCCAAGTGGACAGGCCGACGTCGTTGATGAAGATCCGGCCCGTCCCCGGCTGGATGTCGAAGGTGTACGGGTTCCGCAGGCCGAGCGCCCAGATGGCCCGGTTGTTTCCCGTGGTCGACTGATAGAACGGATTGTCAGTCGGAATCGTCCCGTCCGGCCGGATGCGCAGGATCTTGCCCTTGACGTTCTGGAGGCTCTGGGCGTTGGGCGAATAATAATTGTCCCCGCTCGCTATATAAAGCATCCCATCCGCCCCGAACCTCAGCGAGCCGGAGTTGTGCTGGTCCGCCACCAGGTCGTCCAGATCCATGAGCACGACCTCGCTCCCGGGCACCACCCCGTCCCCATTGGCGGTGAAACGGCTCACGCGGTTGTGGAGGGTCGGGGTGGGCGCGGTGTAATAGACGTAAAGGTGTTGGTTGACGGCGAAATCGGGGTCGAACGTGATCCCCACCAACCCGCGTTCGCCCGCGCTGTCGACGGTCAGCGTCATGAAAGGCGTGGGCAGCAACTGGTCGTTCCTGAACACGAGCAACCGGCCCGAACGCTCCCCGACAAACACGCGGCCGTCGGGTGCGACCGCCATGGTGGCCGGGAAGGACATGGCATAAGGCAGCCGCGTCTCGGCAAACCCGGGTGGAAGCGTGGTGGCATGGAGCGCCCATGCCCACAGGAGGGGCGCATTGAGGAGCAGGGCACGCAACAGCCGGGCCAGGGGGTGATTCCGGGTATTCATGGGTCTAAGGTCGCCGAGGTCGATGGGGTCAGTTCAGCTGATAGATGATCGCGTCCTCGCCCTCGATGACCCGGTCCGAGGTGGCCTCCAGATGACGCTGGAATTCGCCATAGAAACTCCGCCACCAAAAGGCCGTCCCGGGGAGGACGAAGTAATTCCCGCCACGCGCCCGCAACTGCTCGAGGTGGGAGATCGCCGCCGCACTGTCCGCCGGATGATACCCGGCATAACCCCCGCCCTCGTCCTGCGGGAAGTGGCGTCCGTCCCGCCCCGCCACCTGGAGAAACGCCGGGTCGCCCCGGCTGGCGACCAGGACGGTCGCACCCTCGGGCACATGCGACGCGATCGCCTCGCGGACCCGTTGGGCCAGCCGCTGGTAATGCAGGCTGATGCGGTAGCGGTGATCCTGGTCGGGGACGGTGAGGTGGGATTTCTTGGGCTTCCGCTCCAGGACGGCGTCGAGGGCCGTCAGAAAGCGTTTCCGAGCGACCTCGCGGCCATGCACCGGCAGCACATGCGCGCGGCCGTTGGTCGCGAGTCGCCCCCAAAGGGCCGGGTCCCGGCAGAGGTTTTCCACATGCCGCGCAAAGTCCCGCGGATTATCCCCCACCAACACCTGCTTCCTATGGGTCAGGCCCAGGCCTTCGATCCCCACACCGGTCGAGACGGTCGGGGTCCCGATCATCAGGGATTGCACGAGCTTCCGTTTGGTGCCCGCACCGTACAGGAGCGGGACCACCATGATCCGGGCGCGCTCGATATAAGGCAGCACGGACGGCACCCACCCGATCGGGATCACATTGGGGATGCCCCGCGCGATCCTCCGGATGTTGTCGTCGAGCCCCGTCCCGACGATCTGGAGCGGGTCCGCGGCCAGGACCTTGGGATCGAGACAGGGGATGACCTGACGGCAGAAGTGGTCGATCGCATCGACGTTGGGGGTGTGGCGGAAGCTGCCGAGAAACAGGATTCCCTTGCGCTCGGAGAACGGGCGCGTCGAGGCCTCGAACTCCTCGCAATCGGGGACACAGCGTGCGGCCTGCGGATCGCCGAGAAGATCGTTGACCATGTCCGCCTCCTTCTCGGAGACGGCCAGCACGCCATCGGCCGCCGCATAAATGTTGAGCTCACGGACCATCTCGGAGCCATAGCTGTTGTCGAGGAGCCCCGCCCGGCCGCCCGGTTGGGCCGGGAGGAAAACCCGGCGGGCATGCCGGACGAAATGGAGATCGATGCTGTCGACGACCACATGGGTCTCGGGGGACGCGCGGCGGATGAACGCCAGATGCTGTTCCGCGATGTTCCAGAATTCGAAGAGTGCCAGGTCGAAGTGACCCATGCTCATCATCTGGTCGGTCAGTTGGTCGAACCCGACATAGGTGGCGATCCCCGCCTGCTGGAGGATGCGGACATAACGCTCCCCCCCGGCGCCCCGCTGGGCGACAAAGGTCACCGACCAACCCGCCTCGCACAGGAACATCAGGAGATCAAAAATCCGCCGCGACCCGCTTTCACGGTCGAACTCGGGCAGGACCGGCGCCATCACCAAGGCTCGGCGGGTCCTCATGCGACCTCCCGTCCGTTGCGGGCACCGCGGACTGCCAACCCGTGAAGCACCCCGAAATCCCAGCGGTCCGGGGGGGACGGCTGCCGCTTCAGCGCCGCCGCCCATCGGTGGGCGAATCGGCCGCGGTTGACGACCTGGCAGCTCTTGACACCGCTCGTGAGCTCGGTCCCCGAGGTCGCCCCCTCCAGGTGGACGATCTGGCTTTCCGGCTGGTAATAGACCTTCAAACCCCGCTTCCGCACCCGGAAGCAATAATCGGTGTCCTCGTAATAGGCCGGGGCATAATAGACGTCGAAGCCCCCCATCGCCTTGAACAGGGACCGGGGGGTGGCGAGCAGCGCGCCCGAACAGTAATCGACCGGACGCACATAATTATAGAGCGGGGCGTCCGGAAAGGGATCATTGCGCCCGAAGTTCGCACCGGAGGCGTCCGAGAAGATGACCCCGCCCGCCTCCTGCAACCGGCCGTCCGGGTAGATCAGCTTGCCGCCCACCGCGCCGGCTCCCGGCCAGTCTCGCAAGCCGCGCAGGAGCGGCTCCAGCCAGCCCGGCAACGGCAGGGTGTCGTTGTTCAGGAAGACCAACATCTCGCCCGTGGCCGCCCGGGCCCCGCGGTTGCACGCCGCGATGAAGCCCCCGTTCTTGGGGCTCAACACGACCCGGAGGCGCGGCTCTTCACAGGCCAGCTCCTTCAACCGGTCCGCGGTGCCGTCACTGGATCCGTCGTCCACAACCACGATCTCGACCGATAACTCCGCCGGCAGGGTCTCCCGCAATGCCGCGAGACAATTCCGCAGGATCCTCCATCCGTTATAAGTCGGTATGATGATCGATGAACTCGGATAGGCGGCCCCCTTGCGGACGTCTTTCCAATCAATCCCCAGTTTGAATCCGCCGCCTTCCCCCGGGACCGGATCCATCCGGGCCACTGCCACACCCGCCACCCGGCGCGCCTCGGCAAGGTCCCTGGAAGCCGTGGAACCCGTCACCACGATGTCCACGGTTTCGTCCAGGTAGGGCAGCGTGACTCCGGCTTCCAGGCAGGAAAAAATGTTCCGTTGGGGATGGGCCGCCGCCAGGTCCAATCCCGTCCCCCAATCCAGGATCGACGGCTCACGACCCAACCGGTCCTCACACTCGGCGATGAGACTCGCAAACCGTCCGTTCCCCATCAAAAGGGCGGCCTCGACCGCCGGGCGCAATTCATACACCCGACCCACCTCATCATCGCGGAGTCGGCGATACCGGCGGTCGAGATGCTGTCGGAAAGCCGGGAGTCGTTCCAGGAAACCGGCCGCATTGCCCGGAACGACCAGGTACTCCGCCCCGGCCCCGCGCAAGGATTCCAAATGCGCCACGGCCGACAACCCGCATGAAAGGGGGCCGGCCGTGTGATTGCCGGCGGCATCCCGGGGGAAATGCCAGGCGGTGCGCCGGGGCAGGTCGACCCATGCCGCCTCCCCGTCACTCGCGACGGCAAGGGTGGCGCCGCCCGGCACGATCTCCCGGATCATGGAGCGGAAACGCATCATCCGCCGGGCGCTGGCGACCGCCACCGGGTCCACGGCACCGTTGCCCAGTCGGGAGACCTGGAGTTCGAGGATCGCCGCCCAGAGTTCCTCCCGTTGTTCCAATTCCCGTTCCAAACGGGCGCCCAACAGGTCGATGGTGTCGGCCTGCCGCCGCGATTGCTGGCGTGGGTCCACCGGCTGGACCCGCGTCCTCACGAGCGCAGTCGAGCGGGATTTGGGGGCGGTTTTCCGGGCCTTGGCGGGTGCCACCACCAAGGGTCGCGCACCGGGCTCGATCGCCGCCGGAGCCTTTCCGAGCCGGGCGCCTTTATGGAGACCCCGCGGACGGCCCGGTCCCGGAACCGCCGGGCGCGGGGCCTTGATGTTCATGTGCATGGTTGGATCTGGGATTCGAGTCGTTGATCGGAAAACAATCGGCTGGTTCCGCTCGGCCGCAGGGTCCCGGGATATAATTCATAAACGATCCCGACCCCCGGGTTCTGTGCGACCAACCGGGCGTGCCGGGAGAGGTGCAGGGCGAATCCCTGATAATGATCCAGCCACCAGAGCATCGTTTCCGGCACCAACAGGTAACGCGCACCCCCGTCACAAAGCTCCTCCAGATGCCGGATCGCCCTCTCGCTGTCGGCCGGATGATGCCCCGCGTAGACACCGTCGGGACCCTGGGGGAAATGCCCGGTGACGCGGTCGCCCATCCGCAGCAGCGCGCCATCCCCCTTGCTCACGACGAGCATCGAGGCACCGGCGGGAACCGTCCGGGACACCCATTCCCGGAGCCCCCGGCAGACACGTTCATACTGCAGGAAATCAGAACCCGGGCAGTGCTCGCCCAGTTCGGTGCGCAACGTCACATTTTCACGGAGCAGATCGGCGACCTCGCGACCCCGGTCCCGCAGCGCGCGCTCCAATTCACGGGTCCGCACCTCTCCCTCGAACACCGCCAACTCCGGGGCCGCCGCGAGCCCGAC
>JANYCC010000138.1 GCA_025360495.1 Verrucomicrobiota bacterium | reverse complement strand
GCCCTGGCGGTAGGACGCCAGGAGCCTTGCCCGTTGGGCGGGGATGAAGCGCTGTCGAGGAACCGGATTTCGTTGCATCGCCCCATCTTGCGCGAATCCGCGCCCCTTCGCCTAGACGTAGTTCCCAAGACGGATACGTTTCGAGGGTGCGGGAATCATTCCAGACATGATCGATGGTTTGCCGGTCACCCACATCGGGGACTGGGCGTTCTCTGGCTGCGATCTCCTGACCAACGTCACGATCCCCGATAGCGTCACCAGCATCAACTATCAGGCGTTCTCCGGTTGCACCAGCCTGATCAGCGTTACAATTGGCAACCGCGTGACCTCGATCGGGGGCTCAGGGTTCTTCGGCTGCACCAGTCTGAGCGGCATAACGGTGGGGGAGTTGAATTCCGTCTATGGTAGTGCTGATGGGGTCTTGCTCAACAAGAGCGTGACAGCACTCATCCGATATCCGATGGGTAAAGCCGGAAGCTACTCGATTCCCCACAGCGTCACCACTGTCGGGCACGAGGCGTTTTCCGGCTGCAGCGAGTTGACCAACGTCACGCTTCCCAGCAGCGTCATCGGCATCGGGCAATCGGCGTTCGCTTATTGCACAAAGCTGGTCAATGTGACGCTGCCTGAGAGCGTCAGGAACATCCAGGACTTTGCGTTTGGTTACTGTATGAGCCTGTCCAACGTAGCAATTCCCAACGGCGTCAGGAACGTCGGAGGACGGGCGTATTTTGTCTGCGGCGGGTTGACCAACCTCACCATCGGCAATAGCGTGACCAACATTGGTAACGAGGCGTTCTTTGCCTGCAGCAAGCTGGTCACTGTCACAATACCACAAAGCGTGATCAACATCGAGTACGGGGCGTTCGAGCGGTGCGCGAGTCTGACTGGAGTCTACTTCATGGGAAATGCCCCCAACGATGGGGGGCAGCCTCTGTTCATTGAGGATGGTGAGGCGATCCTCTATTATCTGCCTGGAACGACCGGCTGGGGTCCTAAATCTGGGGGGCGTCCGACTGTCCTGTGGAACCCACAGGTGCAGATTAATAGTGCCAAGTTCGGCGGGCTGGAGGGTCAATTCGGGTTCAACATCACGGGGGCCGACGGCTTGGTTATCGTGGTGGAAGCGTGCACGGATCTGGCCTATCCGAGCTGGTCTCCCGTAGGAACGAACACCCTCACTGGCGGCTCGTCCTATTTCAGCGGTCCGCAGTGGACCGACCGTCCCAACCATTTCTACCGACTGCGGGCGCCGTGAGGGGCATCAGTCATCAGTGATCAGTGGGCAGTGGGGGCGTCTCTTGCCACTGCACCCTTGAAACCCCGCCTGAGCGGCTCGGGTGAACCTCGCCCTACCAACATGGGGCAATCCCGACGGGGGCCCTGATCCGGTGGGGAGAGGTTTTGCCTTCGTTCCGCTGGCACGGAACTTTGGCGGGAATGTCGCGGGCGGTGCGTGGATGGGATTCAAGGTAAGTGTTCAGATGGGTAACCGCCAATGGACGACAATGAACGCTAATTGGAGGCATCCCCTCGGGTCGCCGGAGCATGTCAGCGGTCCTATACGCGTTCGTTGGCGTTTATTCGCGGTTCGGCTGAACTTTTGCGATTCAAGCCTCTGCGACTTCTGCGTTCTCCTGTTCAAGTGGGACTCTCGGAGCTCGTCCGAAGGGTGTCTTTGAACCCGGCGCTGCGCAGGCTCCTTCTGGCGGCGGGTAGGAAAACCCGCCCTCCCAGGGGGGACGATGTCTATCGGCGCTTACGCGTCGTAGTTCAGCCAGGGGCCGAGCCAACGTTCCATCTCGGCCACGGACATTCCCTTGCGCCGGGACAGGTCCTCGACCTGGTCGCGTTCCAGTTTGTCGACGGCGAAGTACTTCGCTTCTGGATGCGCAAAATAGAATCCGCTGACACTCGCCCCAGGCCACATCGCGAAACTTTCCGTGAGCTTCATTCCAGCGTTGCGCTCCGGGTCGAGCAGGTCCCAGAGGATCTGCTTTTCGGTGTGGTCGGGGCACGCCGGATAGCCGGGCGCGGGTCGGATGCCACGATAATCTTCCGCCAGGAGTTTTTCGGTATCAGCCACTTCGTCCCGGCCATAGCCCCACTCGCGTCGGGCGCGCAGGTGGAGATATTCCGCGAAAGCCTCGGCCAACCGATCCGCCAATGCCTCGGCCATGATCGCCCGGTAATCGTCGTTCGCGGCCTTATACTTCGTGGTCAGGTCGTCCAACCCGAACCCGGCGGTCACGGCGAAGGCACCCAGATGATCGGGCAGTCCTTCGGGCGCGATGAAATCAGCAAGGCACCGATTCGGTGAGCCGTCCTCCTTCGGCATCTGTTGACGGAGAAAATGGAACGTCGTGAGCGTCTGGGTGCGATCCGCGCCGGTGAAGAGTCGGATGTCATCGCCCACGCGGTTGGCGGGGAAGAAACCGTACACAGCGCGGGCCCGGAGCTGGCGCTTGGCGACGATCTCATCCAACAGTTCGCGGGCGTCGGCATAAAGGCGTCGGGCCTCTTCGCCGTGCTTGGGATGGTCGAGGATGGAAGGGTATCGGCCGCGCAATTCCCAGGTGTGGAAGAACGGCGACCAATCGATGAACGGAACGAGTTCGCCGAGGTTGAGCGGTTCCGCGACGAGTCCATGGTCCGCCGCGGACATGCCCGGGGTGCGGATGACGGGCCGGGCGGAAGTGTCGAGCAGGCGCAGGCCGGTGAACGCGGGTTGGGGCGGATCCACGTGGGCGAGACGCGGGGCGCGGGCGCGGGCCTCGGTGAGGGACAACAGGTGTTTGCGATTGCCGGCGTGTTGCCGACGCGCGGTTTCATACTCCTGTTGCAGGTTGACCACGAAGGCGGATTTGGAATCCGGGTTGAGCAGGCTGCTGACGACGGGCACCGCGCGGCTGGCATCGAGGACATGGACGACGGGTTCCTGAAAGCCGGGGGCAATCTTGATGGCGGTGTGCGCTTTGCTGGTGGTCGCGCCTCCGATCAGCAGCGGTTGCTTCATCCCGAGGCGCTGCATTTCACGGGCGACATGCTGCATCTCGTCGAGCGACGGCGTGATCAGCCCGCTGAGCCCGATGATGTCGGCATTGAGGCGTCGGGCCTCGCTGAGGATCCGGTCGCAGGGGACCATGACGCCGAGATCGATGACCTCATAATTATTACAGCCGAGGACGACACCGACGATGTTCTTGCCGATGTCATGGACGTCGCCCTTGACGGTGGCCATGACGATGCGGCCCTGCGCGCGGGTGGCGTGGCCGGCGGCGGTGGCGGCGAGTTTCTCGGCCTCCATATCAGGCGTCAGGTGGGCGACGGCCTTCTTCATGACACGTGCCGATTTGACCACTTGCGGCAGGAACATCTTGCCGGCGCCGAAGAGGTCGCCGACGACGCCCATGCCGGCCATGAGCGGTCCCTCGATGACGTGGAGCGGGCGATCGTATTTGAGCCGGGCTTCCTCGACGTCGGCGGTGACGTGGGTGTCGATGCCTTTGACGAGGGCGTGGGAGAGGCGTTCCTCGACGGTGCCATGGCGCCAGGCCTCGGCGGCGGCGGGGGAGGCGGGATCGGCGCCGGAGGCCTTCAGCTTGAGGGCTTCGCCGAAAGTGACGAGGCGTTCGGTGGCGTCGGGCCGGCGGTTGAGGAGGACATCCTCGACGAGTTCGAGGAGGTCCTTGGGGATTTCTTCGTACACCTCGAGCATGCCGGCATTGACGATTCCCAGGTCCAATCCCGCGCGGATGGCGTGATAGAGGAACGCCGAGTGCATCGCCTCGCGGACGTGGTTGTTGCCACGAAAACTGAACGAGATGTTGGAGATGCCGCCGCTGACCTTCGCGAGCGGCAGGTTCGCCTTGATCCAGCGCGTCGTCTCAATGAAGTCGACGGCATAATTATTATGCTCATCGATGCCGGTTCCAACGGTGAGGATGTTGGGGTCGAAGATGATGTCCTGCGGTGGGAGTCCGGCGACCTCGGTGAGAAGGCGGTAGCAACGGGTGCAGATCTCGATCTTGCGGGCGAAGGAATCGGCCTGTCCCCGTTCGTCGAAGGCCATGACCACGACGGCGGCGCCGTAACGGCGCACGAGCCGGGCCTGATCCAGAAACTTTTCCTCGCCTTCCTTGAGCGAGATCGAATTCACGATGCCCTTGCCTTGGAGGCATTGGAGGCCGGCCTCGATCACGCTCCATTTTGAGGAGTCGACCATGAACGGGACGCGGGCGATGTCGGGTTCGGCGGCGATGAGGCACAGGAAGCGACGCATGGCCGCGACGCCGTCGAGCATGCCCTCGTCCATGTTGACATCGATGACCTGCGCCCCGTTCTCGACCTGCTGTTTGGCGACGGTGACGGCCTCCTCATAATTGCCGGCGAGGATGAGTTTGGAGAAGCGGGGCGAGCCGGTGACATTGGTGCGTTCACCGATGTTCACGAAGTTGGTCAGCGGCGTGAGGTTGAAGGCCTCCATGCCGGAAAGTCGCAACCAGGGTTCGACGGTGGGGACAGTGCGCGGGGCCAGGCCGCGAACGGTTTCGGCCATGGCGCGGATGTGGGCGGGCGTGGTGCCGCAGCAACCGCCGACCACGTTCAACCAACCCTGCTCGGCCCAACCGCGGATTTGCGGCGCCATGGATTCCGGGGTTTCCGGGAAGCCGGTCGGGAGCAGCGGATTGGGCATGCCGGCATTGGCATAAATGCAGACATAAGTGTCGGCGAGCCGGGCGATTTCCTCGACATGGGGGCGCAGTTCGGCGGGGCCGAGGGCGCAATTGAAGCCGATGGTCAGCGGTTGGACGTGGCGCACCGAGTTCCAGAACGCCTCGACGGTCTGGCCCGTGAGCGTGCGACCCGACCGGTCCGTGATGGTGCCCGAGATCATCACCGGCAATCGTTCGCCCCGCGCGATGAAGACTTCGTCGATCGCGAAGAGCGCGGCCTTGGCGTTCAGCGTGTCGAAGATCGTTTCCACCAACAGCACATCGACGCCGCCTTCGATCAGGGCGTCGACCTGTTCGCGGTATTGGTGGCGCAATTGATCGAATGTCACCGAACGGAAGCCCGGATCGTTGACGTCGGGCGAGATCGACGCGGTGACGGGCATGGGTCCGATGGCGCCGGCGACGATTCCGCGGCGGCCGGTGGCGGTGGCGACGGTTTCAACGGCTTCACGGGCCACGCGGGCGGCGGCCAGGTTCATTTCCCGCGTGAGGTCCCGCAGGAACGGGTCGTGGATCACGGCGTCGAAGAAGGCGGGATCCTTACGGCCATCGGCGTGGCGGAAGAAGAAATCGTGCTGGCCGATGGTGGTGGCCGAGAAGGTGTTGGTCTCGATGATGTCGGCGCCGGCCTCGAGATACTGGCGGTGGATGTCGCGGATGATCTGCGGTTGGGTCAGCAGGAGGACCTCATTGTTGCCTTTGAGATCCTGGCCCTTCCAATCGCGGAACCGTTCGCCGCGGTACTGGGCTTCACCGAGGCGGTGTTGTTGCACCATCGTGCCCATCGCGCCGTCGATCAGCACGATCCGCTCGGCGAGCAGTTCGGCCAGCGCATTTCCACGGGTGAAACGGGGCCGGACGGGGACCGGGTCTGTCATGGCCTGAAGCTAGCCCGGGCCGAAGGTTGGGCCAAGTCAGAAATCAACGTATCAGGATGCGGTGATGGGTGGGGGGAATGGCAAATGTCGAATGTCGAATGTCGAATGACGAAGGGTCGTTGGTCATTGGTCATTGGTCATTCGCAATTGCCCGATCACCTGTTCCGGGCCGAGATCCCGCAGGCAACGGAAGTCGATGGGGCATTCCCGGAGGAAACAGGGTGAACAGGGCGCGCCGGACCGGAGCAGCGCATGGCGGGGATCGCCGGGGAGACCCGGGCCGGTGAGTTCGGGGGAGGTGCTGCCGAACGGGACGATCACGCGGGTGCCGACCGCTGCGGCGACATGCATGGGACCGGTGTCATTGGTGATGAGGTCGGAACAGGCGGCCAGGGCGGCGGCCAATTCGCGGAGGGAGGTGCGCCCGGCCAGGTTGACGACGGGCACCGCCGGATTCCGCAGGGACGTGATGATTTCGGCGACGGTCCCGAGATCAGCCGGACCACCAAAGAGCACCAAACCGAATGGGTTTCGGACGCCGGGGACCCGGTTGGTGAGGGCGCGGGCGACGAGCGTGAAATACTCGATGGGCCAGCGCTTGGCGGGACCATATTCGGCGCCCGGATTCAGGCCGATCCAGCGGACCGAGGATTTGAGTCCGAACCGTTCGCGGGCGGCGGCGATTTCCGCGGGGGGAAGGGCGAGGGATGGGGCGAGCGGAGCGGGGTTGGCGCCCAAATGGGTGGTGAGTCGCAGGTAGTGGAACAGTTGGTGCGACTCCGGACCGGGCGTAGGAAGGCCCCAGTGGGGCGGGGGATTCGGCGAACGCAGGAGCGTGGCGATCTCGGTTGGCCGACGTTTGCGCATCTTCACCAAGCCGGGGGCGGGTCGGACGACATCGGTGAGCAGCCAATTGCGCCAGGGCCAGGCGCCCCCGACGCGGCGGGGGATGCGGGCGAGGAACGCTTCCAGGCCGGAGCGGGGGGAATTGGGTAGCAGCAGGGCGAGATCGAAGCGGAGTCGGCGGAGTCGGCGGGCGACGGTCCAGGCGCCATCGTCGGGAGCGAAGGTGAGAACGTCGTCGAGGGCCGGATGCGGGGACCAGAGGGTGGCGAGTTTGGCGGGGGAGAGGAGGGTGATGCGGGAGGCGGGGAAGTGTTCGCGGAGTCGGAGGAGGGCGGGGGTGGTCATGACGGCGTCCCCGAGCCAGTTCACGGAGCGGACGAGGATCCGGGCCGGGGACGCGGGGACGGGAGGTGGGGCCATGACGTTGCAGTGGACGGAAAACCGGGCTTGCAATCAACCCTTCGTTGGATAGTTTGTGGTTTCCTAATTCCGTCGAAAACCGGCCGATTACAGACTCTTTTTCACGCTTATGGCAGTCAACGCAAACGATCTCCGGAAGGGGATGGCCATCCTTCACAACAACGATGTGTGCGTCGTGCTCGAGGTCACCCACCGGACCCCGGGGAACCTGCGCGCCTTCGTGCAGGGGATCCTGCGCAGCATCAAGACCGGCAAGTCCATGGACGTCCGGTTCAGTTCCTCCGAGAAGGTCGAGACGGTCCCGCTGATGACCAAGAAGATGGACTACAGCTACAAGACGGGTGAGGACTATGTCTTTGTCGATCCCGACAACTATGAGGAGGTCACCGTGCCTCCCGAGATGGTGGGCGATGTGAAGAATTTCCTGGTGGAGAACGGATCGGTGACGATGACGTTTGTGGCCGAAAAGGCCGTGCAATTGGAGTTGCCACCGAGCGTGGTCCTGTCGGTGGCCGACGCACCGGGAGGCATCAAGGGTGATTCGGCGAACAACGTGCAGAAGATGGTGACCTTGGAGACCGGCGTGCAGGTGCAGGTGCCGCTGTTCATCAAGACCGGGGAGAAGATCAAGATCGACACCCGGACGGGCAAGTACATGGAGCGGGCGTGATGTCCGGCCGGACCTCCGAGGCGCTGGGATTCTGAGGTCCTGAAGCTCTGGGGTCCTGTGTTCCCCCGACCCGTGCGGAGGTCCGGTGCCGCCGGTCGTCAGGCTGATTCGTCGTGGATCCGCTCGAGCAGGCGCTTGGTGAGATCCACCCCCTCGGGTTCGGGACGGTGTTCGCCTTCGTACTCGATCCCCAAGTGGCCGCGGTAACCGGCGCCCAGCACGATTTTCATCATGCGGTGGTAGTCGGTTTCCATGCACTCCCCCCTGGCGTCGAAGTCGTGGGACTTGGCGCTGATGGCCTTCGCATAGGGCATCATGTCGGTGACCCCTTGGTAGCGATCATAATCGTACCAGTTGCCGAAATCGGGGAGCAGGCCGGCCCGGGGGTGATCGACCAGCTTCATCAAACCGACGAGCCAGCGGCCGTTGGAGGCGAGGCCGCCGTGGTTTTCGACCATGCAGTTGAGGCCGAGCCCGGCGCAGTATTCGGTGAGTTGGCGGAGGCCGTCGGCGGCGCGTTTTTGTTTTTCCTCAAAGCTCCCGTCGTCGCCGGTCCCGGCATTCACCCGGATGGAATGGCAGCCGAAGAACTTCGCGGCGTCGGCCCATTTCCTATGATTGTTGACGGCGACCTGGCGCCGGGCCTTGTCCGGGTCGCCGAGTTCACCCTCGTCATCGCACATGATGAGCAGGATCCGTGTGCCCTCGCCATCGGCGCGCCCTTTGAATTCGGCCAGGTAAGCCGGGTCGGTGGCCTTGTCCATGAAGAACTGGTTCACCAATTCGATGGCCGGGATGGCGTGTTGCCTGCGGGCGACGAGGGGGAAATCCAAGTGGGACATCCTCTTTCCGAACAGGGCGTTGTGATACGACCATTCCGCCAGCGAGATGCCGAACCGGCGGCCGGTTGGGGGTTGGTTGACCCCGAGTCTGCCGTGGGTGCAACCAGCCAGGGCGACCGAGGCGAGGGTGATCGAACCGGAGATGAACTCGCGGCGGGAGAGCGGAGTTTTCATGGGCGTGCCTCGGCGTCTTGGCGTGCGAGCCCTGCTGTCTGGTTTGGCTGCGCGCGGTTCAGTGGGCCGGCGCGGTTCCCCCGACGATCTGGGCGGCCCCGACCTTGGGCGGATGGAAGAACAGGGCGAGGGCCACGGCGGCGGCGGCGGAAACGACCAGCGGCACCAGGAACATGCCCTGAAAGTTGACCCCCTTGGCGGAGGTGAAAACCGATTGCATCAGCCAGGGACAGATTGAATTCGCGACCAGTCCGCCCAACCCGAGGATCTGAAGGTTGAAGAGGCCTTGGGCGCTGGAGCGGATGTCCTTCGGGAAATACGCGTCGACGAAGATATAGACCGTGGCGAAGAAGAAGGCGTAGCAGATGCCATGGAGCACCTGGACCAGGATGATCAGCTCGGCACTCTGCGGGAAGAAGGCGTAGACGGCGAATCGCGCGGTGTGGCCCAGGATCCCGAAGATCATCGTGGTCCGCCAGCCGAGGTTCTTGAGGACGGCGCCGAGGACGAACATGGTCAGGATCTCGGCGACCTGGCCGATGCTCATCACCGGCGTGATCCAAGGCGCATCCACGCCGACGCCGCCGGCCGCCTTGGC
The DNA here is from genome assembly GCA_025360495.1 of Verrucomicrobiota bacterium. Taxonomy (GTDB): domain Bacteria; phylum Verrucomicrobiota; class Verrucomicrobiia; order Limisphaerales; family UBA9464; genus UBA6176. The sequence continues at coordinate 24,783 of JANYCC010000138.1, read as the reverse complement.
GGTCCCGAGGAAGACACCGGTCCAATTGAAGTAGCAATTGTGGACGAAGGAATCGACGAAGGTGACCAGCCAGAGGACGAGCACGAAGGGATGTTTGAGCAACCGCATGGCCTCGACCCAGGCGAGCTTGTCACCGGCTGCGGCCGCCTTCTTGGGCGGCGTGTGCGGCAGGGTGAAACTGAAGGCGGCGAGGACGAGCGAGGCGACACCTGCCACGACGAAGGTGGAGCTGCGGGCGGCATTGGCCCGGTCCCCGGTCAGCGGATGGGCGAGGGCTTTCCCGATCCAATCGACAAAACCCACGGGGGCGGCGGCCGAGACGGCGGCCCAGTCCACAAAAATGAAAGTGAACGGCCAGGCGGCGAGGATCCACCCGATGGTGCCGCCCATGCGGACGATGCCGAATTCCTTGGCCGGGTCCTTCATGTTGGCGAAGGCGATCGAGTTGGTGATCGAGATGGTCGGCACATAGAGCAGGCAGTGCACGAGCATCAGCAGGAAAAATGGCAGAAACGTCGTCGTGAAAGCGCAGCCGAGGATCGCCAGGCCGCCGATCAGATGGGAGACGGCCAGGAACTTCTCGGCGGCGAAGTGGCGGTCGGCCCATTGGTTGCTGAAGAACATTCCCACGATGGAGGCGACCGGGAAGGCGCCGAGGATCAACGACTGTTGTCCCGGACTGAACCCGAGGCTGGGCAGGTAGCCAAAGATCAGCGGGAGCCAGGCGCCCCAGATGAAAAACTCGAGCACCATCATCACGAACAGTTTGAGGCGCGGGGAAGAGGTCATGCGTGGAATCCTTAAGTCGGTGTGTTCCGCGAAACCTAACCCGGCGCCGGGACGAACGACAAGAAGCGGTTGAGACCGGCGGCACTTTGGCAACTGATGCAACCGCCCACCGGAGGGACGAGCTCCGAGAGTCCTCATTTCTTCCCGGTTGGGCTGGGGACTCGTGTAACCCGCCCCCCCCCAGACCGACTTGTCACCCGGCGGTTGACAATGGCTGTATGGGTGTTATCAAACACCCAAGCGATCAGACCATGCCAGCCCGGCTTCATCTTCAACTCGATCCGCGATCCGGGGTCCCCGTCTACCGGCAGATGATGGACCAGGTGAAGTACTACGTCGTGGGGGGGACCTTGCGTCCCGGGGATCAGCTGCCTTCCATCCGGGAATTGGCCGGGGCGCTGACGGTGAACCCGACCACCGTGGTCAAGGCTTACACCGAGTTGGAACGGGAAGGGGTGATCGAGATGCGGCATGGAAAAGGCGCCTTCATCGCGGTCCAATCCCGGGCGCTTTCCATCACCGAACAGGAATCCGCAGTCCGTCGCACCGCACGCCAGCTCGCCTTGGAGGCCGGTCAACTGCGGGTGCCGCCGCAACGGGTCGTCCAGATCGTGCGGGAGGAACTCAGCCGGATCGCGCCGGGGGATGGGGCGACCGAAACGGAACCGGTCAAGTTCACCGTGGTGGCCGGCGGTTGACCACGTTTCCAGAAGGAGAACGCATGCAACCTCCCATCTTCGCCCGCGGCCTGACGAAAACCTTTCGCGGGGTGGTGGCGGTCAACGGTCTGGACCTGGAGGTTGGGTCGGGGACGGTATACGGGTTGATCGGGCGCAATGGGGCGGGCAAGACGACGACCCTGCGCCTCTTGCTCGGCCTGTTGCGGCCCGACGCCGGTGTGGCGCGTTTGTTGGGGGCCGACTGGTGGGATGCCCCGCCGGTCCTCCGGGAGCGCGTGGCCTATGTTTCCCAAGCCTGGCAGCATCCTGACTGGATGACGTTGGGCGACCTGAGCCGTTACTCGGCGTATTTCTTCTCCCGGTGGGATGACGGATTGGCGAAGGATCTGGCGCGACGTTGGGAACTCCCTTGGGATCGGCCGATGGGTCGGATGTCCGGAGGTCAGCAACGTCTGGCCGCGGTGCTCGCCGCCCTCGGTGCGCGTCCGGACGTGTTGTTGTTGGATGAGCCTGCGGCGGGGTTGGATCCGGTTCTGCGGCGGGACCTGACCCGATGTCTGATCGAGGCCCTGCTGCGGGTGGAAGGCTGCACGGTGCTGCTCAGCACGCATTTGTTGTCAGATGTCGAACGGTTGGCAACGCATGTGGGGGTGATGGACCACGGGCGGATCGTCGGGACGGGTGCGGTGGACGATTGGCAAAGGACGATGCGCCGGGTGCAGGCGGTTTTTCCCGGGGTGTCGGTCCCGGAACAGGTGGAGGTTCCGGGGGCCTTGCGGAGCCAGCGACTGGGGCCGGTGCTCACTGCGATCGCCCGGGTGGCGGACGATGCGCAGTTGGATGGTTTGAGGGCCTGGCCGGACGTGCGGGTGAATGTTTTCCCGCTGACGTTGGAAGAGCTTTTTGTCGAATGGTTCGAACCGGTCCCGCCTCTCGGGTTCGCCGGCTCGGGCCCGGAGAATTTGGGCCGGTCCGGTGACCCGGTCGGGGAGATCCAATGAAACGTGTGGGTAACAGGATCCCTCCGGCAATCGTGCCCGCAGTGCGGGACCATGATGTGAAAGGGCACCGGACCGGCTTCGAAGCTTATACCGTGCGGGAAGGGTGGGAAAATGGGAAGTGCCGAGTCTGGGGCGGGATGCACCCCACGCGCCTGACACGGGGTGGTTTCACACTGGTCGAGTTGCTGACGGTCATCGCCATCATCGCGGTGTTGGCCACGCTGCTGTCATCGGGTCTCGGCGGTGCGCGGACCCGGTCGCAAGAGGTGGTCTGCCGCGGAAACCTGCGGCAGGTGGCGGTCGCGGCGGAGATCTACCACGATGACACCGGCCGGCGACCGCGTTCGTACACCCGGCTGACGACCCGGCCGGGGTGGTTGTCGAACCCACGTTCGTTGTTGTGTCCGGCCGATCCGGCAGGGAAGGAGAAGCCGCCGATGAAGGGGACGAACGGGACGAACGGGACGAGGCTGCCATTCTGGGGCAACCGGGTGAATCCGACCCAGGAACCGATGGGGGGCAGGATCGGTGTTCCGGAGGAGAATTCCTGGGAGGCGGAGATCCGGGAGACGACGGAGACGGTGTCATTTTCGTATCTGCATCCGCTGGGATGGCGCCGGGAAGCCTGGCTGCGTTTGATCCAGGCCGGCAACCAGTCCGGCGTCAGTGCGTGCCAATTGCATGGGATGCGGATTCCCGGGGAAGCCCGCCGTGCCTATGCGCAGTTCGAGGGCCAGACCCTGCGGGTGCAGCGCGATGGGGCGGTGGTGAACCGGAAGATCTTCCGGACGCCGGGGGGCGGCGGGGTGGGGACTGCCAACGGGGAGGTCTCGACGTTCCTGCCGACGGGGGACAACGCGCTGTCGGTTCCCTCAGACAACGAGGATTATCCGTGGGAATTCTACGCGGATGGTCCGCCGCCTCCTTTGCGGTGAGGGGTTGGAAGCGTCGTCCGAGGCTTGATCACGGACGGGTGGAGCCGCCTAATGGGCGCGATATCCCGTGAACCTTCCCGGCCCCATTCCCCGGTTGCGCGTCGTTGACGAGCTGCCCGCGGTCGCACCCGTGGAACCCGTGTCGGCGTCGCGAAGGGTGCGGTTGTGGCGGGGTTTGTTATGGAGCGAATGGTTCGTGCACAGCCGGTTGCTGTTGTTGTCGCTGGTGGCGTGGTTGTCGACGGTGTGGTTTCTGCCGCTGTTGGTGCATCCGTTATGGCTGCTTGGATTCGGCGTGGTGTTCGCGGCCGTGGGGGGGCCGGCATTCGGGGGTGCGGATGTGATCCATGGATGCGAGGAGTTCAATTTCGCATTCCCGGCCACGCGGACGCAGCGTTATTGGGCGCGGGTCCTGGTGGCTGGCGGGACCTTGCTGGCGTTTTCGTTGATGGACGTGCTGGCACTCAAGGGAAACCTTTCCGACGTCCTGCTCCGCGTGTTCGTCACCAGCGGATTGCCGGCCGTGGAATTGACCCAACCGCTGCTCTTATACGGGTTGGTGCTGGCGGTGCCGTTCGCGGTTTTTGCCCTCGCCTTCGCGCTCGCGGCCATGGCGTCGTCGCGGACGGTCGCCTTCACCGCCTGGGTCTGGGGCCTGCTCGGCGCGTTGACGGTTTTGCGGGGCGGGGTGCAGTTGGAAGAGATCCGCTTTGAAAGGCCGAACGGTTTCTTCTCCGTGCCGCTCCTGGTCGGCGTGGCGGTCGGTTCCCTCTGGCTGGCAGGCCGGCGTTACCGTTTCAAGGAGGCGGGCACGGGCAGTGGACCTTTGCGGATGCCGCCGGGTTGGTGGCTCGCCCTGGCGGCCCTGCTCGCCGCGGGCATTGCGGTCGCCCTTCTCGTGGGATGGTTCGCCGCGAACTTCACGCGGCTGATCTGACCGCCCGGTTCCGGCCCGGGAAGACCGGCACGCAGCCTCACACCTGGTTGGGAAGCCAAACCAACAAAGTGATATTGGCGGAACGAGGCCAGGGGGACGGAACGTGACGGGAAGGCCCTGTTTGCAGCCCGTGCGGAAACTTCGGTGCGCCGCGGTCGGATGGGGAAAAAGGCCGAGGCGGAGGACCCGCGCCTTGGCGCGGGCCCTCCGCCTCGGGTTGGAGGTAAGGGTTACTTCTTGCCGCCCTTCTTGACGGGTTTAGCTGCGGCCTTCGCCGCGGCTTTCTTAACCACGGGTGCCACCACCTTCGCGGCGGGCTTTTTAGCTGCGCTCTTTTTAGCTGCCATTGTTCTCACCTCCCCCCGACTCCAGGTTCATAGGATGATCCACCTGGAGGTATACTTCTGGTAAGCTCCTCAATATGGGGATTCCGACGGCAGATTGACCGGATGTTGACAAAGGTCAAACCGTCTTTGTGAGTGGACCGGAGACGATGCGGTTTTTTCGGGCCGTGTGCGGCGCCGGGGAAGTCCGTCCGTCGCAGCGTGCGTGCGGACGGATGAGCGCCTCATTTCCACCCAGTGTCGCGGAGCTTCCGGAGATCCGGAAATGTTCCGCACCAACCGGTGACTCATGCGCACCACGCCTTGGGACCGCCGGACCGTTCGCTCCGTCGCACCGCGTTTCACGCCGCCGGGGGGAATGCTCTCGCCAAGTGCTGTGGGATTGGGTTCGCATCGGCAGGAAGCGGTGCGGGGCCCGCCTGACGACGGGCCCGGAATGTCGCCGGTGCCGGATTTTGAAAAATGGGAATTCTCCGATTATTGCTGGCCTTGAGTGTGGTCGTATTCCATTGCGACGGGTCCCTGAGTGGAAAAGTCCTGGTGGGCGGGGAGTTTGCGGTGAAGCTCTTCTTCATCATCTCGGGTTTTTACATGGCCCTGATCCTCCATGAAAAATACACGGGCGCCGGCTCGGTGCGGGTGTTCTATGGGAACCGTCTCCTGCGACTCCTGCCCACCTATTACATCATGATGGCGGCGGCGCTGCTGATCCCCTTGGTCTTGGGATGGGTCACGGGCCGCCCGGTGACCTGTGGTCAGATGGCGGTGTGGCAAACGCATGGACCCAGCCTCACCCCGTCGATGGCGGCGGCACTGAAGTGGGTTCAGTTGAGTCCGCTGGGGCAGGAATGGGCGGCTGCCGGTTCCCTCGACACCGTGACTGGAAAGTTGGATTTCGGGCCCGTTCAGACTGCGGTGGGGGAAGTGCCGCTGTTCTATTTCCTGCTGATCCCGCCCGCCTGGAGCCTGAGCCTGGAACTCCAGTTCTATGCCTTGGCGCCGTTTTTTGTACGACGTTCCGTGCGGTGCCTGGCATGGGTGTTCCTGATCACCCTCGGGTTGCGCTGGCTACTGCCACTGGTGCCTTTCTCCACCTCCAAGTTCTGGCGCGACCACACCCTCTTCTGTGAATTGGGCTATTTCACCCTCGGGATCCTGTCCCACCGAGTCTATGGCGCTGTCCCGCGGGTCCCCTGGCTCAGGGCCGTGTCGACCCGCGGCGGTTGGATCCTCGCGGGCGTGATGGGTTGGCTCATCCTGTACCCTTGGTTTCCCACCATCGGACGCGGGCCCGCCACCGCACTGCTTCTGGCGGCAACGATCCCGTTCCTGGTGTCCTTCACCGCGAGAAACTCCTGGGACCGGGCGTTGGGGGAATTGTCTTATGCCGTCTATCTGTCGCACTGGGTGATCAAGGGGATCTGGGTCGGGGTCGCCACGCGGTTTCCGGAATGGGATTCCCTGGCCCCCCTGAAGTTCACCGGGGTGGTGATCGTTCTCAGCGTGGCGACCGCAGCCGCGATCCATTGGTGGATCGAGCGGCCGATCGATCGATTCCGTCAGCGGCGCTGGGCCGCGCGACGGGCGGTGGCGTCGGCCCGGCCCTGATGGGTCGGACGCGGAACGGGGGCCCTGTGGTGGGATGCATTCGTTTCGGGTCCGGTTCATTCCCTACAAGACGCCGGGGTTGCGCTGCGGCAAGCTTCGCCGACATGAAGCCCCATTGGCAGGGAGTATTCCCCGCGATCACCACCCAGTTGAACAAGGACGGTTCGCTCGATTTGGATGCGACCATCACGCACGTCGAAGTGCTCCTGGCCTCGGGAGTCACCGGTCTCATTTTCCTCGGTTCCCTCGGCGAGAACCAATCCCTGCTGGCGGAGGAGAAGCGGGAGGTGATGAACCGGATGGTGAAGCATGTGTCCGGTCGGGTGCCGGTGCTCAGCGGGGTGGCGGAATCCAGCGTGGCCGAGGCGTGCCGGTATGTGCGCGAGGGCGAGGTGATGGGCATGGACGGGTTCATGCTGATGCCGCCCATGGTTTACAAATCACCCGACCCGCGGGAGTCGCTCCATCATTTCCGGACGGTGGCCCGGGCGACGGGCCTGCCGATCATGATCTATAACAACCCACTCAGTTATGGGCACGATGTGACGCCCGAGTTGTTCGCGGAATTGGCGGGCCAGAAGAATATCGTCGCGCTGAAGGAGAGTTCCGGGAATCCGCGCCGGATCACCGACCTGCACAACCGGGTGGGTGGGCGGTATGCAATTTTCACCGGGGTGGACGACCTGGTGTTGGAGAGTTCCATCCTCGGGATCGATGGCTGGGTGGCGGGCACAGGCATCGCGTTTCCTGAGGAAAACCAGCATTTCTGGGAGCTCACGCGGCGTGGCGAATGGGTGCAGGCCCGGGAAATATACCGGTGGTTCACGCCGCTGCTGCACTTGGACACCCATCCGAAATTTGTCCAATATCTCAAACTGGCCGTGCAGGAATGCGGCCTGGGACGCGAGTGGGTCCGGGCCCCGCGCCTGCCCCTGGTGGGCCCCGAGCGCAAGGCGGTGCTCCAGATCATCCGTGACGGGATCCGGAACCGACCGAAGCTGCCCCGGCGGAAATGAACGGGCGCGAAGCATCGGATTGCGGGATATTGCGGTGGGTGGGGCGGTCGGTGCCGGGATCCAAACAACATGAACGAGCGTCGGAATCCCCTGGCGGTGGCTTTCATCGTGGCGATGGAGGCCTGCGAACGCTTCAGTTTCTATGGGTTGGTGTCGATCCTGACGCTGTACCTGAAGAATGAGCTGCGGCTCGGTGAAGACCATAGCAAGGAAGTGGTGCACCTCTTCAAGATGGGTGCTTATTTCCTGCCGTTGCTGGGCGGGTTCATCGCCGACCGCTGGCTGGGCCGATACCGCACGATCCTCAGCCTGTCCCTGTTTTATTGCCTGGGGCACGGCGTGATCGCCCTCACCGGTGCGGGTCGGGACGGGCTCTACGTCGGTCTGGGTCTCATCGCCCTCGGGGCCGGCGGGATCAAGCCCTGCGTGTCGGCATTTCTCGGTGACCAATTTCCCGGGGCGGCGAAGGACCGTCTGCCGCTCGTTTACGGCATGTTCTATTGGGCGATCAACCTGGGCGCGATGTTCGCCTTCGCCTTGGTGCCCCTGATCCGCGATCACTTCGGGTTCCGCTGGGCGTTTGGCGTGCCCGGAGTGTTCATGGGCTTGGCGGCCGGGGTGTTCTGGGCGGGTTCCCGGAATTATGTCCGGGTGCCCGTCCAACGCGAGCCAGCCCGGGCCGGCTGGGACCTGGCCGTGGTCCGCCGGATCGCGCTGGTCCTGTTGCCGGTGCCGGTCTTCTGGGCGCTTTACGACCAGATCAATTCGAGTTGGGTGCTGCAGGGCGAGAAGATGAGCGTGTTCTTCGTGGGCCCGTACAAGGTCGATGCCGAGCGGATCCAATCGGTGAGTGCGTTGTTGGTGCTGATCTGGGTCCCGGTGCTGACCTTGGGGGTTTATCCGATCGCGGAACGTCTGGGGTGCCGTTTGACCCCGCTTCGCCGCATGGGTGCCGGCATGGTCTTCGCGGCCCTGTCTTTTGTGGGTTGTGCGTGGTTGCAGGCGCGGATCGAGTCGGGGACGACGCTGTCGATCGCGTGGCAATTGGTGCCTTACACCGTGTTGGAATTGGGCGAGGTGCTGGTCAGCGCAACCGGTCTGGAGTTCGCCTATGGCCAGGCACCGGAGCGATACCGGGGCCTGGTGATGAGCCTGTGGTTGTGCACGACGTCCGTCGGCAACTTCCTCGTCGCCGCCATCACCCGCATCAACAGCGAGTGGGTTCACGCCCGGGGAGCGGCCGAATTCCTTTTTTATGCGGGGTTGATGCTGGCCTTGGCGGGCGTGTTCGCACTGATCGCACGACGTTATCGCGGGGCCGGCGAGACCTGAGATCCTTTCCGGGAAATGGACGGAGTCCTTCCGGTTCTTAGACCGGCCCCGAGGCAGAAGCCCGGGCCTGGATTCAGGCCACGGGTTCCAGCCACCACGCCACCACGTCGAGCCGTCGTGCAAACAGCAGATGGGGCTCCGTATCCGGAAGGGTGGTTCCCAGGATGCGGGTGAGATCGACCCTTCCGAGTTGGGCGGTGGCCGGTTGGAGCGGCCAGGGCACATGGTCGATATCCCCGCGGAAAACCCGTCCCGAACGGTTGGAGGAGTAGAGGCAATACCGTTCGGTCAGCCACTCTTCCAATGTCCCCGGCCGGCTCGCAAAGATCTCGCCGGTGGGGGCGTAACTCGCATGGAAATCCGCGCTGGGCGCGCCCCGGTGGGTGCGCCGACTCTTATAGGAAATCCCCCCCGCTTCGGCTGCGCAATCCATCTCCGCATCGAAATAGGGCAGGTGGAACGTGGATCGCGCGATCCTCACGGCAGGTCGGTTTCCGGCATCGAGGGAGAAGAACCACACACCGGGTTTGCCGCCGGCGGTGACATAGGTCCGGACGTTGAGTTCGGGGAACGCGGAGAGGCCGGGGACCGCGAACAGGCCGCGGGGACGGATCCCCGTCATGCGGAACGGGACAATTCCCAACCACGCCTGGCCTTCGAAGGTGTCGAGTTGGAGTCCCTCGGGGAGGCGTTCCCGGAGCGGCCCTGCGGGGACCGGCCAATGGGCGAAAAGGAGGTCGTGCCAAACCATCGTCAACAGCCAGGGTCGCGTGGGCCGGGGCCACCGACGGGTTTCCCTCAGGGGTTCATGCACGGTGTCGGGGCAGTCAGCCTGCCGGGATCGGGCGGACACCGAACCAGCCCTTGATCCACGTCCAAGCGGCGCGAAGGCCGATCTCCCGCACTTCGCGGATGCCATAGGTTTCGGCGAACTCCCCCTCATGCGTGTTATAACGCGGCGGGAGATTCAGGAGGTCATGGGCCGTCTCGCCATCAACGATGAGCAATTCCGGATGAAGGAATCCACGTCCGACGGCGTGTTGCGCGACCGGGAGAGGGAGGGAACGTCGCGGCAGCACGAGCCAGGGACGGTAGGTGAAGGTCAGTTGTCCCATTGGGTCCCGATGCAGCATGCCGTAGGTGCGTCGCGGAACCCCGGCCACGGAGCGGGCGAGGAACACCGGATTGGCCGTGGGGTGAAGCTTGAAACGGCGACGATGCTGTGTGAGGACGTCCCAAGCGAACACCTGGCCGAACACCATCAGACGGAACGCCCATCCGGAGAGGGGGAGGCAGCACAGGATGATGAGTGCGGCCCAGAGGGCGCCGACCTTCGGACTGGCCATCGAGGTGCCGGCGACGGTGGAGAGAAGAAACAGGCGGAATCCCTTGAGGGCGGCGTCCACGGTGGAGAACGGGCTGATCAGGATGAGGATGTTGATCGAGTGGGAGACGAGGAAGACGGCGCCATAGGCGATCAGGACGAAGGGGACCATCAGGGCGCCCCAGAGCGGCGCGAGATCGATGGCGGCAAACCCGGCGTCGCCGAGGCTGGCGCCCGCCCCCGGCGAGATGTTTTTGAAAAGGTCGAAGGCCATCGGGATGATGGCTCCGGTCGCGATGAGACCGGACAATTTGTTTTCGAAGACTTCAACGACATCGAAGGGCTTCTTGAGGGCGGTGGGCAGGGCGGCGCCGGCGGTGTCCTTGAGGAACACGAGGCCGACCAGCAGCAGGGCCGGGCCCCAGAACCACGGCTGGGCGTACCAGGAGAGTCCGTCGCGCTGGGCGGGAGGCGTCTCATAATAGCGCCAGGCACCGACCGCGCCGACCCCGAGGAGTGGCGAAATGGCGATCCCCGTGACCTGCGACAGGGTTTCGGCGGCGGCGACCCCCGGGGGTTTGGGTGCGAGCGTGGGTGCGGATGTGGACGCGGCAACCAAATGGGCCGGGGCGAGGCCGAGGAGGAAGACCCCGGCGAGCAGCAGGGCGGACAACCGTTTCATGGCACCCTGAGTTTGGTGGGGACGGGAGGGCTGGGAAAGCAGGAATTCCGGGCGGAATTTCCACCCGGGAGCCGGCCTGCATCGGGATGCGGGATCCCATGTGTCGCTGGCTCAACTGCCTGGGTCGGCGCTGCCGAACGGGGCTGGCGGACAGGAGAACGCATCGATACGATCCCGCCGTGAACTTTCCGTCGACGCACTGGAGCATCTTGGGACACGCGACCAAGAGTGGTGGCGACCGCCAGGCCGAGGCGTTGGAGGAGATGTGCAAGATGTATTGGAACCCGGTGTTTTACGCTTTGCGACAGCGTGGCTACGGGGAGGCGGAGGCTCAGGATCTCACCCAGGAATTCCTGGTCCAATTGACGGACCACTCCGCGTGGCGCCGGGCGGATCCGCACCGGGGCCGGTTCCGTTCCTTCCTGTTGGGTTCCCTCTCCCGGTTTCTGCGGGAGGTGGAGATCCGTCGGAGGGCCCAGAAACGGGGCGGTGACATCCATCATGTCAGTGCGGATGAGGACGCCGTGGCGGAGACCTTGTCGGATGCGTCGATGGCGGAGGATGTGGTGCGGTCGTTTGACCGGAATTGGGCCTTGGAGTTGTTGGGACGTTCCTTTGAGCGGACGCGGCAGGAATATGCGGCGAGTGGCAAGGCGCACCTGTTCACCCACCTCAAAGTGTACCTGCCGGTGGGGAAGGAACCGCCGACGTACGAACAGACGGCCGGGACGCTCGGCATCTCTTTGGCGGCGCTGAAGACGGAGATCTTCCGGTTGCGGAACGCTTTCCGGATCAGTGTCCGGTCGGAGGTGGCCCAGACCGTTTCCGCGCCCCACGAGGTGGATGCCGAACTGGCATGGTTGCAACGGGTGTTGATGGACCGAGGCAGCGATATCCCGGCGGCAACGCCGAATTCCCCGGCGGAGAACGCATGAGCGAACGCCACTGTCCCGAGTGTCAGTCCCCCATGGAGTCGGCTGCCTTGGACGGGTTGTGTCCCCGCTGCCTTGCGGGGCTGCTTTTTGATCCGGGTCCGCCCCCGGAAGCGGGGTTGGAGGTCACGGTGGGGGTGCTGACGGTGGCACCCATGTCAACGCGGGGGGTGCTGCTGGAGGTGCCGGGTTATGAGGTGACCAAGGAATTGGCCCGGGGTGGGATGGGCATTGTCTATCGGGCGACGCAGTTGGAGCCGCGTCGTGAGGTGGCACTGAAGATGTTGCTCCCGCACCAACTGGAGGCGGAGGAGTTTCACGAACGCTTCCTGCTGGAGGCCCGGGCGATCGCGCGATTGGAGCATCCCCACATCCTTCCCGTGTACCAGGTGGGTGAGCATGACGGCATCCCGTTCTTCACGATGAAGCTTGCGGCCGGCGGTTCGCTGGCCGAACGGCGTTCGCGGTACCGGCGATGCTGGCGCGACACCGTGCAGTTGGTCGCCACCCTCGCCGATGCCGTCCAATACGCCCATCAACGCGGCGTGCTCCATCGGGACTTGAAGCCGGGCAATGTGCTGTTTGATGACGCCGGACGCCCGTATGTCAGCGACTTCGGCCTCGCAAAATTCAACGACGCGTCGATGCCTGAGGAAGAGCCTGGACAGGTGGTGGGCACGCCGCGGTATGTGGCTCCGGAAGTGGCGGGGCAAGGGGCGGAAGGGGCGACCGTGGCGGCCGATATCTACGGGTTGGGGGTGATCCTTTATGAGTTGTTGGCGCAAAAGCCGCCCTTCAACGCCCTGAGCCAGGTCGCGCTGCTCCGGATGGTCGAACATGCCCCTCCCCCTCCGCCGAGCCATGAATTGCGGGGAGTGCCGTACGAACTCGACGTGGTCGCCATGCGGTGCTTGGAGAAGGATCCGGCCCGCCGGTTCCCCACCGCCGGGGCGTTGGCCCAGGAACTCCGGCGCTGGCTCGCAGGGGAGCCGATCGAATCGATCCCTGCCACCCGGCGGGAACAATTCTGGCGCTGGGTCCGCCAACAGCGTGCGGTGGTGAGCCTGACCGCGGCGATCGCGGTGTTGGGACTGATCCTCATCATTGGTTCCATCTGGGTGGCGTTCCGCCTCGCCACTTCCAAGCAGGTGTTGATGGAGGAACGCAACCAGGCGCGCAATGACCTCGTCCAGGCGCGGCTCGGCGAGGCCCGCGGACTCCGGCTTTCCGGGTCGATCCGGATTCGTGATCGTGCGTTGGATCTTCTGGCGGGTGCCGCACGGGTGGATCCCCGGACCGAGTTGCGGGACGAGGCCGCGGCGAAGTTGCGCGATGAGGCCGCCGCCATTCTCAGCCGCTGGGATGTGGGGACGACCGGCGAGGCGCGTCATCGGCACACCGGGCCCGGAATGCCGTTGGATCTCTCGCCCAATTTCGACCTGGTCTTGGACGCCGCGGCGACGGGTGAAGTGCGGCTTTGGCGACGCGCCACCGGCTATGTGGTCTGGCGCATGACCCCCAAGGCCGACCGTGTTCCGGCCCGGCTGGAATTGAGCCCGACGGGGAAGTGGACCGTGGTGGTTCCCGATGAAAGCCGGATCCTGGTCCTCGATTCAGCCACGGGTCGGGAGCTCTGGCAGGGGCCCGGGCAGTGGGTTGGATTCACGGCCGAAGATCAGGAATTCGCGGTGGTGAACCCCGATGGTCGGCTGGAATTCCATGATCTGGCCCGCTCCACCACCCGGACCCTGGAGTTGCCCGACGAGCGCTTGCGCGGGCTCCAACTCACCAGTTCGCCAGGCCGATCCGATCTCGTCGCCCAAGCCGCGGATCACATCGAAGTGTTGGATGGGAATGACGGGCATCGGCGTCATTGGCTCCCCTTCGACCGTGGGGAAGTGCGCTCGGTCGCGTGGCGCGACAACATCCTGGTGGTCGGGGACAGCACCGGGGGAATCCGCATGTGGAATCTTCGCAGTGGCCAACTGCGCGATTTCAACGGGCATCGCGGAGCGGTGACACGCCTGGCGATGTCGCCGGACGCAGCGCTGGTGTGGTCCGTCTCGAATGACGGTGTGGCCCGCCTTTGGCATGCGCGGTCCGGACAGTTGCTCGGGGTGTCCGAGTTGTGGCGTCCGCTCCGCTTCAATGGCGACGGCACGCGGATTGCCTACCTGGACGGAGCCGACTTCGGGATCGCGTCCATTCTTCCCCCGGTTGCCAGCGTGCTGGTCCCCTTGCGTGGGGAGGGCAACACCGCGGTGCGACTGGTCGAGTTCAGTCCTGACAGCCGATGGGTGGTCGCGGTCCAAGGCTCGGGAATCCACCTGCTGGACCCGATGGGCAACGTCCAGGCGTCCGTCTCACTTCCGGGGGTGATTTCCGCCCATTTTGATTCCCGGAGTCGACGGCTGTTGGTGGTGCAACGGCAAGGCGTCCGGTGGTTCGAGATCAACGAGAATGCACGGCGCATCCGTTTGGAAGCCGGTCCCCGGGTGGACGCAGGGGCCGGGGATTGGCTGGGGCCGGTGGCCCGGTTGGACGGGGCGGGGCAGTTGGTGGTCGCCCGTGGGGGTGGCCGGATTGAATCCCTCGACACGGAAAAGTTCAGTTGGACCCCATTGGCGGAAAACCTGTCGAATCTCACCGCCTTGGACGTGGATCCCGACCGGACTTGGATGGCCCTCGAGGTCAATGGCGTCGCGAGCCGGGTGCTGCCCTGGCGGGCGGGCAAGCCGGTCTGGAGCGATTCCTCCGGGACCGGATCGCCCCGCTTCAGTCCGGATGGACGCCACCTCCTGATCGTGGGCGGAGAGTCGCACCGTGTGTTGTCGGTGGCTGAATGGCGAACCCGCCTTGATCTGGAAACCGGGGGTGGAAACACAACCCCCGGTGCGGGGGCCTGGTCGACTTACGGTCGTGCCTTCGCGGTGGCCAGTCCCCGGTCCGGGGTCGTGGTGGTTTCGACCGAAACCTGGCTTCCAATAGTGAGGCTCCAGTCGTTGCTCCCGATCACCTGTCTTGGCTTCGGGCCGCATGGGCGGATGTTGGCGGCCGGGACTGATGACGATCATCTGGTGATCTGGTCGCTCCCGGAATTGAGGGAGGCGTTGCAGGCCCGGGGTTCGCTGGATTGGCATGAGAATATCTCCCCCGAAGGACGGGCGATCGCCGCGCCGACAGCGGGTCCCCAACTGGTGGCGGATGCACCGCGGGCCGATCGTGCCTTGACCAGCGAGATCCTGCCCAAGGACCCGAAGGCCCCGATGAACGTCATCGACTTGGGTCCGGTGTTGAACCGATCGCTCGAACTTCGTGATGCCTTCTTCAATGGTCCCCGGGAGGTGCCCGCAGACATGCCGATGGGTTCGATTCAACTCGGTGGGATTCCCTTCGAGGTCCGAGGGGTTGTGCAGTTGGCCGCGTCGGGTGAATCCCTGCTCAACCCGCGCTGGCCCGTCCAAGTGAAGATTCCGATCTCGCGCCGACCCGTGCGCAAGATCCACGTGCTGGCCACTTCGCGCGGGGGCGAGGATCTGCCGTCGGGAGCGAAATTGTTCGAAGTTCGGTGCCAATGGGACGGAGGGCGCAACACGGCGCTGCCGGTTCGTTTGGGTGCCGAGTTGGGAGACGGGTGGCATCAACCGGAGCATCCCCGCGCCGAGGATCACTCACGGGCTCTTTGGGAAGGTATCAGCGAGGCAAGCGAGGCGGCACGCAGCGTGGTCCGATGGTACGTCATCACGGTGGATGCCCCGGCCCCGGGATCCGTGCTCGAACAGTTGGAATTGGTAAGCGCCCGGTCGGCAGCGGTTCCGCTGATCCTGAGTGTGACGGTGGACTGATCCCCAGATCGGGATTCGGGCTGGGGGGGAGGCACAGCGAGGGCGCTCCAAAAAACGCCGCCCGACCTTACGGCCGGGCGGTGTACCAACAAGCCATCAACGCAGACCAAGCATCGAAGCCTGACGATCTGGTGTCCTGTTCGAACTGGCTTGTGCAAACCCGACGGAGGAGTCGGAAACCAGACGAACATGGCCACCACTGAATGTTCTGGGAATTGGCGGATGAAAGTTGCAGAAAATCACGTCGGGTGGCCTTGCTGGTCTGGGGCATAATCGTGCAATATGCTGCTTATAAGGTTGTTGTATCGATCGTTGGTTTCCGGTGCATTCGACCGATCCCCAGCGATCCTTCGGGTCGAAGGCGCTCGTCCGGGAGCGACGGGCCCGACTACAAGGTGAACGGGCTCGCGTTAACACCGGGAAGAACCGGGATCGACCCGATGTAGCGAAGGATCGCTTCCCGGGCCGGAAAATCCATGCGCTCATGGTTTTCCCCACTGGTTTTCCCTTGTTCCAACCCCGTTTGAGCGGCCTAACTCGCTGAAGTCTCATGCCCACGTCCATCATTGAGGAATTGCAGTGGCGCGGATTGATCGCCGACTGCACCGATTTGCCGGAACTGGACCGCCGTTTGGCGGCCGGATCGGTCAGCCTTTACTCGGGATTTGATCCGACGGCCGATTCGCTGCATGTGGGGCACTTGGTGCCCTTGCTGGCGTTGCGCCGCTTTCAGAACGCCGGCCACCGTCCCATCGCGCTGGCCGGAGGTGCGACCGGTTCGATTGGCGACCCCAGCGGGAAATCCCAGGAACGGCAGTTGCTGACCCGGGAGCAGATTGCGGTGAACCTGGCATCCGTCCGTCCCCAGTTGGCCCGGCTTCTGGATTTCGAAACCCAGGTCAATCCGGCCCAATTGGTGGATAATGCGGAGTGGACCGCCCCGATGTCCTACTTGGATTTCCTGCGGGAGATCGGGAAGCACTTCTCGGTGAATCAGATGATTGCGAAGGAATCCGTGCGGTCGCGCATGGAAGACCGGGAGGTGGGGATCAGCTACACGGAGTTCAGCTATCAATTGCTGCAGGCTTTTGATTTCTATCAACTCTCCCGGACCCACGGGTGCGAACTCCAGATCGGTGGCAGCGATCAATGGGGCAACATCACCGCCGGCATTGATCTCATCCGAAAGAAACTTGGCCGATCCAGCTTCGGCCTGACGCTCCCCCTGATCACGAAGGCGGACGGCACCAAATTCGGCAAGACCGAGGGAGGATCCATCTGGCTCGATCCGCGCAAGACCGGCGTCTACCGCTTTTATCAATTCTGGATCAACACCGACGATCGCGAGGTGGTCCGGTATCTGAAGTTGTTCACCTTCCTGCCGGCGCCGGAAATCGCCGGACTGGAGGAGCAGCATCTGTTGAATCCCGGGGCGCGGGTCGCCCATCGGTCCTTGGCGAAGGAAGTCACGGACCTGATCCACGGGCCTCAGGCGACGTTGGAAGCGCAGCGGGCGTCCGAAATACTTTTCGGGGGCGACTTGGACGGGGTGGGCGAGGCGACCTTTGCCGAAATTGTGGGCGAAGTACCGACGAAGGATCTCGAGATCGGGCGATTCGGTGCCCCGGGCGTCAGCGTGCTGGACCTGTTCGTCGTGGCCGGGTTGGTTTCCAGCAAAGGGCAGGGAAAGAAGGATCTCGAGGGTGGTGGACTGTACCTCAACAATGTCCGGCTCACGGAAGTGGGACGGTGGATCACCTTCGACGATCTGCTATTCGGGAAACACCTGTTGCTCAGGAAGGGTAAGCGGAATTACGCGGTGATCACGGCAAGGTGAGGATCGCAGGGGACTGGAAGCCCCGGCCCGGCTCACGGGCCCGTCAGCGGTTGCACCAACCGGGATCGGGTCGCCTGCAAGCGGGAGAGGATCACACTGGTCATCCGTTTCATCAGGGCGCAGCAGAATGCAGGGTCCGCCTCGGCCAATTCCCTCAGCCGGGTTCCATAAAAGTAGATCGCCTCGACAGGTTCCACGGTCCGGGCGTCGAAGCGCCATTCATAGGGCGGGAAAAGCCAGGACCATCCCAACCCATCCCCGGCTTGGATGACTTGGACTTCCACGGACGACCCGGACGGGGTCTGGGCCTCGAGGGCCACGCGACCCGCTGTCAGCAGGTAGAATCTGTTGGCGGGTTCGCCGGTCTTGAAGATTCGTTCGCCCGCCCCGATCTTGACGCCGATGGCACACGAGGCCATCGCTTCAAGGTGCCGCCATTCGAGCCCTTTGAGGAACGGGAGTTCGGCGAGGGTGAAGGCCGTCGGGGATTCCATGCGGAGAGTGTGCGCATTCGACCCTTGAAGGGAAACAGCCAAGAGGGGCAGGATGGTCCCGTTCGCGAACCCTTTTCCGACAATTTTGGCCCACCCTTGAACAAGGTTGGGGAAGATGGACGTCGGACTCAGGATAGGGTGCAAGGGATTCGCCCCAGTGTCGTGACGGTTCCACGAGCCATGAAAACCCCACGCCGATCGCTCCGCCCGCCGGCATCAAAGGCCGCGTCAAAACCGGTGGGGGCCCCGCCATCGACCTCCCCGGCCGTTTCACCCCAAGTGGTGCGTTTTGCGATCCACCTGGATGGCGCCCGCGACGTTCATCTGGCAGGCACTTTCAACGATTGGCACCCCACCACGCTTCCCATGATCGAGCGGGAGGGTGGCCGCTGGGAAAGGGATGTTCACCTGGATCCCGGTGTTCACGAATATCGATTCGTCGCGGATGGGCGATGGGTTGTCGACCCGAACCCCGCGGAGTCTGCACCCAATCCCTTTGGAGGCGTGAATTCAGTGGTGCGGGTCGCTGGACCGGCGTCTTCTTGACGGTGTCCCCGGAATCAATCCCTACAATCTATGCCTCCGAAAAATAACCACGGTGCCGGCAAGTCCGGCGTCAAAGTCGTCGTCTCGGGTCGGGGTGGGCATGGCCACGCCACGGCTCCGATCACCGAGCTTGCCCCCATGCGGTTCCGGTTGACCCGGATCCTGGTGCCGGTGGATTTTTCCGAGCCGTCGCGCAAGGCCCTTCACTACGCGAAATTGTTTGCCGAACAATTCGATGCCTCCCTGACCTTGTTGCACGTCGTCGAACCCCTCACGTATCCGCCCGATTTCGCCGTCGTGCCGCTGTTGCCTCCGGACATTGAAGAGGCTCGAACCCGGGAATTGGAGAGCCAGCTTCGCGAAATGGCCCGTAGCGTGGGGGGCGGCGTCAAGATCGAGTCGGTGGTGCGCTCCGGTCGCGCCTGGCAGGAGGTCGTCGAGGTCGCCAAAGCCGCCGCAACGGACCTGATCATCGTTTCGACCCACGGCTACACCGGGTTGAAACACGCCCTTTTGGGAAGCGTCGCCGAGAAGATCGTCCGCCATGCCCCGTGCCCGGTGTTGGTCGTCCGGGACGAGGAACACGATTTCGCCTGAGTCGCGACTGCATGCCGCGCATCACCCACCTCGAAGTCCGCGACATCCGCTTTCCGACCTCCCGCGATAAGGATGGGTCCGACGCCATGAACCCGGACCCCGACTATTCGTCGGCGTACGTGGTGTTGCACACCGACGATGGCCGGGCCGGGCATGGGTCCTCCTTCACCATCGGCCGCGGCAATGAGGTGGTCTGTGCGGCCATCCGCGCCCACGAGCACCTCGTCGTGGGATGCCGGATGGAGGACTTTATCGCCGATCCCGGTGGCTTCTGGCATCTGCTGAACAACGATTCCCAGTTGCGTTGGATCGGACCTGACAAGGGCGCCGTGCATCTGGCCCTGGCGGCGATTGTGAATGCGCTGTGGGACCTGTACGGGCGTATCGCGGGTCAACCGGTCTGGCGGTTGGTCAGCGGTTTCACGCCCGAGCAATTCGTCCGCTGCATTGATTTTCGTTACCTCACCGACGCCCTCACCCCGGAGGAGGCGCTGGAACTGCTCCGGCGTCAGGAACCTTCCAAGGCGGCCCGCGTGACCGAGTTGGAACGGGTTGGCTACCCGGCTTACACCACCAGCGCGGGTTGGCTCGGCTATTCCGACGACAAGATCCGTCGCCTGAGCCGCGAGGCCGTTGCCGAAGGGTGGGGCCATATCAAGGTCAAGGTCGGACGCGACTTGCAGGACGATCTCCGACGCCTGGCGATCATCCGTGAGGAGATCGGCTGGGAGCGGCGGTTGATGGTGGATGCCAACCAGGTGTGGGATGTGCCCCAGGCGATCGCCTGGATGAAAGAACTGGCCCGCTTCAAACCATGGTGGATCGAGGAGCCAACCTCCCCCGACGACATCCTGGGACACGCCGCGATCGCCCGAGCCTTGGAACCGCTGGGGATCGGGGTCGCCACGGGTGAGCACGGGATGAATCGGATCCTCTTCAAACAATTGTTCCAAGCCCGGGCGATTTCTTTCTGCCAGATCGACTCCTGCCGGCTCGGAGGTGTGAATGAGAATCTTGCGGTCCTGTTGTTGGCGGCCAAGTTTGGCGTGCCGGTCTGTCCGCACGCGGGCGGTGTCGGCCTTTGCGAATTCGTCCAGCACCTGGGCATGATAGATTTTGTCTGCGTCAGCGGTTCGATGGACAACCGGGTGTGCGAATTCGTCGATCATCTTCACGAACACTTTGTCGATCCCTGCCGGGTCCGTAACGCTCGCTACCTCGTGCCGGAACGGCCCGGCTACAGCACCGAAATCCTTCCCGCCAGTCTCGGCGCCCACGAATATCCGCACGGTTCGGCTTGGGTTCGGTGACGGACGCACGGACCGTCGGCTGGAACTTTCGCCCCGACGCGGTTATATAACGCACCTGACGCATGGCTCAATTCACGTACAAGGCTCGACGTCGGTCCGGCGAGTTGGTCGATGGCGTCTTGGAAGTCGCCGACCGGACGTCGGCCGTCCTCCAGTTGGAGCGATCCGGGTTGTTCCCGGTATCCGTCCTGATGGCGAAGGGTGGCGGCAAAACGGCGGACGGTGGCTCCGCGGCGACCTCGACTTCCGGATTTCTTCCCGCCTCCTTGAAGAACCTGCTGAAGCGCCGCCGCCGGCCGACGCTTCAGGAATTGGGGACCTACACGCAGCAATTGGCCAATCTTTTGAAGGCGGGGATGCCCCTCACCATGGCCCTGCATTCCATGTCCAGCCTCACCGCCAAGGGAATCCCGGGCACCGTCAGCCAGCAGGTCAAACAGGACGTCATCGAGGGGCGCAGCCTTTCCGACGCCTTGGCGCGACAGCCCGCCATTTTTCCGGATCTGGTGATCAACATGGTCCGTGCCGGCGAGCAGTCCGGCGCTTTGGAAGAGGTTTTGCGCCGTCTGGCCAGCCACTTTGAGCGCTTCGCCGAGGTCCAGAGCAAGTTCAAGTCGGCGATGATCTACCCGATCTTCGTCTGCTTCTTCGGCTTGGTCCTGATCATCTTCTTCACGTCCGTCATGTTGCCGAAGTTCACCGAATTCTTTGAAACGATGCAGCTGAAGGACGGGCTCCCCCTGGCCACCCGGATTGTCATCGGCATCAGCGATTTCATGAAGACGTACGGGTGGTGGATGATCCCGTTGACGAGTCTGGTGCTCTACATCGTCGTCCGCCGGTACCGCGCGACACCCCAGGGTCATCGACGGATCGATTCCATGCTGCTGCGGTTGCCCATTTTCGGCTCGGTCATCCGGCTCAACCTCTTCGCCCAGTTCGCCCGGATCCTTTCCACCCTCCTCGCCAACGGGGTCCCCGTCCTCCAAGCCCTTCGCATCACCGAACAGGTCATTTCCAACACCGTCGTCAAAGATGCCCTTGCCGCCACCCGTGAGGCGGTGACCGACGGCAAAACCCTGGCCCAACCCCTCGCCAAAGCCGGGGTGTTTCCGCAGTTGATGATCGACCTGATCCGGATCGGCGAGGAGACCGGCGATGTCCCGGCCGCCCTTCTGAATGTGGCGGAAACCTATGAAGCGGACCTGAATGTCGCCCTGCGGACGATGATGGGCATGATCGAACCCGCGTTGATCGTGCTGCTCGCGGTCGTGATCGGCGGGCTCCTGGTCGGGGTGATGCAGGCGATGTTCGCCATCACCCAAAGCATCCAGATGCGATGAACCGCGCCGTCAGGGGCAGAATTCAAAGACCGGGCAAACCGTGTCGCCACACCGGCTTCACGCTGGTCGAACTCATGGTGGCCATCACCATCGGCCTGATCATCATCGGGCTTGCCGTTCCGATGCTCCGCAGTGTCACCCGACCGCCCCTCGCCCAGGCAACCCGCGATTTTCTCGACGCCTGCAACGAAGCCCGATCCCGGGCGATCATGGAATCCCGGCCGATGCAGATCGTCATCCGCGACGGTGGGGCGGAAATCTCGGTCGAAGCCGCTCCCGAAGGGGTTGTTGGCGCGACCAATGGAGTCAGCGCCGTGTCTTTCACCCGGCGGGGGGAGGACGATGGTCCCGCACCGTTTTTCGCCAAGCGGTTCGACCAGGACGTCGCCTTCGAATCGGTGGTGGTGAACCAGCGGGGGTTCATGGACGCACCGGCCGCCGCGGTTCGGTTCTTTCCCAATGGCACCGCCGACCAGTTCGAAGGGGTCATCAGTTGGCGACGTTCCCAAGCGCGGCGACTCACCGTCGAGGTCATGACCGGGATTGCCGAAGTCTTTGATGTGCGATGAAAACGAGCCTCAAGCGGTCGCCGCCAGCCGCCTTCACACTCTTGGAGGTGGTCATCGCCTCGGCTGTTCTCGCGATCTGCCTGTTTTCAATCCTGAACCTCTGCACGATCAGCCTCCGGACCGCCCGTTCCCTCGGCCGGGTGCATGTCGACGCCAGCAGCCTGGCCGCGAGGCTCACCATGACCAACCGGTTGGAGGAAGGGGTCGAAACCGGGGATTTCGGCCAATCGCACCCAGGCTATAGCTGGCGACGCTCGATCTCGCCGTACAACACCAACGGGCTCTACCTTGTCGAGTTCGAGGTCGCCGGCATGTCGGCCGGGCGCGAGGACCATTCCCAATTGACGCTCCTCCTTTACCGGCCGGATTCCGTCCGCCGCGTCGGCCGATGAAACCCGTGCCCCGACCGCGACCCGGCGCTTCCGGATTCACCCTCCTGGAGGTGCTGGTCGCGCTGATGATCTTCGCCCTGGTGCTGTCATTGCTCTACAGCTCGTGGAAGATCCTCATGCAAAGCAATGCGGCGGCGCTCCGGATGGCGGCCAATGCCCAACGGAGCCGGATGACCATCCAGACCGTGGAAGAGGCCCTGAATTCGGCCGTCTTCTTCAACGCCAATGCCCGTCACTACGCGTTTCTGGCGGGCGGCGAGGGCAATTTCTCGGCGGTCAGTTTCGTCGCCCATTTGTCGGATGCTTTCCCGGCCACCGGGTTTTTCGACGGCGAACGGGTCCGACGGGTGACTTTTGGGGTCGAACCCGCTCCCGATGGCGGTTCCGAACTCGTCCTGCGACAAAACTCCTTGCTCGCTCCTCCCGACAATGATGTGGAGGGACACGCCGTGGTGTTGGCCCGGGAGGTGACGGTTTTTGAACTCCTGTATTGGGATGTCCGCAAGGGTGAGTTTTCCCCCGACTGGACCCAGACCAATTCATTGCCCGCGTTGGTGCAAGTGACCCTTGGGTTCGGCCAACGAAGTCGCTTCTCCCGCGAACCGGCCGAGACCGTTACGCGGATCGTGCGGATTCCGAGTGCCGGGGTTGCGGGTGAGGCACAGTCCGGGGCGCCTGGGAGTCTGAACCCCAACCCCGGACTGGCCAACCCACGCTGATGAGAGCCTGCCTGAACACCGCCGCCCCGAATTCCCGCCGGGCTTTGGGTGGAGCCGCTTTGGTCATCGTGCTGGTGTTGGTGTTGGCCATGGCGGTCATTGCCGGCGCTTTCGCCTACGCCATGAAGGTCGAGGCTCGGTTGGCGGTGAACACGCAGTCGACCCCGGAACTGGAATGGCTCGGGCGTTCGGGCGTCGAATACGCCAAATGGGTCCTGGATCAGCAACGCAAGATTCCGGACCAGGCGGGTTTCGACAGCCTTAAACAGTTTTGGGCGGGCGGCCCGGGCAGCCCCGAGTCAGTGGATGATCCCTTCGCCGGCATGTCATTGAAGGACATTCCCATCGGGGAAGGGTTTGTCTCCATAGAGATCATCGACCAGGAACGCCGCCTCAACCTGAACACCACCAGTGAGCCGGTGTTGGAACTCGCCCTGCAGGTCGCCGGGGTCGGTGCCAGCGACGCTGGAGCGGTCACCGCAGCCATCGCGGATTGGCGTGACCGGGATGATTTGGAACATGTCGGGGGGGGTGCGGAAAAATCATACTACCTGAGCCTGTCGCCGCCCTATGTGCCGAAGGATGGCGCCTTCGATGATCCGAGTGAATTGCTCAAGGTGCGTGGAGTGACCCCGGCCATGTATTGGGGTGCCGGGCTCGCCCCGCCTCCCCAGAACGGCCCGGGAGGGCCCCGACGGCAACCTCTCGGCAGCATCGCTCCCGATGAGTCTGGTGCCGGATTGGTCGACCTTTTCTGCGCCATCTCCGTGGGTCGGGTGAACGTCAACACTGCGCCCCCGGCCGTCCTGCGGGTTTTGTTGGGCGGGGATCCCAATCTCACCCAGCAAATCATCCAGAAGCGGGCGGGTGCCGATGGGGTGGACGGCACGGAAGACGACCTGCCGTTCCGGTCGATGGCCGAGCTTCCCGGGGCGGGTGTGGCCGGGGGCAGCCTTTTCACGGTCCAGAGTTCGACCTTTGAAATCCGGGTGGAAGCGCGGATTGGGAGTGCCCGGCGGCGGTATGTCGGGATTCTGCGGCGCGGCGCGGCGCGGGACAGCCAGGTGATGCTCTTCCATCCCCTCTGAGCGGGTGCGTCGTTTTTTTTGGAGCCATTCGTCGGGGCTTGGCGGATTAGAAACACGCTATTTCCGGCCCGAAAGCACAGAAAACCACCCGGGAGCCGACGGGTTTTGGAAGTCCCTCCGGGGGGTGAATGAAGATTCTCCAAAATAGCCATTGCACTCCGGGGGCCTTCTCCCTATAAAGGTGTCGTTCTTTGCGACGCTGGTAACGCAGCGCAGCAAACGATGGTGAGTGAAGAAAGAAAAAGGCCGCCTTCCAAATAGGCAGCGGCATATTTTTTCGTCGCTTTTTGTCGTCTCCACTGCGCTGTATGAAGGCGTCGTAGTTCCTTGAAATTCGAAATGTGCGATGAGAGAGCCCCTGTCCGGGCCGTGCAGCCTGGGAAACCGGGCGGTGCGGGACGGATGGGAAAATTGAGTGGATAAAAAAATCTTGCGCACCGGTTGAAAGACCGGTGATGGCAGA